>JBFWKS010000071.1:0-15323 GCA_050252545.1 Solirubrobacteraceae bacterium
TGCCGTCCCCCGCCGCCAACGCCGAGATCATGGTCCCGTCGTCGGGGTGACGCCGGGCGTGCTCGATCAGGCCGTCGAAGTACGACAGCAGCTCCTCCAGCCCGGCGAGCGACTCGCGGTGACGATCGGCCCGGCCCTCGCCCCCGCCGCCGAACGCGACCGCCTGGAGTTGGTGCGACCAGCGCCGGAACCGGCCGCGATCCTCCACGGGCACCCCCATGATCTCGGCGATCACGGTCGCCGGGAGCGGGAACGCGACGTGCTCGACGAAGTCGGTCTCACCGCTCTCGACGAACCGCACGATCAGCTCGTCGGCGATCTGGCGGATCCGCGGCTCCAACGCGGCGACCCGTCGGGGGTTGAACGCGCCGTGCGCCAGGCGACGCAGCCGGGTGTGCTCCGGCGCGTCCGACACCACCATCCAGCGCGACATGAGCTCGAGGACGGGCCCCATCCGCTCGCGGCGCGGACCGTCGAGGTCGGCCAGCAGCGGGCGGATGCGGTCGGACGACATCCGCGGGTCACGCAGGGCGTCCTGGACGTGGTCGTACCGCGTCAGGATCCACGCCCGGTGACGGGCGTTCCACTGCACCGGCTCGCTGCGCCTCCGGGCACCGAAGTACCCGTACGGGTCGCGGACGACCTCGTCGGCGAGCAGGTCGTCATCCGCGTCGGTCTGCACGTCGAGCATCCCCATGCCCCCTCCCGTCACGTTCCGGATCAGGCGATGGTGGTCGGGTCGTCGGCGGCGAGGATCTCCTTGACGCGCTTCATCTCGCGGAACGAGTAGCCCGCCAGCGACGGATCGGCGAACGCGGTGATGTTCCACAGGATCACGTCACGCATGCCGGCCTCGCCGAACGTGCGGAGCTGATCGGCGATCTGCTCCGCCGTGCCGTGGAGGCACGAGTTGCGCGCCATCGACCCCGGGATGTGCGACAGCACCCGCTCGGCCTCCTCCCGCGACACCCGCGTCGGGACGAAGCTGTGGAACCCGGACCCGCCCTCGAACGGCGGCGTCGCCCCGGCCTTCGCGTACGCCTCGGCGGGGAACAGCACGCAAAGGAGACGGACGAGCGGGTGCTCGCACAGCCGATCGAGCGTCTCCTCATCCGGCGCGACCATCGTGTACGCCAGCATCGACGGGACGATCGCCATCGGATCGCGGCCCGCGCGCTCGGCGTGCTCCCGGATCGTGCCGAGCTTGGACCCGTAGTCCTCCGGCGACATGAACGTCGGCAGCCACCCGTCGGCCTCGCGGCCGGCCAGCTCCAGCATCCGCGGCCCGTGCGACGCGAGCCAGATGTCGGGATCCTTGCCCTGGTACGTGGGCAGGCCCATGATCGCGTCCTCGAGCCGGAAGAAGTCGCCGTGGAAGTCGACCGGACGGTCCGACGCCCACAGCAGGCGCATGACCTCCAGCCCCTCCTTCAGCCGCCCGACCGGCTTGCGCCAATCCATGCCGTACGGCTCGACGTTCAGGCGCTCGCCCGAGCCCAGACCGAGGATCGCTCGACCCTCGCTCAGGTGATCGACCGTCACGATGTGCTGGGCCAGCATCGCCGGATGCCGCCGCATCACCTCGGTGACGCAGGTGCCGACCCGCACCCGCTCCGTCGCCGCACCCGCGGCGCCCATCATCGTCAGCGGCTCGAAGTACATGTGCGGGTTGTCCTGCACGGCCGCCAAGGGCGTGAAGTCCTCGTTCCACACCGAATCCGGGTGCCAGCCCATCAGGTGGTCGGGCCACCACACGGAATCGAAGCCGTTGGCCTCCGCCTTCTGGGCCAGCTCGACCGCCCGCCTCGCCGGCGGCATGATCTGTCCCGGGAATCCGACCGTGATGCTCATCACTGAGTTCTACCAAACGAATGTTTGGCAGTCCAGTCGCCCGCCGGCAACCGGGCCGGCGGGCGACGCAAATGCGGATCAAAGGCCGAACTCGGCCTTCCACTTGGCCATGAAGTAGGCCTCTGCGTCGATCTCCGGCGTGGCGTACTCGCCGTCGGCCGGCAGGTTCGTGCGGTCGATGATCTGGTAGGTGTAGAGATCCCCGGCCCCCGGGTACTCCGGGGCCCGCTCCTGACTCAGCGGGGCGTCGCGCGTCCAGTGCTGGAGGAGCTGGTCGACGCCGACCCAGGACGATGCGTCGTAGGCCACGTCGGCGACGACGTCGATCGCGCCGCTGCGCATGAGCTTGACGGTGCCCAGGTCGGCGTGGAACGTCGCCACGAGCGGCCGGTCCGGGAACTCCTTGCCCGCGTAGCGCGTGCGCACCAGCTGGCCGATCGCCTGGCCCGCCGTGTCGAAGTCGATCCAGAACGCCTTGAGCCCCGGGTTCTGCGTGAGCTGATCGGTGGCGGACTTCTTGCTGCCCTCGATCACGTTGGTCGGGTCGACCGACGCGGTCGCCACGATCTTCAGGTGGTCGTTCTCCTTGACGAGCTGCTTGAGCGAGTCCGTCCGCTTCTGCGCAAAGGGCTGCGGGAACGCCGACACGGCCAGCTCGACCGGGTTCTCCTCGAGCTTGTCCAGACGCTTGGCGAGATCTCCGGCGAGCAGGTCGCCGATGGTCTTGTCGTCGGGGGCGTAGTTCGCGTCGAAGCCCTGCGCCTCGCCGCTGACGTCGATCACGGGGATCTTCCGCTTGGCGCCGTGCGCATCGACGACGCGATCGTGCTGGCATCGCCGATCGTCGTGAAGATCACGTCGACGTCCTGACTCAGGAGCGATGTGCCGCACGTCGCCATCTTGGCCGGATCGCCGGCCGCGTCGCACAGCACGTAGTCCCAGCCGAGCGCCTTGCTCGCCTTCTCGATCTGCGCCGCGACGCGATCGGCCGACTCGATGCCCTGCACGATCTGCAGGAACCCGACCTTCTTCCCGGCGGGGATCTCGCCGACGGACCCCGCCCCCTCGCCCGCCTTGCTCCCGGCGTCGGCCGATCGCGTCTGAACCTCGCCACCGGCTGTCGCCGCCGTGCTCGCGGTGGTGGCCCCCGTGGCCCCACCCCCGTCGTCATCGCCGCAGGCGCTCAAGGCCCCGCCGGACAACGCCATCAGTACCGTCGCCACGGCGATCCGCGTCCACCCCATTCGTCCCATGGTGCTCCCGAGGTTCATGATCGATGCGTCAGCAAACGATCGGTTGGTGGCGACACGCTAGGGCGCCGCCTCACACGGCGTCAAGTCGAATGTGGACGCCGTCCACGGCGTGTACCGCTGTCAACCAAAAGATTGTTTGCTGACTGCGTCTGTGGCAGACTCCCGCCATGACATCCGCTGCACGAAAGGGACCACGGACGACGGTGCGGCGGCCCGGAGGACGCGATCGGGTCCCCCGCAAGCGTGACGCCGAGGTCCTCGAGGCCGCCGCCCGGGTGTTCCACGAGCGCGGCTATGCGAACGCGTCCGTCCAGGACGTCGCGGACGCGGTGGGCATCCTCAAAGGGAGCCTCTACCACTACATCAACACGAAGGAGGACCTGCTCTATCGCCTGCTGGAGGAGGTCCACGAGGAGGTCGAGCAGGTCCTCGAGACGGTGGCAGCCGAACCCGATCTCGGCCCACTCGAGCGCCTGCACCTGTACGTGAGCAGGCAGATCGCCTACAACGCCCGCAATCTCGTACGGATCTCCGTCTACTACCACGACGTCGAGCGACTGTCGGAAGAGCGTCGCGACGCGATCCACGCCCTCCGTCGGAAGCACGAGGACTTCGTGACCGATCTGATCCGCCGGGCGCAGGAGGACGGTGCCGTCAATCGCGAGGCGAGCGCCCGCGTGCTGTCGAACTACATCTTCGGATCGATCATCTGGGTGTACCGCTGGTATCGCCCGCGCGGGCGGATCCGTCCGGACGAGCTCGCCGGGATCGGCGCCGACTTCGCCATCAACGGCCTGCGGGCCGAAGGCGTTCCGCGTATCGGCTGACGGATGCATCGGGGCCGCACCAGCCCCCTGCCTCCGCGGCCATCCGCTCCATCGCGCCGGATCGGCCCTCAGGCGTCGCGGCCGGCGTGGCGGAGCCCCGCCAGGGCGAACTGCGTGCACACGTCGGTCACCTGCTCCGCGCTGACCCTGCCACCCGGCCGGTACCAGCGGTACACCCAGGTCATCGTGGCGTACACGCACTCGGTGAGCGTCCGGGCGTCGAGCGCGTCCGACACCTCACCGCTCGCCTGCGCCGCCTGGACGAGGTCCCGCAGGGCACGCTCGTGGAGCC
Source organism: Solirubrobacteraceae bacterium (assembly GCA_050252545.1). GTDB lineage: Bacteria > Actinomycetota > Thermoleophilia > Solirubrobacterales > Solirubrobacteraceae > Patulibacter. Next base: position 4,224 of record JBFWKS010000071.1, read on the forward strand.
GCCGCCGCTGCCGGAGCTCGGCCGCCCGCTCCTCCCCGAGCTGATCCGCATCGTGGTAGTAGACGGTGATCCGCGGCAGGTTCGCGATGTTGAACGCGATCTGACGGCGGACGAACTCCTCGAGCCGGTCGAGTGGGGCCATCTCCTCCAACCCGAGCACGGCCTGCAGGATCTCGTCGACGTCGTCGTGGACGTCGTCGAGGAGCCAGCTGAGCAGATCCTCCTTGGTGCGGATGTAGTGGTAGAGGCTGCCCTTGAGGATCCCCAGCTCATCCGCGACGTCCTGCACCGACGAGTCGGCGTACGTCTTCTCGTGGAACACCTTGGTGGCGGCAGCGAGAACCTCCGCGTCACGGCGACGGCCCCGGTCATCTCCCCCGCGACGGCCGTTCTCCACACCCTTCGGGGGCTGCTTCTTCGCCTTTGCCTTCTTCGGCGCGCCGCTCATGAGCGGCGATTCTGGCAGTTCGACCGGCCTACCGGCAGGTCGGTCCACAGGCGTCGCCTCACCAAGGCTCCCGCCGACGGTCGCCTGCGACCGTCGGCGTAGGACCTGGGAGCCCGGGCACGGGGACTCAGCCGAGCCGCAACAGTGGCTGTCCGGCCTCGACCGTGTCACCCGGACCGACGAGGATCTCGGCGACGGTACCGGCGATCTCGGCCACGACCGGAAGCTCCATCTTCATCGACTCGAGGATGATGACCTCGTCGTCGACGGCGACGGTCCCCCCGACCTCGACGTGGACCTCGAAGACCGTTCCGGTGATGTGGGCGTTGATGTCGGCCATGACGTCTCCTAGGCTCCGTAGGGGCTGACGCGCGGGCCGGTGCCCCACGCGAAGTCGATTGCGGTGGCGATGATCCTGCGGGTCTCGGCCGGCTCGATGATGTCGTCGAGGATGATGTTCCGCGCGGCCTCCCAGGGCTCGGACTCCGCGCCCCACTCGGCCTCGAGCCGGGCGATCTCAGCCTTGTAGGCCTCCTCGCCCTCGGACTCCAGCAGCGCCTCGAGCGCCCGGCGATGCACCGTACGCACACCGGTCGCCGGCTCCATGAAGCCCATCTCGGCCGACGGCCATGCCACGAGCAGGTCCGGGTTGACCGGACGTCCGCCGAGGGCGATGTGTCCACCGCCGAACGCCTTGCGCATGATCACGGCGATCTTGGGGACCTTGGCCCGGGCCAGGCGGGTCACGACCTGGTCGTACCCCGCGAGGATCCCCGCCTTCTCGGCCTGGGTACCGATCATCAGACCGGGCACGTCCTGCAGGAACACCAGCGGGGCGTTGAACCGGTCGCACAGGTCGATGAACTGCGCCTCCTTGCGCAGCGCAGGCACGTCCAGGACGCCGGCGAGATGCATCGGCTGGCTGGCGACGACACCCACGGTCTGCCCCTCGATACGGGCGAGCCCCGTCACGAGATTCGGACCGTAACGCTCGCCCCATGGGAAGAACGACTCGGCATCGACGACGGCGTCGATGACGCGCCGCACGTCGTACCCACGGCGGCGGGACCGGGGCACCAGGTCGCCGATCGTCGTCGGATCGACGGCGGGCTCGCGGGGCGCGACCGTCGGTGCCGGCAGGGCACCGGAGTCGGGGAGGTAGGACAGGAACCGCTTGATCCTGTCGAACGCGTCGTGCTCGGTGTCGACGACGAGGTGCGCCGAGCCGTTGGTCCCGGCGGCGACGTCGGGACCGCCGAGCTCCTCGCCGGTGACGTCCTCACCGATGGCCGCCTTGATGACGGGCGGGCCCGACAATGCGATCGCGGTGTCCTTCTGCATCACCACGAGGTCGCCCATCGCGGCGTGCAGCGCGGCGTCACCGTAGCTCGGCCCGAGCGCGGCGGTGACGCGCGGGATCGCCGCGCAGCCGTCCGGGGACTGGAGGAAGGTCGTGAAGTCGAACGGAACGCCCGAGAAGCGCCACCCGAGCAGGTCGGGAACACGCCCACCGTCGTTGTCGCTCAGGCAGATCAACGGGAAGCCCTTGCGGCCCGCCCACTCGGCGACGCGGTTCTGCTTGCGCATGTTCACCGGCGCCGTCGTGCCGGCCATCACGGTGGCGTCGATCGCGAGGATCGCGACCTTGCGGCCCCCGATCGTGGCGAGTCCGGTCACGATCGCATCGCCCGTGGTGGGGATGTCCTCGCGACGGATCTCGGGCTCGGCGAGCATGCCGAGCTCCATCCACGAACCGGGGTCGATGAGCAGGTCGATCCGCTCGCGCGCGGTCAGCCGGCCGGAGTCGTGGATCCGCGCGATGCGCCGCTCCCCACCGCCGAGACGCGCCTCGGCCCGGCGGGCCCGAAGGTCCTCGACGGGATCGAGCCGCTCGTCGGTGCCCGTCGCGGGCCGTGCCGTCATGTCAGATGCTCCCATGTCTTCCTAACGTCCTTCGAACCGCGGCGTACGCCGCTCTCCGAAGGCGGCGATGCCCTCGGCGTGATCAGCAGTTCCCTGGAGCAAGGCGACCGCCTCGACTCCATACCCGAATCCCTCGTCGCGGTCGCGCCCGAGGACGCGCTTACCCACCGCCACCGCCAGCGGCGCCTTCGCGGCCACCTTGCGGGCGAGCTCCTCGGCGCGTGCCACGTGCTCGCCCTCGGGGACCACCTCGTTGACGAGCCCCGCGATGCGCGCGTCCTGCGCGCCGAGCGACTCACCGGTGAGGACGAGGTACTTCATCCAGTGCAGGTTGAGGTGCGCGTGACCGCGGACGATCCCGAGGCCCGGGACGAGCCCGACGGCGGCTTCGGGCATGCCGAACCGCGCCGTCTCGTCGGCCACGACGATGTCGCAGACGAGCGTCAGCTCACAGCCACCGCCGAGCGCGTACCCGTGGACCGCCGCGATGGTCGCCACCGAGGCGTTCTCGACGGCGCGGAACGCAGCCATCGCATCGTCGAGGTACGCCCGGCGGTCGGCGACGTCACCGATCTCGGCGAAGCCCTCGATGTCCCCGCCGACCGAGAAGCAGCGGCCCGCGCCCCGGAAGACGACGACCCGGACCTCGGGGTCGGCATCCGCCCGGTCCATGACCTCACGCAGCCGGGCCCAGAAGGGACGCGGCATCGCGTTCATGCGCTCGGGACGGTCGATCACGACCCAGGCGATCGGGCCGTCGGTGGTGTAGGTGAGCATCGTGGTCAGCCTAGACGAATCGGGACGAGAAATCTACCGACCGATTGGTTGGATCGAGGTGGACGCGCCGACCCCACCCGTGCGGGCGGGCACGGCGTGGTCGTCGCGCCGTGCGAGGCGACGGCGACCATGGCTACGCCAGGACCTCGAGCCCGCCATGGATCTCCAGGACCTGCCCCGTGACGTAGTCGGCGTCGGGCGACGCGAGGAACGCGACGGCCCCCGCCACGTCGTCCGGGGTGCCGGCACGTCCCAGCGGCACGTGCCCCGCCACCTGCGCGATGAGCTCCGGGGGCTTGTCGGCCGACAGGCCGGTGCCGTCGATGAGTCCCGGCGCCACGGCGTTGACGTTGATCCGGTGGCGGGCCCACTCGCGCGCCGCCGTCTTGGTCAGCCCGATGACCCCGGCCTTCGCCGACGAGTAGTTCGCCGTGCCCGGCGCCCCATGGACGCCCACGGCCGACGCCATGTTCACGATCTTGCGGTGGTGGGTCGCCGTTCCGTCGCCCCGGAGCACCGGCGCGGCCGCACGGAGCAGCGCGAACGTGCCCCAGAGCGCGATCCGGTGGACCGCATCCCACTGCTCGTCGGTCATCCGGTGGATCGGGGCGTCCCGGGTGATCCCCGCGTTGTTGACGACGATGTCGAGCGTGCCGAACGCCGCGGTGGCCGCGGCGATGACCTCCGCCGCGGCCCCGTCGGCACCGATGTCGGCTGGAGCCGGCGCGGCGTGCCCACCTGCGGCGACGATCTCGTCGACGGCGACGGCGCACGCCTCCGCCCGGAGGTCGTTGACCACGACCGCCGCGCCCTCGGACGCCAGGCGACCGGCGACCGCGCGGCCGATCCCCTGCGCCGCCCCGGTGACCAGGGCGACGCGCCCCTCCAACCGACCCCCGACCATCACTAGTACCGGACGGTCTCCGCGAACTCCGGCAACCGGCCGACCATCGCCTCGACGGACTGGATGCCGGAGCGGGCCGCCTTGTCGATCCCGATCCCACGGCTGCGGGTGGTGTCGCCGGTGAGGTACAGGCCCTCGATCTCGCGGACCTCGGCGTCCGGGCGCACCGCGCCGACGAGGCCCGGCTTGTTGATCACGCCGTAGGTGGTGACGAGGTGGGGCTTCTTCCAGAGCGCGCCCTTGGACGCGGGCATCATCTCCTCGATGTCGAGCCAGAACTCGTGGAACTTGCGATCGATCCAGGCCTTGTCGCCGTAGTGCTGGGTGGCGTCGAAGGCCGCCCCGACGCACGTGAGGTACTCGCCCGACGGCGAGACGGAGGGGTCGTAGCCGGTGAAGTTGAGCGTGAAGCCCCCGAGGCCGGCGCGCGGCGTGGACTGGAACGACGCCATCTCGCGCTCGGACATCGCGATCACCGGCTCCTTGGCCGCGATCCAGTAGCCGAGCCAGCAGGCCTTGTTGCGGTTGTCGGCCAGCATCTGGATCCGCTGGAGCAGGTTGAACGGCAGGACGCCGGGATCGAAGAGCTTCGCCAGGTCCCAGACGGGCGCGTTGATGACGACCTGGTCGGCCTCGAGGAACTCGCCCTCGTCGTCCTCCTCGGGACGATCGCGATCGCGGAGGGTGACACCGACGATCTTGCCGTCACGGACGTCGACCCGCTTGACCGTGGACTGCAGCCGAACCTCGCCGCCGAGGCCCTCGAACTTGGCGGCCATGTCCTTCCAGAGCTTCTCCCAGCCCCCCATCGGCCAGAACGAGTAGCCGGCGGTGCGCTTCATCTCGTAGTGCATCTTGCGCGTGTAGAGATTCTCCGACGCCGAGTGGTCGTGCCACTTGTCGGTGATCTGCTCGAGGATCGAGATCGCCTCCCACACCAGGTAGGCACCCTCCTCCTTGGTGTAGCGCCCCATCCACTCGCGGAGCGGCAGGTGGTCGAGCCGGTCGAGGTCCTCGTACGGCGTCTCGACGAGCGCATCGATGCACCGCTTGAGGCCCTTCTTCGCCTCGCCCGAGTACTGCTCCTGGATCGGTCCCCAGCGGTCCGTGTCCCAGAACGGCATCGAGTCGCTGCGCTCGCTGTGCTGGAGCGTGATGCCCATGAGCTCGCACACCCGGGTCAGGCTGTCGCCGGGATCCTCGACCAGGTGCGAACCGAGTCCGATCTGGTGCCCACGGAAGCGGTGCTCCATGGCCCGTCCGCCGAGGTACTTGTGCTTTTCGATCAGCGCGACCTTCTTACCCTGCAGCGCCAACAGGGAGGCGGACACCAGGCCCGCGGTTCCTGCGCCCACCACGATCACGTCGTACTTCAAGACAAGCTCCTCAATCAAACGGTCGTTTGTTCCCACATCCTACCCAGTGGGGCGCCCACGTCAACCTCGACCGGCGCGCTCACCACCGCGCGCCCGACGGGATCGCCGGGTGGTCGCCGGGCGGCGCCGCCGCGTGGACCGGCGCGACCACCTCCTCGCCGAAGCGGGCGACCTGCTCGAGGACCTCGGCATGGTCAGGCCCGCCGGGGAACCGCAGGCGCACGACGACGTAGTCGATCCCGAAGTCCCGCCCGAACCGCTCGAGTTGCTCCCGGCACCGCTGCGCATCGCCGACGACGACGTGCTCGGCGAGCCGCTCCACGGTCGCGTCCTCCGGTCGCGTGAACCCCGGATGGTGGGCGTACGTTCCGTGCTGCAGGTAGTAGCGGGTCTCCTTGAGCAGCCGCGGGCCGGCGGCGGCGAACGCCGCCTCCACCGTGTCGCCGACCCACGCGTCGCGCATCAGCACGACGAACGGCTCCTTGCCGTTCGCTCGCGCGCGCTCCCGGTAGGCGCCGGCGTGCTCCGCCCAGGTCGCCGGGTCCAGCGGTCCGGGATCGCACGTCCAGGCGGAGGCGAAGTCCCCGGCTCGCCGGATCGCGGCGACCGCCGCGTTGCCCCCGCCCCAGATCGGCCACCCACCGTCCTGGTACGGCGGCGGGGCCAGCAGTCCGTCCTCGACCGTCCAGTGCGCGCCGGCGAAGTCGAACCGCTCACCCGCGAAGGCGGCCTGCCACACCGCGACCGCTTCCTTGAACCGCCCGAGGAGCCGGTCCTGCGGCACGCCGAACTGCCGCCAGAACGACGGCAGGAAGCCTCGCGAAACGGTCGCGAACAGGCGGCCGCGCGACAGCTGGTCGACGACCGCGAGGTGCTCCGCGACCTTGAGCGGGTGCGTCAGCGTCGCGATCGAGGTGAACGTGCCGATCGCGACCCGCTCGGTCTCCCGTGCCAGGATCGTCAGCAGCTGCTCGGGTCCCGGGAACAAGCACTCCGCGATCCCGTGACGGTCGGGGACCATGACGCCGTGGAATCCGGCGCGCTCCACCGCGAGGGCTTCGTCGATCACCGCCTCGAGGGCATCGGCGGCGTCGCAGGGCGACGTCCGGTTGCGCCAGGCCAGCCGGTCATGGGTATCGACGACGCACCCGATCCTCATCCCGGGATCCCCTCGGCGGCGAACCCCACCTCGGCCGTTCCCGACAACACGTCCGAGCCGTCGCGCCGCACCCACACCGCAACCGCGCAGATCCCCGACCTGGGGTCGAAGGCGGTGACCTCGCCCCCGCACTCGAGGCGATCGCCGGCGAAGACGTTGGCGTGCAGCCGGCAGCGCAGCCTCCGCAATGCCGCCCGGTCGCCCGTCCACTCCCGCAGCATCCGGCCCAGGTATCCGAGGGCGAGCGGCCCCTGGTTGACCGTGCGCCCCGCCCCGCCCATCGCCTCGGCCGCCGCCGGGTCGTAGTGGATCGGGACCGGGTCGTCGAGCAACGCGGCGACGACGAGCATCCGAGCCGGGTCGACCCCGTCGACGACGACGGTCGGCAGCAGCTCCCCGATCCGTGGCGGCGCACCGGTCATCGGTCCGCCCTTGGGAAGACGAGGTGGTTGACGAGGGTGAACACCGGCACGTCCTCGAGGTCGTGGAGCACGATCCGCAGGCGCAGTCGGTCGAAGGTCCCTGCGCGCACGCCCGTCTTGCGGACCACGTCGACGATGGTCGCCGTGGCGTGGTACCGCTCCCCCACGCGGAGCGGTGGCCCGAACTCCAGCTCGGCCTCGCCGAGCACGACGCCGGTGCGGGCGTCGGCGTCGACGAGCGCGAAGAGGTCGTCCAGCGGCAGGCCCAGTCCCTGCATCGCGAGAAGCCAGCCGACGGTCGGCTCGGCCTCGCCCGCGACCGGCTCGGCGAGGATGGAGTGCGACCACAGCCAGGCGGTGTGGGGCCCGAGCTCGACCGTCGCTCCGGGCAGGCGGTACCCCGCGAGCGCCGCGTAGGGCTCGGCGGCGGTCATCGGGGGCCCGGTCCGCCGGCCGCCTCGAGCGGCGCGACGACCTCGTCGTAGAGCTCCTCGAGCCAGCCGATCGGGTCGTCTGCCACCGGCACGACGACGAACTTCGTTGCGCCTCCGACGATGAACCGCTCCAGGAGCTCGCGGAGCGCGGCTGCGCCCACCGCGACGTGATCCTCGGGCGCGACGTTCGGGGCCAGGCCGAGGAGGCGTCGGTGGGCGTCACCGAGCTCGCCGGCCGTCCGGACGGCGTGCACGGTGGTGCCGTAGTGGTCGGGGTCGATCGAACGGCCCGCCTCGTCCGCGGACCGCCGGATGACCGTGACCGCGCGTGCGAAGTCCTCGGGACCGATGAACGACGCCAGCCACCCGTCGGCGATCCGCCCCACGCGCTCGAGCGCCGGTCGGGCGGTGCCCCCGAGCCAGAGCTCGAGCCGACGACGGTGCGGGACGGGCGCGATGACCGTGCCGTCGAGCGCGCAGAACCGGCCGTCGAACGTCACCGGATCCCCCGTCCACAGCGCCTTGACGACGGTCACGACCTCTTCGAGTCGCGCCACCCGCTCCCCGCGGGGGACGCCGAGGGCGTCGCGCTCGGGGCCGGCGGCGATCCCGAGGCCTCCGGCCGGCAGCAGCCGGCCCCCGGACAGGACGTCGAGCGTCGCCAGCTCGCGGGCGAGCAGCACGGCGTTGCGTGGTGGCAGCACCAGCACGCCGGTCCCGAGCTTGAGGCGCTCGGTCCAGAGCGCCGCCGCGGTGAGGGCCGGAAGCGGCGCGACCCCCTCCAGGGCCGCCGTGTCGGCCAGCCAGATCGAGTCGTAGCCGATGCGCTCCAGGGCCTCGACCAGTCGCCGGTAGGTCCCGTCCCGCAGGTCGGCCCCCCGAGGCGTCCACGCCACTCCGACGCGGACGCTCAGGGATGTGGGGGCCACCGGTGGCATGTGCGCCGCCGGTCCCGCCTAGTGCTCGTAGCAGGCTTCGACGAGGGCACCCTCGTCGAGACCCTCGCCCTCGAGCTCGGCGACCAGACGACCCTCGCGCATGACGACGATCCGGTTGCAGATCCCGATGAGCTCGGAGAACTCGGAAGAGATGAAGATCACGCCCTTGCCGGCGGCGGCCAGCTCACGCATCCGCCGGTAGACCTCCTCCTTGCCGCCCACGTCGATGCCGTGGGTCGGCTCGTCGAAGATGAAGACGTCCGACCCGGAGTCCAGCCACTTGGCGAGGACGACCTTCTGCTGGTTGCCGCCCGACAGCGTCGAGACGGGGTCCTCCACGCTGGCGACCTTGATCTGCAACCGCTCGACCAGGTCGTGGGCGGCGGCACGCTCCTGCGAGGTGCTCGGCATCGGCACGGCGCCCACGCCACGGAACCGCTTGAGCCCGGGCAGGGTGATGTTCTGCCGGATCGAGAACGCCTGGACGTTGCCCTGGTGGCGGCGATCCTCCGGCAGCAGGGCGATCCCGGCCCGCATGCCGTCGCGCGGGGTCCGCAGCCGGACCTCGCTCCCGTTGACGAACACGCGTCCGGACGTCGCCCGGTCCGCGCCGAACATCAACCGCACGAGCTCGGTCCGCCCGGCGCCGACGAGGCCCGCGATGCCGAGGATCTCGCCCCGGCGGAGGGACAGGTTGGCATCCTCGACGTGGCCCTCGCGCGAGAGCCCCTCGGTGCGGAGGATCTCCTCGGCGTCGGGGTCGACGACGGGGGCGATCCGCTCCTCGGTGATCCCGGCCTCGCCGAGTCCGCCCGTGATCTGATCGATGAGCTGCCGCGAGGTCACGGCCGACGTCGGGCTGTCGAAGACCGTGCGGCCGCCGAGCATGACGGTGATCCGATCGGTGATCTTGAAGACCTCGGCCAGCCGATGGGTCACGTAGACCACCGCGACACCGTCGGCCGCGAGCGACCCGATCGTCGTGTGGAGGTGATCGATCTCCTCGTCCGACAGCGACGCCGTCGGCTCGTCGAGCACGAGGATCCGGGCGTTCGCGGCCAGTCCGCGGGCGATCATCACCATCCGACGCTCGGCGATCGACAGGTGCTCGACGAGCGTCGCCGGGTTGGCGCGGACGCCGAGCCGCTCCAGGATCTTGAGCGTCTTGCGACGCAGCCCGCGCTGGTCGACGAACACGCCGAGCCGGCGCGGGTACCCCAGGCCGAGCTCGATGTTCTCGGCCACCGACAGGTTGGGGACGTCGGCCAGCTCCTGGTGGACGACCGCGATCCCCAGCTCCGTGGCGTGCTGCGGCGAGTCGATCGAGACCGGCTTGCCGTCCAGGCGGATCTCGCCGTCGTTGGGCTGCACCGCCCCGGCCAGGATCTTGATGAGCGTGCTCTTTCCGGCACCGTTCTTGCCGAGGAGACCGAGGACCTCACCGGCCCGCAGGTCGACGTCCACGCCGTCGAGGGCGAGCACCCCGGGGTACCGCTTGGAGGCGCCGCGGACCTGCAGCAGCTGCTCGCCCGGGGTCATGTCGCCCGCTCCCCGAGCCGGCTGAGCAGGACGGCCGCGATCAGGATCGCGCCCTGGACCAGGTTGATGACGAACGTCTCGAGGTTCAGCATCGTCAGGCCGGTCTGGACGACGCCCAGGAAGAGCACGCCGATGACGGTGCCGGGGATGTTGAACTGCCCGGGCCTGAGCATCGCCGATCCCAGGAACGCCGCGGCGAACGCCGGGAGCAGGAACGACGTGCCGAAGCTCGGCGAGTACGACCCGGAGTTGGACGACAGCAACAGACCGACGATGGCCGCGGCGACCGCCACGATGACGAACGCGACCAGGCGCAGGAACTTGGTCCGGATGCCCGCGAGGCGCGCGGCCTCGGGGTTGCCACCGATCGCGTACATGTACCGGCCGGCCTCGGTCTTGTCGAGGAACAGCCAGAGGATGACCGCGATCGCCGCGGCGATCCAGAACATGTTGCTCAGGCCGAGGAACTCGTTCTGGGCGATGCTCGCGAAGCTCGGGTCGACGCCCTCGAAGATGGTCTTCTGGGACGTGATGGCGAACTCGACCCCGGTGAGGACGGTGCCCATCGCCAGGGTGATGATGAACGACGACCCTCCGAAGTACGCCGTGAGGATGCCGTTGACCGTACCCGCGGCGACACCCAGGAGGACGCCGGCCAACAGGGCCAGTGGCCAGGCCACGTCGTGGTTGGCCATGAGGATCACCGCCGCACCGCCGGCGAGGCTGATCATCGATCCGAACGACAGGTCGAAGTCGCCGATGACCAGCAGCACGGTGAGTCCCGTGGCGATGATCATCGCGGCCGCCGCGTTGGCCAGGATGGCCTGGAGGTTCTCCGTGGTGGGGAACGTCTCGGGACGCGCGATGCTGAAGATGACGATGATCAGGGCGAAAGCCACGATCACGCCGTAGCGCGAGAGGAACTGGAGGCCTCGGCCGGCGCCCGGGGGCGGGGCCGGATCGGAGGCGCTCGGGGGCTCTCCGGCGGGCGAGGTCGCGGGCCGGGTCACCGTCGGGTCGTCGACTGTCATCGGGGTGTCGTTCCGTTGAAGGATCGGGTTCAGAATGGGTGGGCGGCCCGGATCGCTCCGGGCCGCCCACCGCGATGTCACGTGGTGGCGAACTCCGCGGCCCACTTGGCCCGGAAGAACTCACCGGCGTCGGCCGTGACCGGCGCCGG
>JBFWKS010000072.1:0-15300 GCA_050252545.1 Solirubrobacteraceae bacterium
CGAGCAGCAGTTGCACGTCGTGCCCGTCGACGGTCACGGTCTCGGCGCGGCCGAACGCGGCCGCCGTCGACTCCAGCCCGGCGGCGATCGTCGCAGCGGGCACGCCCAGCACGTGGGCGAGCGCGGCGGCGGCGAGCGCGTTGTAGACGTTGTAGAGACCGGGCAGGCGCAGGTGGACGTCGATCCGACCGTCCGGCAGCGCGATCGTGACGTGCGCGCCGCGCGTCCCGTCCAGGACGACCCGCTCGGCGGTCACCTGTGGATCGGGACGGCGGTTGCCGCACGCCGGGCACGCGTAGTGGCCGAGGTGCCCGACGAACGCCGCGGTGTACGCGTACGAGCCGCCGCAGACCCGGCAGGTCGTGGCGTCGGCGGCGTGCTCCACGCCCTCCAGCGCCACCGACGTGTCCTGCACGCCGAAGTACACCGCGCCCTCGCGGTCCAGGCCGAGGTCGGCTACCGCAGGGTCGTCGGCGCCGAGGACGAGCCGGAACCCGTCGGCCGGCTCGGCGGCGACGATCGCCCGCCACCGTGCGGCGATCGCCTCGAGCTCGCCGTAGCGGTCGAGCTGGTCGCGGAAGAGGTTGGCCAGCAGCAGCGCGCGGGGGCGGAGCGCGTCGACGAGCCCGCCGAGCCAGAACTCGTCGACCTCGAACAGCCCGAGCTCGCCGGTCGGCCGTCCGCCACGCCACTCCTGCAGCAGCGTCGCCGCGATCCCGCCGGCCATGTTCGCGCCGTGACGGTTGTGGACGAGCGTCGTGCCGTGCCGCTCGAGGATCGACGCGAGGAGCGCGGCGGTCGTCGTCTTGCCGTTGGTGGCGCTGAGGATCGCGTTGCCCTCCGGCAGCCGCGACGCCATCCGCGAGATCGCGTCGGGCGACAGGCGGGTGAGGATCTTGCCGGGCAGGCTCGTGCCGCCGCGGCCGGCGGCGCGGGCGAGCCGTCCCGACGCACGGGCGGTCCCGACGGCGAGCGGCAGGGGGACGCAGCGACGCGTGGTGGGGCTCATCGGGTGCCTTCCGGCGGGTGGTGGCGCGGGGGCACGAGCAGGCGCAACGCGCGTGGCCGCACGGCGATGGTCACCGGCAGGCGGCCGACGAGATCGCCGTCGGCGAACACCTCGAACCGCTCGTCGGCGTCGACGGTCACGGTCGAGGCACGCCGCACGACGACATCGGGCAACGTGACGTGCGTGCCGCGGAAGAGGTCGGGCAACCGTCGGACCAGGCGCAGACGGTCCGTGAGCCCGACCGGGGCGCTACCGCCGCCGTGGCGGTGCAGCAGGATCACGTCGAACTGCCCGTCGGTCACGGACGCGTCGGGCGCCAGGCGCATCCCGCCACCGTAGGTGCCGGCGTTGGCGACCGCGACCGTCAGGCCGTGGTGGACGGTCTCCCGCCCGTCGAAGGTCAGCGCGTAGCGCACGGTGCGCAGACGGGCGAGCGAGCCGAGCATGCCCCACACGTAGGTCAGCCCGCCGAGGCGTGCGGGGGCGCGGTTGGCGATCCGGTTCGCCTCCGAGTCGAACCCGCACGACGCGATCGACAGGAAGGTGTGCTCCCCGCCGGTGGCGTCCCGGACCGATCCGGTGTCGATCGCCCATGGCACGCCGTCGACGAGCGCGTCGGCGGCCGCACGGGGGTCGCGGGGCAGCCCCAGGAACCGGACCAGGTCGTTGCCACGGCCGGCGGGGACGATGCCGATCAGCGTGCCGGGGCGCGAGGACACCGCGTCGGCGACGAGGCGGATCATCCCGTCGCCGCCGACGGCGACGGGGATCTCGCCCGCATCGAGCGCCGCCGTCACGGTCGTCGCGACGTCGGCGACCGAGCGGGTGTGGTGGGTTCGGTGGGCCAGGCCCCGGTCGCGCAGCCGCTCCTCGACGAGTCCCAGGACCCGACGGGCACGGCCGCCGCCGGCGGCGGGGTTGACGAGGAGGACCACGGCGCGTGGCGCGGTCGTCGCGCCGACGTGCCCGGCAGGCGCACCGGAGCTCACGCGGCGAGTATCGCGCGCCGCGCGGCGGGGCGACCCTCCGCCTGCGTGTGCGGCTGCAACGACTCGCGTCCGGGCCGCGCGGCCGGGACGCCGACCGGACGGCGCGCGGCGCTCGGGCCCGTGACGGGCGCATCGGTCGGCGGTGAGCCACTATCGTGCGCGACGTGTCGCGCCTGAGCCTTCCCCGCCCGTTGTTGCCGCTGCTGCTCGCGGCGGCGATCGTCCCCGGACTCGCCGCCTGCGGTGACGACGACGGTGGCGACGCGGATCGCGAGGCGTTCGTCAACGCCACGACGACGGAGACCGCCGCGAGCACCACCGCCACGACCGCAGCCGATCCCGCCGACGCCGAGACCGGCGACAAGGGCACCTGTCGCGAGGTCGAGGAGGCCGAGCCGCGCGGTGACGAGCCCGACGTTCCGAAGCCGTCGCCGGCGACGCTCAGCGGTGCGTGGACGGTCACCGTCACGACGTCGTGCGGCGCGTTCGAGATCGAGCTCGACACGAAGGCACAGCCCAAGACGGCGGCGTCGTTCGCGTCGCTGGTCCGCGCCAAGTTCTTCGACGGACTGGGCTTCCACCGGATCGCGTCCGGGTTCGTGATCCAGGGCGGCGACCCGGAGGGCACCGGATCGGGTGGCCCCGGCTACCAGGTCGAGGAGGAGCCGCCGTCCGGCGCGTCCTACACCCGTGGCGTGGTCGCGATGGCCAAGGCGGGGAACGAGCCCGCCGGGACGTCCGGCAGCCAGTTCTTCGTCGTCACCGGCGACGACACCGGCCTGCCGCCCGACTACGCGATCGTCGGCAAGGTCACGAAGGGCATGGACACCGTCGATCGGATCTCCGACATCGGCACCGACGCTCCGCAGGGTGACGGTCCGCCGTCCCGTCCGGTCGTCATCACGAAGGCGACGATCAAGAAGGGCTGACGGGCATTGGCCCGTCAGCGCACGAGCGACGCGCGCACGATCCGCTCGCGTCGCTCCCACCGCAGCTCGTAGAGCTGGCGGTCACCGTCGTCCTGGACCACGTCGAGCCCGGCAGCCCGCAGCACGTGGTGGCTCGACGGATTGACCAGATCGGTGTCGGCACGGAGCCCGCGGATGTCGCTGCGGCCACGGGCCCACTCGACGACGGCGCGCAGCGCCTCGGTCGCGTAGCCGTTGCCGCGACGCTCGGGGGCGATCGCGAAGGTGATGAGCGCGATCCGGTCCGTGCCGGGCGGCTCGAGGAACGTCAGGTCGCCGATCACGACGCCCTCGTCGGACAGCAGCACCTGGTACTGCGTCCACGGACCGCCGCGCCCCTGCACCATCGCCGCCGAGACGAGGCTCTCGTCCATCGGGTAGCCGGCGGTCCACGGACGGTCCGGGTCCTGCAGGCCCTGGAGGAGCGCGTGGAAATCCCCGGCGCCCATCGGCCGGAGGCCGAGACGTGCGGTCTCCAGTGTCCCGGACGGGTCGTTCACGGTCCGAGGCTACCGTGTGGAGCGCCCGGAATGTGACGGTTGCGGACGATCGTGGCGCAACCCCGATCGGAGCGCGGGGTCAGCCGCGCCGGCGGGCGGAGCGGTTGGCCGGCTGGCGGGCGTCGGCGGCCTGCTTGGCGCGGGTCTCCTGGGCGCGGCGCTGACGGCGCCGGCCGAACATCACGAGCCAGACGAGGAAGCCGATCGTCAGCAGCACGCCGATCGAGATGTCGGATGCGATGCCGTCGAGCCCGCCGAACGGGAGCGCGATCAGCGTCGTGATCAGCGTGCCGATCCCGATCAACGCCAGGAGCAACAGGATCAGGACGAGGATGCCGGCGGTGCGGCGCAGCCCGCCCGCGCTCCGGGGCGGGAACACGATATTGCTGAACTGCAGCAGCAGCAGCTGCCGGCGCGAAGGGGCCTCCTGGCCGAGTCGCTCGGCGGCCTTGCGCAGGTCGCCGCCGCGCCGCTCGGCCATCGCGAGCGCGGCCTCGGCCATCCGGCGGATCTGCGGGCGCTCCTGGGGGCGGGCCGCGGCGACGGCCTGCTTGAAGTACTGGCGCGCGGCGGCGGCGTCGTACCGCTCGGCGGCGCGGCTGCCCAGGATCGACAGCGCGGCCGCGCGATTGCGGGTCTCGCGCTGGAGCTCCTCGTCGGAGCGTCGTTCGAGGTCCTGCATCGCGGCCATGCCGCCGCGCTGCTCGATCCGCATCTGACGCTGCTGCTGCTTGGCCATCGAGATGGCGATGGTACTAGTGTCCGGGCCCTGCGGACGCTCGTCATCTCCGACCTCCACCTCGGGTCGCGCGGCGGCCGCGATGTCCTGCGGCGCCCCGCGGTGCTGGACCGGCTGCTCGAACGGCTCGCCGACGTCGATCGCCTGGTGCTGCTCGGTGACGTCGTCGAGCTGCTCGAGGGCCGGACCGCCGGCGCCATGACGGTCGCTCTGCCGCTGCTGGAGCGGATCGGTGCGGCGGTGGGTGACGCCGAGATCGTGGTCGTCCCCGGCAACCACGACCACGCCCTGGTCCGGGGCTGGGTCCGGTCGCGCCGCGATGCCGGCCTGCCGTTGGGCGACTCGGGGGCGGTGCCCCACGACGCGACCGTCCTGCTGCTGGAGCTCACGCAGGCCCTCGCGTCCGGCCCGTCACGGCCCCGGATCCGCGTCCACTACCCCGGCGTGTGGCTCACCGACGGGGTGTACGCCCACCACGGCCACTACGCCGACGTGAACATGGCGGTCGGACCGGTCGCGGCGATCTCGCGCGCCGCCCGGCAGGCCTCGACCGGCGCCGAGGCATACGAGGCGAGTCTCTCGGCGTCGGTGGCGGCGGCGGCCCGCGTCGTCGGGGACCTGCCTCCGGGGTTCGAGGACGGGGTCCAGCGGGTGACCGGCCTCGCGCGCGCGCTCGGGAAGGCCGTCTTCTCGTCCGGTGACGGGAGCGCGGCGCGGTTCGGCGGCGATCTGGTGCCCCTCGTCGGCCACGAGTTCCTGGAGCGGCGGCTCGGTCGTGGTGGGCTCGTCGCCATGCAACGGGTGGCGGAGGACCTGGGAGTGGCGAGCCGGGCGCGCCACGTGCTCTTCGGCCACGTGCACCGTCTGGGGCCGCTCGACGGAGCCGAGGCCCTGGAGCGGTGGCGCCCCGATCCCGATGGCCCGTGGCTGTGGAACAGCGGTTGCTGGGTCCACGAGCCGCTGATCGTCGGTGCGACCGACACGACGAGCCCGTACTGGCCCGGCGGGGCGCTGCTCGTGGAGGACGGCCGCACGCCCGAGGTGCTGCGGCTGCTCGAGGACCTGGAGCCGGCGGCGGTGGTTCCCGAGCCGCGCGCCCTGGGTGGCGGGTCCGCCGAGCGGTGAACGGCCTGCGGGGCGCGCCGTGTCGTCCGGTGGGCCGCCGAGGCGGTCCGTGGCGACAATGCGGCCCGCCCTGCGCCCGTCGCCGGTGACCGGCGGTCGCGGTCCCCGGCGGGAGCACGACCGGTGCGGTCACCGGGGTCACGGGTGGGTCAGCGACGCGAGAGGGCGTCGCGGATCTCGGTGAGGAGCACGACCTCCTCCGACGGGCCGGCTTCCACTTCCTCCTTCTTCATGATCCGCGAGATGGCGCGGACGATGAAGAACAGGACCGTGCCGATGATGATGAAGTTGACGAGCTGCGTCAGGAACACGCCAATCTTGATGTCGGTGTCACTGAGCGAGATCACGATGTCGTTGAACGAGGGCTTGCCGACGATCGCCGCGATGATCGGCATCAGCACGGAGTCGACGAGGGCGGAGACGACCGCCCCGAACGCCGTGCCGAGGATGACCGCGACCGCCAGGTCGACGAGGTTGCCCTTGAACAGAAATTCCTTGAGGTCCTTGATCATGTGTCTGGTGCTGGGTGGAGGACGGGGAGAGCCCCCCGGTCGGGGGGCGCGCATCAACCTACCGGCCACGCAAGACGCCGCCGTGAACGGCATACGCCGTCCCGCGCACGGCGATCGTGTCGCCGCCCGGCACGCCGTGCGACGATGGCGGCGTGAGCGGGGGATCGCCTGTCGATCCGCACGACGTGCTGGGCGTCCGGCCCGACGCGTCGCCGGCGGAGGTCACGACCGCCTTCCGGGCGCTCGCCAAGCGCTGGCACCCGGATCGCCGGCCCGCCGGGGCGGACGGGCCGGACCGGATGGCCCTGGTCAATGCCGCCTACGCGGCGCTCCGCGCCGACGCCGAGGCACGCATCTCCGGCCGGGCGCCGGCTGCCGGCGTCGCCGACGGACCGGCCGGGGATGCGGAATCGGGGATCGGGACGGACGGGCGACGCGCCACCGGCCGGGCCGGGGCCCACGCGGACCTGGCCCCGGCAGTCGCCCGGGCGATGGGGGCGGAGCTGCGGTCGGCCCTCGAGCCGGGCGAGGTGGTGACGATCGTCGTGCCCGCGGCGACCTGGGCCAGCCCGCAGGCGACGCTCGCGGTCACCGACCGGCGGTTGCTGTGGCTGCTGGACGACGCGCCGGTCCATCGGGTCCGCGACCTGCCGTTCGCCGACGTCCGGCGCGTGCGGGTTCGGGAGCCCCGCCGATGGCGACGCCGTGCCGTGCTCGCGTGCGTCGACCGGCGCGGCCGACGGGTGGGGTTCGGCGATCTGGCGTCGGCGACGGCACGGGCGGTCGAGCGGCACGTTCGCCTCGGCGCGAATCTGGAATGATCGGCTCCGACATGGACGATTGGGCCTTCTTCACCACGCTCCTCATCGGCGTCGTCGCCATCGCCTGGGGCATCAACGTCGGCCTCACCGGCATCTAGGCACCGGGCCGCGACGCGGCCGGGTGACCCATCAGCGCCCGGCGTCGGCACGCAGCCGACGCACCAGCGCATCGGCCGACGGCTCGATCGTCCCGCCCGACAGGACGATCAGCGACACCACCTGGAGATTGAGCTCGACGCCCGGCTCACCGGCCTGGCGCAGGTCGCTGCGGATCCCGTGGCAGCGCAGGCCCCGACCGGCGGCGTATCCGAGCTCGACGACGGTGCCGCTGTCGGCCTCCTGTCCGTCCAGGTGCGCGACGAGGAGCGAGCAGGAACGGATCGCCTCGGCGTTGCGCCGCCCGATCTCCAGCGCGATCTCGCGGTGACGACCGGCCGCATGGGCCTCCTCGATCTCGTCCGTGTCGGTCAGCGACCTCGGGTCCACCGGGTCGACGACCGTCGACAGGATCGGCAGGAGCACGTCGCGGTACCACCCGCGGGTGGCCTCCGAGAACCCGGCCGGGCTGGCGACGTAGCACCGTTCCTTCACGTCGCGCACGCTAGCGGCGCACCCGGCGCCGGGTGCGCCCTGGCCCCTCCGGGACGTCCCCGGCGGTCGCGGGCCCGATCGCCGATCGGCGCCGCCGCGGTGATGCCGTGCCCGCGCCGGTAGCCTCCTGCGCCGTGCCCGACCCCGAGCCCTCCGCGGATCCGTCCGCGCCCGCGAGCCCCGGAACCGGCACCGGTCCCGGTGGGGCCGCTCCTGCACCGTCCGGGCCGGCCCGGACGGTGCGGCGTCCGCCGTCGTCGCTGCAGGATGCGGTCGGCGGTCCGCTCGGCATCGCCGAGTCGGCGCTGCCGGCGGCGCTGTTCGTCGGCGTCTACACGGTCGGCGGCAACGACACGACGGTCTCCGCGATCGTGGCGGTGGCCGTGGCGGCGGTGCTGGCCGCGGCGCGGGTGGTGCGCGGGCAGACCGTGCAGTTCGCGCTCTCGGGCCTCGTCGGGATCGCGCTCGCCGGGTTCATCGTGTCGCGCACGGGGAAGGCGGAGGACTTCTTCCTCCCGGGGCTGCTCTTCAACGTCGCCTACGCCTCGGCGTACCTCGTGTCGATCGTGGTCCGCTGGCCGCTGGTCGGGGTGCTCGTGGCGCTCATGACCCAGCAGGACTCGTCGTGGCGCCGCGATCCCGTCGCCCTGCGCGCCCATACGCGGGCGTCGTGGTTGTGGGTCGGCCTGTTCCTCTTCCGCCTGGCGGTGCAGTTGCCGCTCTACCTCGCCGGTGCCCTGGTCGCGCTGGGCGCCGCGCGCGTGGCGATGGGCATCCCGCTCTTCGTCCTCGGCCTGTGGCTCACGTGGCTGCTGATCCGCGACGTCGTGCACGACACCGACGACGAGGCCACGGGGGAGGACGTCGCCGACGGCACGACCGACGGCGATCCCGCGGTGGGCGCGGACGACCGCTGACACGACGCCTTGGCGCGGACCGGCGCGGCCGGTGTCGGACGCGCCCGGCGACGCCCGCCCGACGAACGCCGCCGTATCAGTCCAGCGGGACGAAGTCGCGCTTGTTCGCGCCGCACACCGGACAGATCCAGGTGGCGGGGATGTCGGCGAACGGCGTTCCCGGGGGGATGCCGCCGTCGGGATCGCCATCGGCGGGGTCGTAGACGTAGCCACAGGGCTCGCAGATCCACTGGCCGTCGGGGTCACTCATGGGGCGTGCGGAGTCCTCGGTTGCGGTGCCGGTCACGGAGGCGGGCGTCGACGACCGACGGCCGCTCCGGTCGCGCCCGCGGGCACGACGACCCGGGAATCTACGACCTGTGACCGCGCCGGGGGGCGTCGACCGCCGCCGACAGGGCGCACCGGTGGCACCGTGCTGACGAGCCCGCGGACCGGGATCGCGGGGCGTGGGTCGCACGCTCGTCCGGCCGATCCCGATCACCGGGAAGGACTGCGGCGATCCGCGTCGACGGCCTGCTACGGTGCCCCGAGCCGAGTCGCCGGGGAGGTCCCCGGTGAGCGGGGGAACCACGTTCCTTGGGGCTAATCCGTCGCGTTCGCGGCGGGGGCGCTGCTCTTTCTGCGCCAGCCCGTCAGCTAACCCCGTAGGCCGACGAAAGAGAGCAGTTTCCGTGACACGTACCGTGCGCGGGGTCCTCCTCGGCCTCGCCCTCACCCTTCTGGCGGTCCCGACCGCGTCGGCGCAGACCGCCGGGTCCGGTGGCGTCTCCGGCGCCACGACCACGACGGA
This sequence comes from Solirubrobacteraceae bacterium, assembly GCA_050252545.1. GTDB lineage: Bacteria > Actinomycetota > Thermoleophilia > Solirubrobacterales > Solirubrobacteraceae > Patulibacter. The sequence continues at coordinate 8,962 of JBFWKS010000072.1, forward strand.
GCCGTCCGACGACGCGACGACGTCGCGCCCCGACGACGCGGTCGATGACGAGACGTCGTCCGACGAGGAGCGCCCCACCGGCACGGAGCCCCGCGTCTCGCAGACGAAGACCGTCAAGCTCACCCGCTCCCAGTCCAAGCGGGTGCAGCGCAAGGTGCGCGTGCGCGCCGACGGCAAGATCGGGGCGGGCACCCGCAAGGCGATCCGTCGCTACCAGCAGCGGCGCGACCTCAAGCGGACCGGGCGGCCCAACCTCGAGACGCTGCGCAAGATGCGCCTGAGCTTCGCCGACACGATCGAACGCAAGCTCGCCGGCACCACCTCCACCGAGGACTCCGACGCCGGCACGACCACGGCGGCCTCCGGTGACGTCGCGGGCGCCATCGACGCCGCGCGCTCCAAGATCGGAACCCCGTACGCGTCGGGTGGCAACGGCCCCTCGAGCTTCGACTGCTCGGGGCTCACCGTGTGGGCGTTCAAGCAGATCGGCGTCGACCTGCCGCGAACGAGCTTCGAGCAGTACCGGGAGGGCACCAGCGTCGCCAAGGCGGACATCCAGCCGGGCGACCTGGTGTTCTTCAACACCGCCGGATCGGGCGCGTCGCACGTCGGGATCGCGACGAGCGCGACGAAGGTCATCTCGGCGACGACCTCGGGCGTCAAGGAGCACCGGATCGACGACTCCTACTGGGGATCGCACTACGTCGGGGCCCGCCGGCTGTCCTGAGGGACGCCGCGATCCGCCCGGGGCCGAACCCGGGCGACGATGCAGGAACCCACGACGGGCCGCCTTCGGGCGGCCCGTCGTCGTCCGGGGACGGGCTGGTTCCTACCGAGGGTCGGACCGGGTCGAGATCCGCGCGGAAACGCGCTACCGTATGCGTTGACTGACCAGTCAATCCATCTGGAGCGCCGCGATGACGAGCACCGAACCGACCAGCGCCGAGTCCCGCAAGTTCGCGGAGGACGCACGCGAGAAGTGGAACCTGCCGAGCTTCGGCAAGGAGCTCTACCTCGGCGACTTCCGCCTCGACCTGATCCACCCGCAGCCGGGGATCGACGCCGACAAGGCCGCCCGCGGCGAGGCGTTCCTCGCCAAGCTCGACGCGATCCTCGCCGACGTCGACCACCTGCAGATCGAGCGCGACGCCAAGATCCCGGAGTCGCTCGTCGATCAGCTCAAGGAGATCGGCGCCCTGGGGATGAAGGTCCCGCAGGAGTACGGCGGCCTCGGTCTCTCGCAGATCGACTACAACCGAGCGCTCGCCAAGGCGGCCGTCGTCCACGGATCGCTCGGCGCGCTCCTCTCCGCCCATCAGTCGATCGGCCTCGGCCAGCCGCTCATGATCGCCGGCACCGAGGAGCAGAAGCGCAAGTGGCTGCCGAAGGTCGCCAAGGACCACATCTCGGCGTTCCTCCTGACCGAGCCGGACGTCGGCTCCGATCCGGCCCGCCTGCAGTGCTCGGCGACGCCGACCGAGGACGGCTCCGGCTACGTCATCAACGGCCGCAAGCTGTGGGCGACCAACGGCGTGATCGCCGACCTCGTCGTGATCATGGCCCGCATCCCCAAGCGTGAGGGCCACAAGGGCGGCGTCTCGGCGTTCATCCTCGAGTACGACTCGCCCGGCATCACCGTCGAGCACCGCAACCAGTTCATGGGCCTGAAGGGCATCGAGAACTCGGCCACGCGGTTCGAGAACGTCTTCGTGCCGAAGGAGAACCTCCTGGGGGGCGAGGGCCAGGGCCTGAAGATCGCCTTCCAGACGCTCAACGTCGGCCGCCTCGCGCTGCCCGCCACGTGCGTCGGCTCCGCCAAGTGGGCGACGAAGGTCGCCCGCGAGTTCGCGGCCGAGCGCGTGCAGTGGGGCAAGCCCGTCGGCAAGCACGACGAGGTCGCCCAGAAGATCGCGTTCATCGCCGCGACGTCGTTCGGCCTGGAGGCGCTGAGCGACGTCTGCAGCCGTCTGTCGGATGCCGGCCGCAGCGACATCCGCATCGAGGCGGCGATCTCCAAGCTCTACTCGTCCGAGCTGGCCTGGAAGGTCATGGACGAGCTCGTCCAGATCCGCGGCGGCCGTGGCTATGAGACCGCCGAGTCGCTGCAGGCCCGCGGCGAGCGCCCGGTGCCGGTGGAGCGCGCCCTGCGCGACCAGCGGATCAACCGGATCTTCGAGGGCTCCACGGAGATCATGCACCTGCAGATCGCCCGTGAGGCGATCGACCAGCACCTCGAGATCGCCGGCGAGCTCATCGAAGGCGACGGCGGCCCGGCCACGAAGGCGAAGCTCGCCGCCAAGGCCGGCAAGCACTACGCGGGCTGGTTCCCGCAGCTGACCGTCGGCAAGGGTCAGAACCCGCGCTCCTACGACGAGTTCGGCGACCTGGCCAAGCACCTGCGGTTCGTCGAGCGCAACGCCCGCAAGCTCGCCCGCGTCACCTTCTACGCGATGGGCAAGCACGGCGCCAAGCTCGAGCAGAAGGCCAAGGTCCTCGGCCGGATCGTCGACATCGGCGCCGAGCTGTTCGCGATCTCGGCCACCGTCGTCTACGCCGACACGCAGATCAAGGCGGACCCGTCGCGCGCCGCCGAGATCCGCGAGCTGGCCGACCTGTTCTGCAAGCAGGCCCGTCGCCGCGCCAAGCTGCTCTTCGAGGAGCTCAGCGACAACGACGACGACGCGTCCTACAAGGTCGCCCTGGGCGTCCTGGAGGGTCGCTACGGGTTCATCGAGGAGGACGTCCCGCACGGGTTCGAGGACGTGCCGCTGTTCGGCGATCCGGCGAAGTACCGCCAGCCGGAGTTCGACGCCGCGGAGGCCGCCAAGGCCACCGCGCCGCAGACCACCGAGGTCTGACGTCAGTCGTCGCCGGGCTTCGGCCCGGCGACGACCGTCGGGGCTCCGCCCGCCGCCCGCGCCCGACTCGGGCAGAGCACGGCGGGGCCCCACCGTCCGCGGACCGCGAGGGCCCGTGGGGACGGCCCCGGGCTTCGGGTGCCCTACCCTGGACTGCATGCCCGATCCGACGCCGCCCGTCCGTCCCGTCCGTCGTCCGCTCCCGGTCCGCGTCGTCTCGACCGAGCGGCTCACCCCGCGGATGCTCCGGCTCGTGGTCGAGGGCGAGTCTCTGGACGGCTTTCCCGTCGGGGAGCACACCGACCACTACGTCAAGTTCCTGCTCCCCGCACCCGGGGCGGGCTACGGGCCGATCTTCGACCCCGAGGAGATCCGGGCCGCCCACCCCCGTGAGCAGTGGCCGCGGACCCGCAGCTACACCGTGCGCGCGTTCGACCCGGAGGCCCGCCGGCTGACCTTCGACGTCGTCGTGCACGGCGACCGGGGCGTCGCCGGGCCGTGGGCCCAGGCGGCCCGACCCGGCGACGAGCTGCAGATCCTCGGTCCCGGCGGGGGCTACGCCCCGGACCCTGCCGCGGACTGGCACCTGCTCGTCGGGGATCCGTGCGTCGTCCCGGCGATCGCGGCGTCGCTGGAGCGCCTGCCGGCCGGAGCGGTGGCGCACGTGTTCGTCGAGGTCGAGGACGCCGACGACGAGGTTCCGCTGCCCAGCGCCGCCGACGTCCATGTCAGCTGGCTGCACCGGGGGGAGCGTCCGGTCGACGACCTGCTGGTCGACGCGGTCCGGGCGTTGGAGTTCCCGGCCGGCCCGGTCCACGCGTTCGTCCACGGCGAGGCGAGCAGCGTCCGCGCGGTGCGCCGCCACCTGATCGTGGAGCGCGGCGTGCCGAAGGATCCGCTGTCGGCGTCGGGCTACTGGAAGTGGACCCGCACCGACGAGGACTGGCGCGCCGAGAAGGCCGAGTGGAACCGCCTCGCCGAGCAGGACGTGGCGGAGGTCGGCGCCTGACCGCCACGCCCGGGTGGTGGCCGGGGGTCGCCCGCGCACGGCTCGGCGGCCGCGGGCCCGGCCGGGGTCCGGCGGCCACCCGGTCGCGTGGCCGCTCGGCGTGAACCCCGGTTCACCGTCGCTGGACGGCGGTGAACCGGGATTCACGGCGGCCGAGCCCTGCCGGCCGCGTCGTCCCCCGCCGGATCGCCGCATCCGTGGACACCGAACCTACGGTACCGTAGGCTGTGGCTCATGGAAGCCCAGATCGTCCCCGACCACGAGGTCGCGATCATCGGAGCCGGGATCGGCGGGATCGGGGTCGCGGTGGCGCTGCGGCGAGCCGGGATCGATGACGTCGTCCTGCTGGAGCGCGCCGCCGACATCGGCGGGACCTGGCGCGACAACACGTATCCCGGCATCGGCGTCGACGTGCCGGCCCAGGCCTACCAGTTCTCCTACGAGCTCAAGCCCGACTGGTCGCGGGTCTTCGCCAAGGGCGACGAGGTCAAGGCGTACATCGACCAGGTCGCCGACCACCACGACGTGCGGCGCCTCGTGCGGCTGGGGCACGACGTGACGGAGCGCTCCTGGGACGACGAGCACCACGTCTGGCGCCTGACGATCAACGGCAACGCCGAGCTGACCGCCCGTTACGTCGTCAGCGCGATCGGCGCGTTCGTGGAGCCCAAGCCGACGACGATCGAGGGCGTCGACGGCTTCACCGGGCCGATCCTGCGGTCGGCCTCGTGGGACCACGACGTCGACCTGACCGACAAGCGCGTGGCGATCGTCGGCACCGGCGCCAGCGCCGTGCAGATCATTCCCGAGATCGCGTCGAAGGTCGCCCACCTCGACGTCTACCAGCGCACCCCGATCTGGGTCGCCCCGAAACCCGACCCGAGGATGCCACCGGTGGTGCGGGGGTTCTTCCGCCGGGTCCCGCCCGTGCAGCAGGTGGTGCGCGCCGTGTCGACCCGGGCCACCGAGGCGCTCCTGGTGAACCTCGTCGTCGAGCACCGGCGCACCGCACCGGTCACCCGTGCGGCGGGCTGGCTCAATCGCAACGTCTGGTACCGCAGTCAGGTCCGCGACGCGGACGTGCGCCGTCGCCTGACGCCGGACTACGACATCGGCTGCAAGCGCCCGGCGGTCTCCAACCGGTACCTGAGGACGTTCAACCGCCGCAACGTCGAGCTCGTGACCGACGGGATCGAGCGGATCACGCCGGACGGCGTGCGGACGGTCGACGGCGTCGAGCGTCCGGTCGACGTGTTGATCCTCGCCACCGGGTTCCGCCTGGCCACCGACCCGGAGAACTACCGAGCACGTCCGGTCCGTGGCCGCGACGGCTTCGACCTGGCCGAGTTCTACGCCGGTCACCGCGCCCGCTCCTACGAGAGCGTGAGCCTGCCCGGTCTGCCCAACCACTTCATGGTCTTCGGCCCGTACGGGTGGACGGGCGGCACCTGGCACGTCCTGGTGGAGACGGCGTCCGCGCACATCCTGCGGGTGATCGGCGAGGCGCGGCGGCGGGGCGCGACCGCGGTCGAGGTCCGCGAGGAGGCCGCCGACCGCTGGACGGCCTTCGCGGTCGACCGCCTGGGCCGGTCGCTGTGGAACGAGGGCACCTGCGCCACGTCCAACAGCTACTACCGCGACCATCACGGCGACACGCCGTTCCTGCGCCCGACGTCGTCGGAGCAGGCCAAGCGGGCGGCCCGGACGTTCCCGTTGGAGGACTACCGGTTCGAGGCGCCGGCGCGGGCGGAGGACCCGTCCGCGCGGCCGGCGCGGGCGTCGGTCGCCTGACCACGGTCGGAGCGGCGGGCAGCGGCCGGCAAGCGGAAGCCGGACCACCCGGTCGCAAGTCGGAGCCGGACCACGCGGTCCGTCCTCAGGCGGTCGCCGGGCGCCCGCTGGAGGTCGGCGTGTAGGTCGCGTGGTCGGTGACGAACTCGGGGTGACCGTAGCTCGCCAGCTGCCGCTCGAGCAGGTGCACGAGGGACGCGTCGGCGATGTCGCGGACGAGGGGGATGCGGTCCGCGGCGGTGAACGCGGCCACGCTGCCGAACACGAGCGGGGCGGTCACGGCGAACACGGCGCGCTCGAACGGGTGGGACGGGACCCCCATCCGCCGTGCCGCGTCGCGGTCGCCTCCCGCGAACGCCCGGACGAAGAACGCCTTGCCGAAGCTCCGCTCCACGAGCTCCGCGACCCGGTCGACCGGGGTGCGGCCCGGCCGCAGGTGCGCCTCCATCGTCGCCCGCACCAGCGCACCACAGGTCTCGTCGTCGAATCCGTCACGCAGCATCGCCGCGCGCGCGTGCATCACCCGGACGATCGGCCCGGGCTCGGTCGGCAGCAGCTCCTCGGGCAGCCCGAGCAGGAAGCACCGGTATCGCCCGAACTCGATCAACGCCCGCTCCCGTCGCGAGAACGTCGCTCGGCCCTCGCGCCGGGCGCGCGAGGCGGCCAGGTACTGGCCGATCA
>JBFWKS010000073.1:0-15038 GCA_050252545.1 Solirubrobacteraceae bacterium
ATGCCGACCCGGTCGCCGGCTCCGTGTTCGTCCTCGAGCTGTACCGCGCGCTCTGGACCCGGAGCGCCGATCTCTCCGAACCCCGGACGCTCACGTCGGTCGCCGACGCCGCGGGTCTTCCCGAGCTCGACGTCGGCGAGGACGCGGAGCGGACCGCGGCCGGCTGGCAGTCCGCGTGGCAGGACACCGGGCTCCCCGGGGTGCCGCAACTCATCCGACGGGACGGCCGCATCGTCTACGGGCTTGCCGAGACGGCCGTGCTCCGCGAGTTCCTCGAAGAGGGCCGCTGACACCCTCGGCCGACGGCCCCCCGACCATCGATCACGCCGGGGGACCGTCCTGCCCGGCGCGATCGGGCGTCAGCGCTCGACGCGGTACCGGATGTGCGTCGCGAACGGCGAGTGCAGGACCTCGACGGGTTGCAGGCGCAGATCGTCGACGTCGTCGAACAGGCGCTCGCCCGCACCGAGCAGCACCGGGGCGATATCGAGGACGAGCTCGTCGACGACGCCCGCCGACAGCGCCTGGCGCACCGTCGAGGCGCCACCGGCGATGTCGACGCCGCGACCCTCGGCGGCGGCGGTGGCCTGCGCGAAGGCGGCGTCGAACCCGTCGGTGACGAAGTGGAAGGTCGTGCCGCCCGCCATCTCGATCGGCTCGTGGGCGTGGTGGGTCAGGACGAAGACCGGCGCGTGGTACGGAGGCTCGTCTCCCCACCAGCCGCGCCAGTCCTCGTCCCAGTCGCCGCGGATCGGACCGAACATGTTGCGGCCCATGACGTACGCGCCGCGCGGGCGCAGCAGCCAGTCGCGCGCCGTGAGGTCCGCGGCGTCGGTGATCTCGCCGAGATGCCATCGGTGGACGTCCTGGCCGCCGACGCCGAGCGGGTGCTCGCGGGACTGGTCGGGCCCGGCGGCGAAGCCGTCCAGCGAGACGGACATGTGACAGGTGGTCTGCGTCATCGCGTCAAGAGACTCCTCGACCGGCGGGAACTCATCGACGATCCTTCTTCTGGTGCTCGGCGTGGCCCCGGCCCCGTCACGGCGCGTCGCTCGTGACCGGAGCGGCGTCGGTGGACGTCACGACCCCGGCCTCTCCCCCGGTCCCGCCGTGGTGCCGGTCACCATGCCGGCCGTGGTGGCCGACCCGGAGGACGACCGCCACCACGATCGCCCCGACGATGACCCCCAGAACGGCGGACGCCGCGGTGTTCGTCAGCCAGGCACCGAGCGCGCCGAGGACCTCGCGCACGTCCTGCTCCAGGTGGTGGACCTGGTCGTACGGCCAGTGCGCGCCCAGATCGTCCAGGCCGACGAGGAGGATGTGCCCGCCGACCCACAGCATCGCGGCGATGCCCACCGTCGACAGGACCGACAGCACGACCGGCATCCCCCGGACGAGCCCACGGCCGAGCGTCGCGACCGCGCCGTCGCGGGTCCGTGCCAAGCGTAGGCCGACCTCGTCCATCTTCACGATCAGTGCGACGGTGCCGTAGACGATCAGCGTGATGAGGAACGCGACCACGACGAGGATCGCGGCCCGGGCCAGGAACGGCTCGTCGGTGACCTCGTTGAGCGAGATCACCATGATCTCGGCCGACAGGATGAAGTCCGTGCGGATCGCCCCGCCGACGAGCGTCTCCTCGTCGGCGGCCTCCGGTGCGTCCGCGGTGACGTGCGGGTGTGGTCGCACGGCCTCCCACAGCTTTTCCGCGCCCTCGAAGCAGAGGTACGCGCCACCGACCATCAGGATCGGCGTCAACAGCCAGTCGACGAACTGGCTGAGCACCAGGATCACCGGCAGGATGAACAGGAGCTTGTTGCGGAGCGATCCAACGGCGATCCGGCGGATCATCGGCAGCTCGCGCTCGGCCCGGATGCCCTGCACGTAGCGCGGCGTCACGGCGGTGTCGTCGACGATCACGCCGACGGCCTTCACGCTCGCGCGGCCGGCCCCGGCCGCGACGTCGTCGATCGACGCGGCGGCGGCGCGCGCCAGGACGGCCACGTCGTCCAGCAGCGCCGCGAGCCCGGCGCTCATCGGTCCGCCTCGACGCGTGACGGCCGGCTGGGCGCGGCGACGGGCCGCGGTGGGCATCTCCCGATCATGCGGGAATGATGCACAGACGCCCGGATCCTCGTGTGTCGGTGCTGGAATGGCCGGTCGCCGTCGTCTGCCGGGACAGGACGGTCCCAGATCCATGCGCACGGCCTCGAAGCCCGACGCCGTGCGGCCGCGGACCGCGCGCCGGTGGTCGTCTCGACGCGCACGGGGCACCGCGCCATGGGGTGTGGTCGCGAGCCGCGGGTCTGGTGCGACGATCCACCGGATGCCCCCGACGGACAGGTCGCTGCGCACGATCTCCGACGACGAGCGCCGGGCGCGGCTGGCCGTCCGGCACGCGCTCGCGCCCGGGCACCGCGCCGACTCCGTGGAGGCGGCCGTCGCAGCGATGACCTGCCTGCACGCGACCGAGCCGGCGAGCGTCCACCTCTCGGCGCAGGCGCGGAGCGGGGCGACACGGGCGGACGTGTTGCGCGCGCTCCACGAGGATCGGTCGGTCGTCCTGCAGCTCGCGATGCGACGGACCGTCTTCGCGTTCCCCCGCGACGCCCTCCCCGCGGTGCGCGGCAGTGCCTCCGCGCGCGTGGCCGCGCAGCTGTCGGCGCGGCTGGCGAAGGAGGTCGAGGCCAACGGCATCGCGGACGACGGTGCAGCCTGGGTCACGAGCACGTGTGCAGCGGTCCAGGAGCGACTCCGCGCGGCGCCCGCGACGACGCAGCAGCTCCGCGAGGCGCTCCCCGAGCTGGCCCGACGGATCCACGTAGCGGCCGGCAAGACGTACGGCGGTGAGTTCCCCGTCGCCCCACGTCTCCTCGGGGTGCTGGCCGCCGACGGCAGCGTCGTGCGCGGACGGCCCGCCGCAGGATGGAAGGTCTCGCGGCCGTTCTGGACGACGGTCGAGGACTGGCTCGGCACCGACCCCGGCCGCCGGGAGCCGCGCGAGGGGTACGCGGAGCTCGTCCGACGATGGCTGTGGAGCTTCGGGCCGGGAACCGAGGCGGACATCGTGTGGTGGCTCGGCGCGACGAAGGGCGCGGTCCGCCACGCGCTCGCCGACGTCGGCGCCGTCGAGGCCCGGCTCGCCGACGGCACCCCGGCCTGGGTACACGCCGACGACACCGCCGAGGTCGCCGCCCCGGAGCCGTGGGCGATGCTCCTCCCCGCCCTCGACCCCACGACGATGGGCTGGAAGGGCCGCGGGTTCTACCTCGGCGAGCTCGCTCCGCAGCTGTTCGACCGCAACGGGAACGCCGGCCCGACCGCATGGTGGGACGGGCGCATCGTCGGCGGCTGGACCCAGGAGGACGACGGCACCGTGGTCGTCGTACCGGCAGCCGCCCCACTCCCCCGCGCCGCCCGCGCGCCGCTCGCCGACGAGGCCGAGCGGCTGACGTCGTGGCTGGACGGCGAGGTCGTCCGATCGATCTACCAGTCGCCGCTCGCCCGGGCCCACGACGCGGGACGGTAGTGGCAGGCATGGCGGCCCCCGACGCTCGCGTGCGTGCTCGAGCCAGCGGGCGTGATGGCAACTCGTTGCCGATCGACCCGCGGACGTCGTCCGGAAAGGGACGTCCGGGGCGATGCGCTACGCCGATCTCCTGCTCTCGATCAGCAGCGCCGTCGGCGTCCATCGTGGCCACGTCGCCTCACCGATGAGCCGCCCGCGCTCGAAGACGGCCACCGGCCTGAACGGCGCATCGGCCCGGCTGTTGTCGTAGAAGGTCGTGCGGTCCGCGACCGCGCGCGCATCCGACACGAGGGGCCAGAGCCGGTCGTACCGGTCGCGGATCTTCGCCGGCGGCACCGTGTGGCCGCCCTGGGCCACGCGGTGGTCGACGCGCAGCACGGTCACCTCGACCGGGATCAGCACCACGTGGAGCGTCACGAGGAATCCGGCCGCGACGCCCCGGCGGATCAGGTCGACCTTGCTCGGGTGGCTGAAGACCGTCTCGGTGATGAACGAGCGCCGCTGCTGCAGCAGCTCGGCGCGCTCGGTCGCGGCTGCCGCCGAGGCCTCGTACGCCTGCTCAACCTCGTGCCCGGGCCATTGCCGCTTGGCGATCTCGTCCGCGTTGACGAACGGCAGCCGGGTCGCCGGCTGCAGCACCTCGTGCACGAACGTCGACTTGCCCGCGCCGTTGGGTCCTGCGAGGACGTGCAGGACCGGCGTCGTCACGCCGACGGTGCGCCGGGTCCGCGGACGATGACGTCGCCGTCCTCGTCACCCTCGGCCCACGGCAGGCCCGACGCCTCCAAGCGCTCCGTGAAGTCGAGCCCGGCGATGCGCGCCGTGATCTGCTCGTCCCAGGTGGCGCGCACCACGGCCTGGGCCTGATCGTTGACCTCGTCGTACGCCGCCCGACCGGTGAGCACCCGCTCGATCGCGTCGTGCGTCACCGCCGGCGACGCCTCCAACTCACGGCCGATGCGCGCCCAATGGTCCAGCTGCTGCGCCGCGCTGCGGCTGTGGACCCGCCCGGCCGCCTTGGCGGCCTCGAACAGGTCGCCGTCGATTCGCGTCGGCATCGTCGCCATGCCTCGACTGTAGCAGTCCGCTACAGCGCACCCGACGACCGGGGCCCGGCGCGAACGCTTCGAATCGCTCAGCGCTCGCGCAGGTCGACGACCTGCAGCGATGGGCCAGCCAGCGCGGCGATCTCGGGGTCTCCGGTCAGGAGCTCGGCCTCGTGCCGCTGAGCGGTGGCCACGGCGAACGCGTCGGCGTACTCCAGGCCGCCCTCCGCCTTGCGGGCCGCGGCGGCGCGGATGAGCGTCACGTCGGGCACCTCGGCGTCGACGACGTCGGTCACGGCGGCGACGGCGTCGTCTGCCCGCGCGGCTCCGACGCGGCGCGTCTCCAGGTAGAGGACCTCGCCGAGGTTGATCCACGACACGACGGAGCGCTCCGCGGCCAGCCGGTCTCGGACATACGCCCCCGAGGGCTCGCCGCGCAGGATGGCCAGCACCGCCCAGCTGTCGAGGGCGATCGTCACCCGAGATCTTCGTGCTCGCGCTCGCGCCGGCGCTCCTCGTCCCGGTCCGCCATCCCCACCGCCGGACCCAGCAGACCGAGCAGCTGGTCGGCGGTCCGCGGACGCCGGATCCGGACCTCGCCGTCGATCTCGTGGACGACGACGTCGTCGCCGGGCGCGATCCCGACCCGATCCCGGATCGCCTTGGGCACCACCACCTGCCCCTTCGGCCCGACGCGGACGGTCATACCCGCAGTATAACTCGCGGGGTGCCCGTCATCATCACGCCGACCACCGGTGGCGGCATCGCCGGTCGACGGCCACCCCGGCTGGTTGCGGCAGTCGCCCCCCGCTGGTAGTCCTGCACGGTCGTGCGTACCCACTCCTCACCGCCGGATGCCGTCGCGGCCGCCTATGCGCGGTGCCGCCGCATGCAGCTGCGACACGATCCGACGTTCTTCGTCGCCACCGCGCGGCTGCCGCGACACGTCCGACCGGCGGTGCACGCGCTCTACGGGTTCCTGCGTGGCGCGGACGAGATCGTGGACGGACGCCATCGGGCGTCGGACCCCGCGACGCGCCGGGCCGCACTGGATGCCTGGCAGGCCGCGCTGGACGAGGTCGTGCAGGGGCGACGGGTCGGCCACCCGGTCCTGACCGCCCTCGCCGACGCCGCCGTCCGCCACGACCTGCCACTGGAGCGCCTCGACGCCTACATGCGGTCGATGCGGGTGGATTGCGACGACCACGTCCGCCTGCCGGACACCGAGACGCTGGACCGCTACATGGACGGCAGCGCCGCCACCGTCGGCCGGATGATGGCGCCGATCCTGGACGCCGGCGACGACGGCGCCGAGCCGTTGGCCCGCGTCGGCGTGGCGTTCCAGCTGACGAACTTCGTCCGCGACGTCCGCGAGGACTGGGCGATGGGCCGCATCTACCTGCCCGGGCTCGACGAGGACGACCTTCGACGCGGCGTCGCCTCCCCCGCCCTGCGGGAGCGCGTTGCCACGCAGGTCGACCGGGCACGCGGCCTGTTCGCCGACACCGTCGAGGTCGAGGACCACGTTCCCCGGTCGATCCGACCGGGCATGCGGCTGGCGCGTGCGGTCTACGGGCGGGTGCTCGACCGCATCGAGCGGGCCGATCACGACGTCCTGGCCGGTCGGTCGGCGATCGGTCCGTGCGACGTCGGCCCGATCGCGGCGACGGTGTGGCGTGCGGGCGGCGCCTACCGCACGACGTCGTAGACGAGCTTCTGGATGCCGTTGCCGTAGGCCTCGCTCTCGACGAGGCGCAGCATCTGCTTGTCCTTGTCGGTGGTGCTGAACAGGCGCTTTCCCGCGCCGAGCACCGTCGGGAACACCAGCAGGTGGTACCGGTCGACGAGGCCGGCGTCGGCGAGGTTGCGGTTGAGCGTGGCGCTGCCGTGGATCGTGATCGCGCCGCCGTCGGTCTGCTTGAGTGCGGCGACGTCGTCGAGCGATCGCAGGATCTTGATGTCACCCCAGTCGTCGACGAGATCGGCGTCGGCGAGGGTGGTGGAGACGACGTACTTCGGGATCGCGTTGTACCGCGGGAACTCGTCGGTCATCGACGGCCAGACCTTCGAGAACGCCTCGTAGCTGACCCGGCCGAGCATCATCGCGTCGGACGCGTCCTGCTCGCGGGCCTTGAGCTCGTAGGCCTCCGGCAGGAACTCGATGTCCTGGAAGGTCCAGCCGCTGCTGCGGTGTCCGGGCTCGCCGCCCGGCGCCTCGACGACGCCGTCGAGGGACATGAAGGCGGTGGTGATCAGCTGGCGCACGGTGGGTTCCTGAGTTCGTGGTGGTGGAAGGCGCGGCTCGACCGGTGAGCCGCCGCGGATGGTCTCGGCCGCGTCGTGAGCAGGGACCCGGACGGGGACCGGGATTCATCGGCGGCGCCCGTGAGACCACGCTCTTCAGGGGGTGGGCCCGCCGACGTCGACACGACTCGATCGGCGGCGGTGGACCCCTACGCCTGGTCCCGCCGCCGCACGATCTCGCGGATCCAGATCGGCGCGAACGGCGAGGTGCAGTTCGGTGGCGTCGGGTAGTCCTCGAGCACCTCCAGGCGCTCGCCGATGTCGACGGCGCGATCACGGTGCTCGGCATGCTCGATGCCGATCTGCGCCAGGCACGTGTTCATCGCCCACTGTAGGCGATCAGGGGCCTCCCGCATTTCGGCCTCGATGGTGTCGAGCAGTGCGTCGAGGTCGAGACCGTCGGGGTCCTTGGCCACGCGGTGGGCGGTCAGTGCCCAGCCGGCGCCGGCGACGGCCGGATCGGGATCGGCGAACCACGCCAGCCGCAGCGCCTCGGCGTGTGGGTTCTTCCTGACCACGTAGTTGACGAGCCAGTCGTGCACCTTCGGCGTGCCCGCCCGGCGGAGCATGACGTCGAGCTCGTCCCGTTCGAACGCCTTCGGACGACAGATCAGGATCGCCACGAGACGCGCCGCGCCGTCGCCGGTCCTCCAGAGCTCACGCGCCAGCTCGTGCTGGGTCTTGAGCCGCTTGGCGACCGCGCGCAGCTTGGTGAGGTTCACGCCGTGATCGTCGCCGTGCCGCTCGTTGATCTTGCGGATCTTCGGCTCCTCGAGCGCGGCGAGCTCGGCCATGACCTCGGCCACGGTTGCCGGGGCCGTCATCGTCGTCCGGGGCACCTCGGCCTCCTGTTCGTCGGGTGGGGTCACCAGCCTACGCGGTGCGGTCGTCCGCATCGGCGGCCGGATCCCGTCTCGGCGAGGCGCACCACCACCTCCCCGGACGAGGTGCGGTTCGAGGGTGTCGACGAGCACCGGTCGGCCGGCCGGGCCGGCGACGCTCAGAGCAACCCGAGCCGTCGCCCCTCGGCGACGGCGGCCAGACGCGACGGGGCGTCGAGCTTGCGCAGGATCGACCGCACGTGACCCTTGACGGTGGGCAGCGCGATGACCAGGCGCTCGGTGATCTCGTGGTTGGACGCGCCACCGTCCAGCAGGCGCAGGACGTCCAGCTCGCGGGCCGACAGGCCCACGTCGGCGGCGACGGTCGCCGGGGGCGGTGTGCGGTCGGCGACGTGGGCCAGGCCGACGGCGGCCATCTCCGCCACGCGCAGGACCTCCCCCACCGTGCGGCCGCCCGGCGCGCCGCTCTCCTGCGTCGAGACGTACATCAGCGCGTGCGGTGGCGCGTCCGGTGCCGAGAGGTCCTCGACCGCGACGACGACCAGGCCGCGTAGGCTCTCGCGGCGCATGATCGGCACGTAGTCGGCGGTGATCGACGGATCCTCCAGGTAGTTCTCGCTCGTGCGCGGCCGCCGGTCGGTCATCACCTGGCCACCGACGCCGCGCCGGGCCCGGATCCGGACGCCGGACCAGCCCGGGTCCCTCAACCCCAGGCGCACGTCCACCGGGTACCGGCCCGCCTCGTCGCGGACCGCCGCGAAGGCCGCGTCCGCCCCGCACGTCCGCCGGGCCGCCTCGACGGCGCGCTCCAGGACCCCGGCCGGGTCGGACGCCAACGCGATCGGCGCCAGCGCCGCCGGAAGCGACGTCGCCACGGGAGCCTTCGTGCGGGTTGGCGCGTCCGGGTTCACGGGACCGACGCTACCCCGGCACGACGCCTCTGCGCAAGAACGATCCCAAGGGACTGTTCCCCTCCGGCGGCGTACGGCGTAGCGTCTCGTCATGTCGAAGCCGTCGTACGCCCACGGAGCATCCGCCACGCCGCTGATGCGGGACACCATCGGTGGCTGCCTGACCCGCGTCGCCACGCAGCATCCCGACCGCGAGGCCGTCGTGTCCTGCGAGCAGGACGTCCGCTGGACCTACGCGGAGCTCGACGCCGTCACCGACCGGGTCGCCGCCGGACTGCTGGCCCGCGGGATCGCCGCCGGGGATCGCGTCGGCGTGTGGGCGCCCAACGGCGTCGAGTGGATGGTCGTCCAGTACGCGACCGCGAAGATCGGGGCGATCCTCGTCAACGTCAATCCGGCGTACCGGACCAGCGAGCTGTCCTACGCGCTGGCGCAGTCGGGGCTAAGGGTGCTCTTCAGCGCCCCGGCGTTCAAGACCAGCGACTACCGGGCGATGGTCGCCGACGTGCAGGACGACGCCGACGCCCTGGAGGCGACCATCTTCTTCGGCGACGTCGAGTGGTCGGCCCTGACGTCGTCGGCGGTCGACGCCGACGCCCTGGCCGCCCGGCAGGCGACGCTGGACCCCGACGACCCGATCAACATCCAGTACACCAGCGGCACCACCGGGGCCCCGAAGGGCGCCACGCTCAGTCACCACAACATCCTGAACAACGGGTTCTTCGTCGGCGAGCTCTGCTCGTACACCGAGCAGGACCGCATCTGCGTCCCGGTGCCGTTCTACCACTGCTTCGGCATGGTGATGGGCAACCTCGCCGCGCTCAGCCACGGCGCCTGCATCGTGATCCCCGCCGCCGGGTTCGACCCGACCGCGACGCTGCGCGCCGTCGCCGCCGAGCGCTGCACGTCGCTGTACGGGGTACCGACGATGTTCATCGCGATGCTCGGCGACCCGACCTTCGGCGAGCACGACCTGACGTCGCTGCGGACGGGGATCATGGCCGGATCGCCGTGCCCGAGCGAGGTGATGAAGCGCGTCGTGTCCGACATGCACATGAGCGAGGTCTCCATCTGCTACGGGATGACCGAGACCTCCCCCGTGTCGACCCAGACCCGGCGCGACGACCCGTTGGCCCGCCGCGTCGGCTCGATCGGGCGCGTCGGCCCGCACCTCGAGGTCAAGATCGTCGACCCAGCCACCGGCCGCACCGTGCCGCGGGGCGAGGCCGGCGAGTTCTGCACCCGCGGGTACTCGGTGATGCGCGGCTACTGGGGCGACGAGGAGCGCACCGCTGAGGCGATCGACCCGGCGGGATGGATGCACACCGGTGATCTGGCGACGATGGACGACGAGGGCTACCTCAACATCGTCGGACGGTCGAAGGACATGGTCATCCGCGGTGGCGAGAACGTCTATCCGCGCGAGGTCGAGGAGTTCCTCTACACCCATCCCGACATCGCCGACGCCCAGGTCGTCGGCGTACCCGACGAGCGCTACGGCGAGGAGCTCTGCGCCTGGATCCAGCTCCGTGACGGCGCCGACGCGCTCGACGCCGCCGCCATCCGGGCCTTCTGCGACGGGCGGCTCGCCCACTTCAAGATCCCCCGTTACGTCGTCGTCGTGGACGAGTTCCCGCTGACGGTGACCGGCAAGGTCCGCAAGAACGTCATGCGTGAGCAGTCGATCGACCGGCTCGGTCTGCGCAGCCCCGCCCCCCTCTCCGCCTGACCCCCACCCCCACCCCCACCCCGACCACGGAGTCACCGATGTCGTTCGATCCCACCCGTCTCGACGCGATCCTGCAGGACGCGGTCACGGCCGGCCACCTGCCAGGAGCCTCGGTCATCGTCACCGACCGCGACGGCGTCCTGTACGAGGGCACCGCCGGGCTGCTCCAACAGGACGGCGCACCCGTCGACGCGCGCACGCTGTACCGCTACGCCTCCACGACGAAGGCATTCACGAGCATCGCCGCGCTGCAGCTCGTCGAGCAGGGAAGGCTGGGGCTGGAGGACGAGGTCACGTCGATCCTGCCGGCGTTCGGTGAGCTCCGGGTGCTCGACCACTTCGACGGCGATACCCCGGTCCTACGGGCTCCGGCACGGGCGCCGGTGGTGCGGGAGCTGCTCACCCACAGCTCGGGGCTGACCTACTTCTTCTTCAACCCGACGATCGCCCGGTTCCACGAGCTCACCGGCACCCCGCACATCCTCACCGGCGAGATGGACAGCATCACCGCCGTTCCGCTCGCCGCCGATCCCGGAACGGTCTGGGACTACGGCACGAGCACCGACTGGGTCGGCCTCATCGTCGAGCAGATCAGCGGCCAGAAGCTCGACGCCTACTTCGCCGAGCACATCATCGGACCGCTGGGGATCGAGGACGTGACCTTCCGGCCGACCGACGAGCAGCGCGCCCGGACGATGCCGATCCACGCCCGTACCCCGGACGGTGGCCTGGCCGTCACCGACATCGACCTGCCGCCGACGCCGGACTGGTGGGCCGGTGGGCACGGGCTCGTCGGCACCGCGTCCGCCTACGCGCGGCTGATCCGTGCGCTGCTGCGGGGCGGCGAGCTCGACGGCCGGCGGATCCTGAGCGAAGCGAGCGTCGAGCTGGCGTTCTCCGACCAGTTGGCCGGCGTCCCGATGCCGCCCGAGGGGATCATCAGCGCGGCTGCGGAGTTCACCAACGACGTTCCGCCGTTCCCCGTCGCCGAAACGTGGGGCCTGGGATTCCACCTCGTGCTGGAGGACGTGCCCGGGATGCGCCGGGCCGGCACCGGCGACTGGGCGGGGCTCTTCAACCTCTACTACTGGATCGACCGGGCCACCGGCGTGGGCGGGATGCTCCTCACCCAGGTGCTGCCGTTCTACGACGCCGGCGTCGTCCAGACCTTCCAGGCGATCGAGGCCGAGGTGTACGCGCAGGTAGGTGCCGCGGCCGCGGCCTGAAAGGCAGACAGGCGCCGTCGGGCACCGTCCGGCGGCGTCCCGGTCGGCCTGGGGGTGGTCCGCGGGTCCTGGGTCGCGCACCGTCGGGGCGGTCCCGGAGCGCGACGCCTTGCGCTGGGCCCCGGGGGCGGGCCGGGGTTGGTCAGCCCAGCAGGCCGCCGAGGCCGGCCACGGCCGCCACGACGACCATGCCGCCCAGGGTGCCGAGGGCCGCGGAGCGCACGGACGTATGGGCGGCCAGCGCGAGACTCGACGGCCAGGACGCCTGGGCGTCGTCGGCGGACGAGGCGGCCAGCTGGAACGGGCCGGGAAGGGCGTGAGCGGAACGCGACATGTCCTCTACATCGACACGTCGGCGACGCGATCGGAGCGGTGCGGACGGAGGTCCGACGCGCCGGCATCGACGGCGCGAGTCCACGTCGGTCAGCGATCGGGCCCCCACCGGGCCATCGCCCGGATCAGGTCCGCGGCGGCCAGCGACGGGGTCGGCATCGGCGACGGCCCCGCGGGACGGGCCCGCAGGCCGTCGAGCACGATGACCATCGCGCGGCGCCAGGCGTCGCGGTCGACGTCGCGCAGGTGGTCGCAGAGCATCCCGACCATGAACTGGAGGATCGGGACGTCGACGGCGGTGACGTCCGGCCGGAGCTCCCCCGCGTCCTGCGCCCGGCGCACGAGCCGCGCGATCCGGGGCTGCATCTCCTCCCGGCCACGCTCGACCGCGTCGGCTTCGCTCGTTCCGGCCCCGAGGAACAGCTCGTTGAGCGCCCGGCTACTGGCGTGGTTCTCCATCACGCCGAGGACGTAGTGCGTGAACCCGTCCCACGGGTCGGAAACGTCGAGCGCCTCGTCGACGATGCGGCGGTGCTCGGCGACCTGTCGCTCGAACAGCGCGTCGACGAGCTCGGCCTTCGTGGGGAACCGCCGGTACACCGTGGCCACGCCCAACCCGGCCCGCTCGGCGATCTCCTCGAACGTCGCGGCGTAGCCCTTCTCGGCCAGGACGAGCGCCGCCGCGTCGAGGATCCGACCACGGTTGCGGGCCGCATCGCGACGCAACGGCTTCGGTCCGCCTTCGACGCTCACCGGCCTGACCCTAGACGATGGATTCGACGGTCTCGTGGCGTGGATCAGCGGGGTCGCACGGTGGCCGACCACGGCGGTAGGGTGCGCAAGTGATCGTGCCAACTATCAGTTCAGGCGGGAAGAGCGAGGAGATCCCTCTCGGCCACCCGGCGATCATCGCCGCGATCGGCGCGACCTTCATGGTCATGGGTTCGGCGACGTTCGTCATCGCCGCCCTGCCGACGTTCGCGGTCGAGATGCGGGCCAGCCAGACCGAGCTCACGCTCATCGCCGACGCGGTCCCGGTCGTCCTCGCCGCGCTGCTGCTGCCGTGTGGGG
The DNA here is from genome assembly GCA_050252545.1 of Solirubrobacteraceae bacterium. GTDB lineage: Bacteria > Actinomycetota > Thermoleophilia > Solirubrobacterales > Solirubrobacteraceae > Patulibacter. Next base: position 12,995 of record JBFWKS010000073.1, read on the forward strand.
CGGCGCTGGACCGCTACGGTCGCCGTCGTGGCCTGATCGTCGGCCTGTCGGTCATGGTGCTGTCGTTGCTGGTCTCGCCGTTGGCCACCGACGCGACGGAGCTGATCGTCGCCCGCATCGCGTGTGGAATCGGCGCGGCGATCGCATTTCCCGGAACCCTGGCGACGATCACCGAGCTGCTCGGGGAGCGTCGGCGCCCGATGGGCGTCGCGTTGTGGGCGGGCGCCACGATGACGGGGGGTGCCGTAGCGCTCTTCGTCGCCGGTCTCTGCATCGAGCTGTCCGGCACCGACGCCATGTTCCTCGCCGTCGCAGCACTCACGGTGCTGTCGCTGGTGGCGGTCGTCCGCTGGGTGCCGGAGACGCGTGCGGCGGAGCCCCCCGACATCGACGTTCTCGGCGCGGTCCTCGTGGCGGTCGCCGTCGGGGCACTCGTGTTCGGCATCGTCGAGATCCCCTCCCACGGTGTCCTGGACCCGCTCGTCGCGGTGCCGGGCGGCATCGGGATCCTGGCCGCGGCGGCGTTCGCGTGGCGCTCCCTGACCGTCGACGATCCGCTGCTCGATCTGCGGGTGTTCGCCCGTCCGGACGTCGCGCTCGGCTTCGTGGCGGTGGGCGCCATGTTCGCGGTGTCGTTCGGGTGGTTCCTCCTGAGCTTCACCTTCGGCGCATCGATGTTCGACCTCGGCCCGCTCCTGGCGGCGACGACCGTCGCGGTGGCGGGGCTGACGATCATCCCGGGGTCGTTGCTCGGGCCGGTGCTGGCGGCCCGGATCGGGACCGGCCGTGTCGCGGTGCTTGGCATGGTGGTGCTCGCCGTCGGCGTTGCGGTGCTCGCGGTGGCGGGCACGACCCAGGACCTCGCGGTCGTGCTGGCCGCGACGCTGATCTTCGGTGCGGGATTCGGCATCGGACAGGGGCCCGCGACGCAACTCATCGTCGATGCCCTCCCGTCCGCCAAGAGCGGCCTGGCCTCGGCCCTGAACGACGTCTCGCGCGAGCTCGGCGGAGCGTTCGGGCTCGCCATCACCGGGTCGGCGTTCAACCTCGCGTACCGGAGCGGGATCGACGGGGCGCCGGAGCTGGCGGCCGTGGCGGACGATGCCCGGGCCTCCCCCGCGGCCGGCACGGTCGCCGCCCACGCCCCGGGCGCGCCTTCCGCCGCCGTCGACGCAGTGCATGACGCGGTCGCCCGCGGCTGGCTCTGGGCGCACGCGTTCAACGCCGTGCTGTTGCTGCTCGTCGTCGTGGCGATCGTGCTGGTCCGTCGGCGTCTCGTCGCGCGGCGTCCTCCCCCGCCGTGACCGATGATGGACCCGATGGCCGCCGCGACCGATCGACCGTTGGGGTTCACCGATCACGCGCTGGAGCGCTTCGCCGAGCGTGGCGGACTGCCGGGCCGCGACCGGGCCACGCTCAGGCGCGACCTGGCCGAGCTCGTCGCGATCGATGGACGGTTCGTACGCCGGCGGCCGGGCTGGGCGCCATCGCGCAACACCGCCGACGCCTACGTGCAGGTCGGCAACTGGCTCCTGCTGATCTGCGTCACCGACCGCCGGGATCCGGGGCGACTGACCGTCACGACGGTCATCACCGGCCGGGACCAACTGACCTGGGATCGGGCCTACCGGCAGGGCTATGTCCGCGTGCCGGAACCGCTCGCCGTCGGTCTGGGCGCCTGTCCGCGTCTGCCGCTCTGGCGTGCGATCGTGACCGCGCTCGGCGACCCCTCTCGCGACCGCGGGACCCTCGCCCACGCGGTCCGGCTGCGGCGCGACCGCCGCCGGCGACGAGCGACGATCCGTCGAGCCCACGCGCAAGGGCGGGCGGACATCGCGCGGCGTACCGTGGCCGACCGCTCCGCGGAGCGCCACCGCGCCGCCCGTCGACGCCGGTGACCGGGGCACGAGCCGCCGTGCCCGGTGCCGGGGAGGCGATCGGAACGCGGGCGTACGATCGGACCGATGACGGACTCCTCGCCCTTCGCCGGCCCGCGGGCTCCACGGCTGCCGATCTGGGCGGCCCCCATGGCCGGCGGCCCCTC
>JBFWKS010000074.1:0-14905 GCA_050252545.1 Solirubrobacteraceae bacterium
CCGGTACCTGCCGGAGGCGCGCCGGGCCGGGATGCGGCTGCGCAAGGGCGAGCTGAGCTACTACCGCCGGTGGGCGCGGCGCGTCACGTGGGGCGCTTTCGGCAACGACGGCAGCCTCAACTGGGACACCGGCTGGGGTGCGCACCGGCGCTACCTGACGCAGTACTGGGGTTGGGCGGCGATCGAGCTGCAGGCGATCGCCGATACCTCGACGATCCTCGGCCCGGCCGATCGCGACCGGATCCGTCGGATGTGCGGCCGGATCCGCAGCCGCTACGTCGCCGCGGCCGACGAGGTCGGCCTGCTGCCCAAGACGATGTACGGCGCCCGCACGCACTTCGCCGACGCGGGCAGCGACCGGGCGCTGGCGAGCGTTCGGCTCGCGCGCGCCGTCGAGACGTGCGGGCCGGGAGCCCGGGCGGTGGGCCCACCGACGTCGGCGGCGAGCTTCGACCGCGACCAGCCGCGCTACGCCGTGACGACCTCCCGCTACACGACCGCGGTCGTCGGCTGGTCGCGGGATCTCGCGGCGGGCGTGCTGCCGGTCCGGCTCGTCGACGCCGACGGTGTCGCGATCGGTGGGCTCGGCGGGCGCCGGTCGAGCGTCGACCTGCAGGCGGGGTCGCTCCGCCTGGGGCACGGTCACGGCAAGGCGTCGCGGATCCGCCTGAGCGCGAGGGCGGGCAGTGGACCGCTCGCCGGCCGCAGCGTCCTGCGCGGCACCATCACCCGCGGACGGCGCAAGGCGACCGTCCGCACGCGGTTCACCGGGTCGGGGTTCAGCATCACGGGTCGGCTGGATCGCAAGAGCCCGCGGCGGTGGCGGATCCCGATCGGCGGCAAGGCGTCGCTGACGGTGAGCCGGGGATCGTCGACGAAGGTCACCATCACGCCGGAGGTCGGGGCACCGTGGTCGGTCACCGTGCCGGGCCGGGCCCGTGTCGGCACGGCCGCGGTGCGCGCCGACCCGCTCGACCCGACCGTCCGCACCGCCCTCGTCCTGAACCTGCCGCGGGGACGGACGATCGGGCTGCGGGTCCGCATCGGGGTCGCGCGCTGAGCCACGGGCGCGCGTCTCGCCGGGCGGGTGTGCCCGCCGGGCACCACCGCCTGGGCCGGCGCGGCTACCGTTGCGGCACGCCGAGGGCGGCGCGGGCTTCCCGAACCGTGGCCGGGCGGCGACCGGCATCCTCGATCATCTGACGGCCCTTGGCCACGAGGTCGCCGTTGGAGCGGGCCATCGTGCCGTCGGGCAGGTAGAAGTTGTCCTCGAGGCCGACCCGGATCGAGCCGCCGAGCGACAGCGCGGCGGCGACCATCGACCACTGCACGCGCGAGATCCCGATGACGCCCCAGTGGTGGTCGCCACGGCCACCCGGTCCCTCGCCGGCGGCCGGCGCCCCTCCGTCTTCGGGCACCGGCAGCGCCGCCCCGACCTCGGCCAGGTTGTCGGCCATCGTCGCCAGGTTGCGCGCGGTCGGCGGGATCCCACCGGTGACGCCCATGACGAAGTCGGCGTGCAGCGGACCGTCCAGCAGGCCCATGTCGATGAGTGGCGCGAGATTGCCGACGTGGCCGACGTCGAAGCACTCGTGCTCGGGCTTGATCCCCAGCCGGCGCATCGCCCGCAACAGCTCGACGATCTCGTCGAAGGGGTTGGGGAAGACCGTCGAGAAGACGAATTCGCGGCGGCGCGCCGAGTACTTGGCATAGTTCATCGACCCCATGTTCAACGCGGCGACCTCGGGCCGGCACGCCTCCAGGTAGGCGATCCGCTTCTCGACCGACACGCCGATCGTCCCGGTCGAGAAGTTGACGATCACCGCGGCGCCGACCTCGTCGCGGATCGCCTGCTGGATCGCCGCGAAGTCCTCGATCTCGTAGCTCGGCCGTCCGTCTGGGGAGCGCGCGTGGATGTGGATGTGGACGCCGCCCTCGTCGACGATCCGCCGCGCCTCCGCCGCGTACTCCGCGGGGGTGTAGGGGATCGCCGGGCACTGGGCGCGATCGGCGAGCGATCCCGAGATCGAGCAGGTGAGGATGGCGGGGTGATCGAGGCTCATGGGCTCCGGGAACGGACGGTCGCGGGCGGTCGACGGACGCGCGGCGGGGACGGATCGGCCCCGCACCGCGTCTCGTGGCGACCGTACCGCCGGCGACGCCGCTCTGCCGGTGTGGTCTCCACAGGTTCCGGCGGGGGCCTGTTGAAGTCGCCCAACGGCGGTAGGATCGGGGGATGATGGCGGTGGGCGCAGGGGATGACGCGAGGGCCGTGTGGGCGGCGGCGCGTCGCCTCGAGGACGAGCTGGACCTTCACGCACGCCCGGTCGCCGAGGCCATCCACGCGGCCCTGCCGGACCTGCCCGCGACGCTCGCCGTCACCAGTCATTCGATCTCCGGCGTGCGTGCGTTGCTCTTCGCGTTCGCCCGCGCCGTGCAGGAGGGACGTGATCCGGCGGGACTGGTCACGCCCGAGGCGACGCTGGAGCACGCCCGCATGTACGCCCGCCGCGACGTCGACCTGGCCGTGTTGCTGCGCACCTACCGCGCCGGTCATGGCGTGATCTGGCGATTGTGGACGGGGTTGCTGGACGACGCGGTGGCGCGGGACGGAGGCGACCGCGTGGCCGCCCGGGACCACTCTGCGGAGCTCCTGTTCTCGTTCATCGACACGGCCAGCGCCCACGTCGTCGACGAGTACCGGGCCGAGCGCGAGCGCCGGTCGCGCAGCGCCGAGGCCCGTCGTGCCGCCGTGGTGCGGGACCTGATCGAAGGCCAGGCGATCGCCGTCGGATCGGCGACCACCGTCCTCGGGCGGGACCCCCGAGGAACCCACGTCGGCGTCGTGGCGGTGAGCGGACCCGGCGGGGACGCGGCCACGGCGGCCGGCCGGCTCGAGCGCGACGTGATCCGGATCGCGGCCGCCCTCGGCGACGAGCGGCCGCTGTTGGTGCCCGTCGGTCACCGGCGCCTGTGGGCCTGGGCGACGCCTCGGGGTGACGATCCGCTCGACCGGGCACTCACGGCGGCTTCGGGCCGCGGCGACGGAGCGGTCGTGGCGTTGGGTGAGCCGGCCGCCGGCCTGGAGGGCTTTCGGCTGACCCATCGTGAGGCACTGGCGGGATTGCGCGTGGCCGGGGTCGAGGACGAGGTCTACGGCAGGTCGATCGTCCGCTGGCGGGACGTGGCGCTCGCCGGCCTGCTGGGCGCCGACGCCGAGCTGGCCGCACCGTTCGCGACGCGCGAGCTCGGCGAGCTCGGAGGTGACGACGATGCGAGCGCCCGGCTGCGCACGACGCTGCTCGTGTACCTGGCCGAGGGCGCTCACGTTCGGCGGACGGCGGAGCGGCTGGGCCTGCACACCAACACCGTCGGCAACCGCCTGCGTCAGTGCGAGGCGACCCTGGGGCGACCGATCGGCGAGCGGCGGGCCGCGCTGCACGCCGCGCTGCTGCTGCGCGAGGGGGCACGGGCGGTGGGGGAGCTCTCGCCGCCGGTGGCGTGACGCGGGTCGGGCCCGGACGGCGGGACGGCGGTGGTGGTGTCCACCAGTGTCGTGCCCCGGACCTGGGTGGAAGTCACACCGGTCGACGTCGACGGCCGGACTACGCTGGCCGCGTGCCCGCGCTCGCCACCGCCGTCGACCCGCGCTCCGAGGCGTTCGCCGCCAACCGCGCGGCGATGGAGGAGCGCCTGGTCGAGCTCGGCACGGTGCTGGACGACGTGCGCGCCGGAGGAGGCGAGGACAAGGTCGCCCGCCACCGCCGCCGCGGCAAGCTCACCGCTCGCGAGCGGATCGCGCTGCTGGTCGACCGCGACAGTCCCTTCCTGGAGCTCCAGCCGTTCATCGCCTGGGGCAGCGACTTCAAGGTCGGTGGCAGCGTCGTCTGCGGGATCGGCGTCGTCGAGGGCGTCGAGTGCGTCATCACGGCCAACGACCCGACGGTGCGTGGCGGGGCCTCCAACCCGTTCACGCTCCGCAAGGTGCTGCGGGCGAGCGAGGTCGCCCGCGAGAACCGGCTGCCGCTGATCAACCTCGTCGAGTCCGGTGGCGCCGACCTGCCCACGCAGCTCGACATCTTCATCCCCGGCGGTCAGATGTTCCGCGACCTCACGCGGCTGTCGGCGGCGGGGATCCCGACGATCGCGATCGTCTTCGGCAACTCCACCGCCGGTGGGGCCTACATCCCCGGCATGTGCGACCACACCGTGATGGTCCGCGAGCAGGCCAAGGTCTTCCTCGGCGGGCCGCCGCTGGTGCGGATGGCCACCGGCGAGGAGTCGGGCGATGAGGAGCTCGGCGGGGCCGAGATGCACGCCCGCACGTCGGGCCTGGCGGACCATCTGGCCGACGACGAACCCGACGCGCTGCGGATCGCCCGCGACATCGTCCGCCGGCTCAACCACGGCAAGCACGGCCCGCCACCCGCGGTGCCGCCCGACCGGGTCGCGCCGCCGGTCCATGACCCGGAGGACCTGTTGGGGATCGTGTCGGCCGACCTGCGCACGCCGTTCGACACCCGCGAGACCATCGCCCGGATCGTCGACGGGTCGGAGTACGACGAGTTCAAGCCGTTGTACGGGACCGCGCTGTCGACCGGGTGGGCCCGCATCCACGGATACCCCGTGGCGATCCTCGCCAACCTTCGTGGCGTGCTGTTCAGCGAGGAGGCCCAGAAGGCGACGCAGTTCATCCAGCTCGCCAACCACGCCGACACGCCGCTGTTGTTCCTGCACAACACGACCGGGTTCATGGTCGGCCGCGAGTACGAGCAGGGCGGGATCATCAAGCACGGGTCGCTCTTCATCAACGCGGTGAGCAACTCGAAGGTGCCGCACCTGGGGGTGATCGTGGGCGCGTCCTACGGTGCCGCCAACTACGCGATGTCCGGCCGGGCGTACGCGCCGCGGTTCCTCTTCGCGTGGCCGTCGGCGGTGTCGTCGGTGATGGGACCCGAGCAGCTGGCCGGCGTCCTGTCGATCGTCGCCCGCCAGGCCGCGGAGGCCAAGGGGCGCCCGTACGACGAGGATCAGGACGCCGCGATCCAGAAGGCGGTGCGCGAGAAGATCGCAGCCGAGCAGGTCGCGCTGGCCGTGTCGGGTCGTGGCTACGACGACGGGATCATCGATCCACGCGACACCCGCCACGCCCTGGGGATGGCCCTGTCGGCCTGCCATGGCGCGCCGGTCCGCGGCGCGGATGGGTTCGGGGTGTTCCGCACGTGAGCGCCACCGACCCCCGTCCCGGAGCCGCCACCGGTGCCACCGACCCCGGTCACGGGGCGCCCACCGACCCCGACCACCGGCCCGCGACGGTTGCGGATCACGGGGCGCCTGCGGCCTCTCGACCGCCCGTCGCCCGTCCGATCCGCACGCTGCTGGTCGCCAACCGTGGCGAGATCGCCCGCCGCGTCCTGGCCACCTGCCGTCGCCTGGGGATCACCACCGTGGCGATCCACGGCGGGCCCGACGCCGACGCCCCGTACGTGCGCGAGGCCGACATCGCCGTCGCGCTGCCCGGCGTGACCGCCGCGGAGACGTTCCTGCGCGGCGACCTGGTGATCGACGCCGCACGACGGGCGGGCGCCGACGCGATCCACCCCGGGTACGGGTTCCTGGCCGAGGACGCGGCGTTCGCGCGGGCGGTGATCGCTGCCGGGATCGTTTGGATCGGCCCACGGCCCGACACGATCGAGGCGATGGGGTCCAAGCTCCGCGCACGCGAGCTGATGGAGCGGGCGGGGGTGCCCGTGCTGCCCGGCGGTCGGGTCGACGAGCACGTCGACGAGGCGGCGCTTCGTGCCCAGGCCGACGAGATCGGCTTTCCGCTGCTCGTCAAGGCGTCCGCGGGCGGTGGGGGACGGGGGATGCGACGTGTCGACGGCCCCGAGGCCCTGGTCGACGCGGTCGCCGGAGCCCGCCGCGAGGCGGGGTCCGCGTTCGGCGACGAGACGGTGTTCCTCGAGCGTCTCGTCGAACGTCCACGCCACGTCGAGGTGCAGATCCTCGGTGACGTCCACGGCACCGTCAGCGTGCTCCCCGAGCGCGACTGCACCGTGCAGCGCCGCCATCAGAAGCTGCTGGAGGAGTCCCCGGCCCCGGCGATCGACGATGCGGTCCGCGCGCTGCTCGCCGACGCTGCGCGCTCCGCCGCCGCCGGACTGGGCTACGTCGGCGCGGGGACCGTCGAGTTCGTCGTAGGCGGTCGACGCGAGCCGGTGCCCGGCGACCCCGCGCCCGAGCACCCGGACGGGCCCGTCACGGACGAGCCGATCACCGACGGGCCCGGCCCCGGCGGTCGCGCCACCAGCGGCTCCGTCGAGGTGGCGTTCCTCGAGGTCAACACGCGCCTGCAGGTCGAGCATCCGGTCACGGAGCTGGTCACCGGCCTGGACCTCGTCGAGCTGCAGATCCGGATCGCCGAGGGCGAGCGGCTGCCGCCCGAGGCGATCGACCCGGCACCGGTCGGGCACGCGATCGAGGCCCGGATCGTGGCGGAGGACCCGGCGGCCGACTGGCGACCCCAGACCGGCCGGATCGAGCGGTTCGTCGTGGCGGGACCGGACGCCTCGGGCCCCGACGGTCCGATGACCCAGCGCGGGCGCAAGCACTCCCGCGGGGTGACCGACGGCGCGGTCGACGACGGTGTGCTGCGGTTCGCCGTCCCGGAGCGTGGCACGGCACCGGTCGTCCGGCGCGACAGCGGCATCGAGGCCGGTGGCGTCGTGTCGGCGTACTTCGACTCGATGCTGGCCAAGGTGATCGTGCGTGCGGCGACCCGGTCCGCGGCGATCCGGCTGCTCGACGCCACGCTCACCCGGACCGCGCTCCACGGCCCGCGGACCGCCGACGACCTGCTCGTCCGCACGCTCCGCTCCGACGCGTTCTCCACCGTCACCCACCACAGCCAGTGGCTCGACGGCGACGCCCGCACCGCGCTCGCACGGCCGCTGGTCGACGACGCGGGGCACCGCCGGGCCGCGCTGGCAGCGGCCCTGGCCGGGAGGGAGATCCGTCGGGCGACGGCGACCACGTTGGCGACCGTCCCGGGCGGGTTCAGGACGGTGACCGGTGAGCCCGAGACCGTGACGTTCACGACCGCCGGTGACGACGAGATCGCCGTCGGCTACCGCGTGGCGCGGGACGGCCGCACGCTGCGGGCCACCATCGACGGTGCGCCCGTGGACGTCGCGCTCGGCCGGACGACCGTCGACGGCGACCGGGTCGGCGTGGAGCTGGTGCAGGACGGCATCGCGCACCGTCACGACGTCCACCGGGGCGACGACGCCTGGTGGATCGGCACGGCCGAGGGCACGGTCCGCCTGGTCGAGCTTTCGCGGTTCCCCGACACGCGGTCCGCCGCGGCCGCGGGATCGCTCGCCGCCGAGCTGCCCGGCACCGTCGTCCGGGTCGACGTCGCGCCGGGGGATGCGGTCGAGGCGGGCCGGACGCTGCTCGTGCTCGAGGCGATGAAGATGGAGCACGCCGTCCGTGCGCCGGTCGACGGGATCGTGGCCGAGGTGCCCGTCGCGGTCGGGGACCGCGTCGACGCGGGAGCCACGCTCGTCGTCGTCGACGCCGGTCCGTGAAAGGGTGGGGGCCCGATGAACGTCGCCCCCCCACCGCTCATCGCCGCGGCGCCGCGCGTCGTGACGATCGCCGACGGCCTGCTCGGCCCACTGGTGGACGTGTCGTCGCCCAGCGGCGACGGGGCCGCGCACGAGCGGTGCGTCACGCTCGTGCTGGCGGCACTGCCCGCCGACGCGCGGATCGAGCGTCCGGGCTGCTCGACGCCGGGGTTCGCCCCCGACCTGCTGGCGACCGTGTCGGGGACGGGAACGGGCCGCATCGTCCTGCTCGGCCACCTCGACACCGTCGTCCCGCACGACCGGCACCGACCGCTGCACCGCGACGGTGACCGCTGGGACGGCCCGGGCACGTACGACATGAAGGCCGGAGACGCCCTCGCGGTCGGCGTGCTGGCCGTCCTGGCCGACCGGCGCGACACGTTCGCCGAGGTCGCGCTGCTGCTCGTCGCCGACGAGGAGTGGCGCGAGGCGCCGTTCGCGCACGGCGAGCGGTTCGCCGGGTGGGACGCGTGCCTGTGCTTCGAGGGCGGCGAGCTCGACGACGCGGGCGACGATGCGGTCGTCGTCAGGCGCAAGGCCGCCGCGACGATCCTCGTCACCGGCCGCGGACGCGCAGCCCACGCCGGCAGCCGTCCCGACGACGGTCGGAACGCCCTGCTCGCGCTGGCGCGCACCGCGACCACGCTCGCCGAGCACCACGCGCCCCAGGGTCCCCAGGCCCTGAGCGCCGTGCCGACCGTCCTCCACGCCGGGTCCGGCATCAACGTCGTCCCCGGCCACGGCGAGCTCACCTGCGACGTGCGCGCCGACGACACGGCCGCGATCGAGCGGGTCCTCGCCGCGGTCCCGACCGCGATCGACGACGTCGAGCTCGACGCGCGCTTCGGTCGGCTGTGGCCCGCGATGGATCACCGCCGGGCCGCCGCTCCGCTCCTCGCCGTCGCCCGGGAGCGCCTGGGTCGCCCCGTCGTCGCGTCCGCCCGCGGTGGCGCATCCGACGCCAGCCACCTGGCCGCCCACGTGGCGGTCGCCGTCGACGGACTCGGCCCACTCGGGGGCGGTGCCCACGCCGACGACGAGCATGTCGACCGCGCGTCGTTCACCCGGCGGGCCGAGGTGGCCCTGGCGGTCGCCGCCGCGGCCCTCGGCGCCCCATGAGCCGCAACATCCCGCCGTGTTCGACCGTGGCGTGCCCGCGGGAGGCCGGCGGCCGCGGCAGATAGGCTCGCGGGGTGTCCGACGCGATCCGCAGGCCGAAGACCCGCGACGAGGAACTGCTGGCCGCCGAGTGGTGGGCGGTTCGCACCGAGCTCACCGACGCCGAGCGCATCGCCCGGATCGCGGACGAGCTCGCACGCTCGTTCGCCGCGCTCCAGCCGGTGCGGGGCACGGGGGTCACGGTGTTCGGGTCCGCCCGCGTCCCGGAGGACGATCCGCTGTACGCGACCGCCCGCACGATCGGCTCGCGGTTGGTGCAGGAGGCCGGCGCCACCGTCGTCACCGGTGGCGGTCCCGGCCTGATGGAGGCGGCCAACCGTGGGGCGCGCGAGGGCGGCGGTCGGTCGGTGGGCCTGCTGATCGAGTTGCCGTTCGAGGAGCAGGGCAACCGTTACCTGGACCTGCCCGTGCAGTTCCACTACTTCTTCACGCGGAAGGTCTGCTTCGTCCGATACTCGTCGGCGTTCGTCGCGATGCCCGGCGGGTTCGGGACGCTCGACGAGCTGTTCGAGACGCTCTGCCTGGTCCAGACGCGCAAGATCCGGCACGCACCGGTGGTGCTCGTCGGCAGCGAGTTCTGGGGCGGGCTCGTCGCCTGGGTCCGCGAGCGCCTGCTGGCCGGCGGGATGATCTCGCCCGGCGACGAGGACCGCCTGCACGTCACGGACGACCTCGACGAGGTCGTCGAGCTCGCCGCTGCCGCCGTCGCCGAGCGCCGGGACGCGCCCGAGGAGGCACAACGCCCGACCACCTGACGTCGTCTGCGGTCAGTGGTCGGCGACCGACCCGTCCGCGGGCACGATCGGGGCGCCGGCGGCGACCCAGTCCAGCAGGCCACCGTCGAGCGACCAGGCGTCGAACCCGGCCCGGCGGAATGCCTCGGCGGCCATCGTCGACCGGCCGCCGACACGGCACTGGAACACCACCGGACGGTCGCGCGGCACCTCGTCGGCCCGCTGCCCGATCTCGCCCAGCGGGATGTGGGTGGCACCCTCGATCCGGCCGGCGTCCCACTCGTGGGGCTCGCGGACGTCGATCACCGCGACGGGCACCTCCGCCTCCAGGGCCTGGCGCAACGTCGCCACGTCGACGTCCACGCCGGGTCCGGTGAAGGGGTGATCGCCCATGCACCCCACGCTACCGGGCCCCGGTTCGGCCGGGCACGTGCCGGAACCGTCGCAGGCACGACGGGCGGGGAGGGACGAGTCGGCGTCGAGACACCAGAACGTCGTTGTTGATAGCGGCTATCGAATAGGACGCTCTTGTATCATGGGTGCATGAGTGGTCCCGTCGACACCCGTGCGCAGGCCGATACTCGGCTCGTGGAGCGGCTTCGGGGCGCCGGGATGCGGGTCACGCCGCAGCGGCTGTCCCTGCATCGCCTGCTGTCGGGGAGCCACCGGCACGTGACGGCGGAGGCGCTGCTGCGCGAGGCGTCCGAGGACCTGCCCGGTCTGGCGCTGCCGACGGTGTACTCCACGCTCGAGCTGTTCGCGGAGCTGGGTATCGTGCGGCGCGTCGCGGCGCCCGGTGCAGCCCGGTACGACACCGACGCCGAGCCGCACGACCACTTCAGCTGCGGCCGGTGCGGTGCGCTGTACGACCTGGAGAGCCGGGGCGACCGTGACGACGCCGTCCGTGCGGCCCGGTCCGCCGGGCACGAGGTGGCCGCGGCCACCGTCGTCGTCAGTGGTCGCTGCGCCGCCTGCCGCGCCGCCGACGCCTGACCGCGGAGCCACCGGCGACGCGCCTCCGTCGCGCTACCCTGGGTCCATCGGCCTTCGAGCCCCCCTCCTCACCGCGCTCGTCGGACTCTGCCTGGCGTGCACCCTGACCCTGCTCCTCGTCGGCTGGGCGAACGAGCCCCTGCTCCGCGTCGTGCAGACGCTCGGTGTCGTCACGACCGCCGTCGGCGTGCTCGCCGCCACCGTCGGCGCGGTCGTCGGTCGCCTGTCGGACTACCGCGAGCCGGCCGACGACGAGGAGTTCGACCGCCTCGTCGAGCGGTCCGAGCGGATCGCCGCCGAGGGCCTGGCGGTGGAGCCCGACGAGCGGGACTTCCTCGTCGCCGACCCCTACGACGACCGTGAGTTCGCCGAGCTCGTCCGTGATGCGCTCGACGACCTCCCCGACCTGCTCCGCAGCGTGCTCGACACCAACGTCGCGGTCGTGATCTCCGACGACGGTCGCCGTCACGGCGCCTACGGACTCTACGTCGGCGACGGCGCCACCCGCGACGAGCACAGCGACCGGATCATCATCTTCCGCGACACCCTGCGGCGGGATTTCGGGCACGACCCCGACCAGCTCCGCGAGCAGGTCCTCATCACCGTGCGCCACGAGCTGGCGCACCACGTCGGCTTCGACGAGCTCGGCGTCCGCGACCTGGGACTCTGAGCCGGCGATCAGTCCGCGGCGGGCGATCCGTCGGCCGGTGCCGGCATCTCGGGCGGCACGCCACCTCCGGCGGTGAGCTCGCCGACCGCCTGCTCGACCTGCTCGGCGAGCGCGTCCAGCACCCGCAACGCGGCCGCACGGTCGGCGGGATCGATCGCCGACGTCAGCCGCAGCCGCCACGCATCGATGCGGTGCCGCCAGTCGCTCGTGGCCTCGCGTCCGGCCGGGGTCAGTGCGACGCGCACGACGCGGCGGTCGTTCGGGTCGGGCCGGCGCTCGACGAGCCCGCGCCCCTCCAGCGACCGGACCATCGTGGTGGCCGTCGGCGGCGTCGTCATCGCCAGCTCGGCGAGCCGGCCCACCGGCATCGGCTCGTCGTGCGTGATCAGCGGCTCCAGCAGGTGGTACTGGGGCAGCGACATCGGGCTGCGCAGGTGCTGGTTGCCGTGTCCGCGGGCCTTCCGCACGCCGCGGAAGAGGCGACCGAGGGCCTCCTGCAGGGCGGCGAGCTCGTCGTCCTCGGCGGGGTCGGCATCCGGCGGCACGGGGAGAGCATGACGCACCCGGATGGCGCTCGTGGCCGGGTCGTGAGCACGCTAAGGTTCCCGTCGATGTCAGCGTCGATCCTCCGCGACCGGACCCTCATGGCGATCGCGGCGGTCGTGGTCGTCGGCGCGGTCATGTCGATCCTCGACACGACGATCATCAACGTCGCGCTCCGGGATCTCTCGGGCGAGCTCGAGGCGCCGCTGAGCACCGTCCAGTGGGTCGCCACCGGCTACATGCTCGCCCTGGCGGCGGTCATCCCGCTCACCGGCTGGGCGTCGGAGCGATTCGGTGGACGGCGCGTATGGATCGCCGCGGTCACGCTCTTCACCATCACGTCGGCGGCGTGCGGTGCGGCGCAGAACGTCGAGCAGCTGATCGTCCTGCGGCTCCTCCAGGGCGTCGGTGGCGGGATGATCATGCCGATCGGGCAGATCATGCTCGCCCAGCAGGCCGGCCCGCAGCGGATGGGTCGCGTGATGGGGTTCGTCGCGATCCCGATGCTCCTGGCACCGATCTTCGGTCCGACCCTCGGCGGCCTGATCGTCGACCACCTCTCGTGGCGGTGGATCTTCTTCGTCAACGTCCCGTTCGGGATCGCCGGCGTCCTGCTCGCCATCCGGATCCTGCCCGCGACCGAGGGGCACCCGGGCAGGCCGCTGGACTGGGCCGGTGCGCTCCTGGCCAGCGGCGGCGCGGCGCTCCTCGTCTTCGGGCTCACCGAGACCGGCGAGCACGGCGGCTTCGAGGGCGTCACCACCTGGCCGCCGGCGGTCGGCGGCCTGTTGCTCATCGCGATCTTCGTCCGTCACGCACTGCGCACGAGCCACCCACTGATCGACATGCGCCAGTTCGCGCGCCCCGGATTCGGTAGTGCCGCCGCGACGACGTTCGTCCTCGGCGCCGCGATGTTCGGATCGATGATCCTGCTGCCGTTGTACTTCCAGGTCGCGCGGGGCGAGGCGGCGACCGACGCCGGGCTCATGCTGATCACCCAGGGCGTGGGCATGGCCATCGCGATGCCGCTCAGCGGGATCATCACCGACCGGATCGGCGGGGGAGTGCCGACGATCCTGGGCGTCGGTGTCCTGATCGCCACGACGCTCGTCCTCGCGACGGTGTCCGCCGACACCTCCTACGTGTGGATCAACGCCGTCCTGCTCGTCCGCGGCTTCGGGATCGGGATGGCGATGATGCCGTCGATGGCGGCGGCGTACGCGACGCTCGCCCACCACGAGATCCCGCGGGCCACGACGAGCCTCACGGTGGTGCAACGCGTCGGCGGGGCGATCGGCACCGCGCTGCTCACGATCGTCCTGACGCGCGGGCTCGAGAGCCGCGGCGTACCCGCCGGT
Organism: Solirubrobacteraceae bacterium; assembly: GCA_050252545.1. Taxonomy (GTDB): domain Bacteria; phylum Actinomycetota; class Thermoleophilia; order Solirubrobacterales; family Solirubrobacteraceae; genus Patulibacter. The sequence goes on from JBFWKS010000074.1 coordinate 13,106, forward strand.
GGCGGCGAGGGTGCCGCCACCGCGATCCCGACGATGCTGCAGGAGCCCGCCGCCGACGCGTTCGCGCACGCGTTCCTCGTCGCGGCGCTCGCGTCGGGGGTGGCCCTCGGGCCGGCCGTGGTGCTGTCGATCGTCGTGCGCCGTGCGCGCAGCCGGGTTCGTCGGTCGGCCGAACCCGACGCCGAGGCCTTGGACGACCCGGCCGTCGCGCCCGTCGGCGGCGGGTCGTAGGCTCCGGCGTGTGCGCGTAGGAATCCTGACCGCCGGTGGCGACTGCCCCGGACTCAACGCCGTGATCCGCGCCGCAGGGCGCAAGCTGCTGCGGGAGGGGCACGAGCCGATCGGGCTCCTGCGGGGGTACCGCGGCCTGGCCTATGGCGAGCACCGCGTGCTCGACCACCAGGCGCTGTCGGGGCTGTTGCCGCTCGGGGGCACGATCCTGTCGACCTCGAGCTACGACCCGTACCGCCACGACGACGGACCGGGCCGCGTCGAGGCCGCCATGCAACGGGGCGATGTCGACGCGGTGATCGCGATCGGCGGCGAGCACACGATGGACATCACCCGTCGCCTGCACGAGCGGCTGGGCCTGCCGGTCGTCGGGGTGCCCAAGACGATCGACAACGACATCGTCGGGACCGACCGCACGTTCGGGTTCGACACCGCGGTCCACGTCGCCACCGAGGCGATCGACCGCCTGCACACCACGGCCCAGTCGCACGACCGCGTGATGGTCGTCGAGGTGATGGGTCGCAACGCCGGATGGATCGCGGTGACCGCCGCGATCGCCGGCGGTGCCGACGGGGTGCTCGTGCCCGAGGTCGATGTGCCGGTCGAGGAGCTCGCCGCCACGATCAAGGCCCGCCACGAGCGCGGCAAGGACTTCTCGATCGTCGTCGTGTCCGAGGGCGCCAACCTCGCCTTCGCCGACGGTCGCAGCCAGAAGATCGTCGCCAACGCCGAGACCGACGAGTACGGGTACGAGCGGCTGGGCGGCATCGGCTCGGCGATCGGGACCGAGCTGGAGCGGATGACCGGCTACGAGACGCGCACCGTCGTCCTGGGCCACATCCAGCGTGGCGGCACGCCGACGGCGACCGACCGCGTCCTGGCCACGCGGTACGGGGTCGAGGCCGCCAAGCGGATCGTCGCCGGCCAGACCGGGGTGATGGTGGCGCTCAAGGGCGACGCGATCGACACGGTGCCGCTGGCCGAGGTCGTCGGGGTCAAGGGCATCGACCCGGCGTGGCTGCACCTGGCGCGGACGTTCTTCTGACCCCCTTGCCATGATCCCCGCCGATGCGGATCCTCACCGTCGTCGGCAACCGTCCCCAGTTCGTGAAGGCCGCAGCCGTGTCGCGGCCGCTGCGCGAGCGGCACGACGAGGTGCTCGTCCACACCGGCCAGCACCACGACGACGCCCTGTCGGCGGTCTTCTTCCGCGAGCTGGATCTGCCCGCGCCCGACCATGAGCTCGCCCTCGGCGGCGGGACCAACCTGGCCCAGACCGCGCGGATGATCGAGGCGCTCGAGCCGCTGGTGGACGACGTCGCCCCCGACGTGCTGCTCGTCTACGGCGACACCAACAGCACCCTCGCCGGGGCGCTGGTGGCCGCCGCCCGGCAGGTCCCGCTCGTCCACGTCGAGGCGGGGATGCGCTCCTTCGACCGCCGCATGCCGGAGGAGCGCAACCGCGTGGTCTGCGACCACCTCTCGGCGCTGCTGCTCGTCCCCACCGCGACCGCGACGGCCAACCTCCGGGCCGAGGGCATCGACGGGGCACGGGTCGTCGACGTCGGC
>JBFWKS010000075.1:0-14856 GCA_050252545.1 Solirubrobacteraceae bacterium
CGCTCTTCCGATCTGGTCGAGGACGTCTTCGAGAACCAGGGCGCCCAGCTCGTGCGCGAGGTCGCCACCGCGACCAACGACGTCGCCGGTGACGGCACCACGACCGCCACGGTGCTCGCCCAGGCGATCGTCAAGAACGGCCTGAAGAACGTCACGGCCGGCGCCAACCCGATCGCCATCAAGCGTGGCATCGAGCTGGCCGTCGAGGAGATCGTCGCCGCGATCGCCGCGCAGTCGACCGAGATCTCCGCCAAGGACGAGATCGCCCGCGTGGCGACCATCTCCTCGCGCGACCCCGAGATCGGCGACGTCATCGCCGACGCGATCGACAAGGTCGGCAAGGACGGCGTCGTGAACGTCGAGGAGGGCCAGACGTTCGGCATCGACCTCGAGTTCACCGAGGGCATGCAGTTCGACAAGGGCTACGTCTCGCCCTACATGGTCACCGACCAGGACCGCATGGAGGCCGTGCTCGAGGATCCCTACATCCTCATCGCCAACTCCAAGATCGGCGCCGTCCGCGACGTGCTGCCCGTCCTGGAGCAGGTCATCCAGGCCGGCAAGCCGATCCTCATCATCGCCGAGGACCTCGAGGGCGAGGCCCTGGCGACCCTGGTCGTCAACAAGCTGCGCGGCACCTTCACCGGCGTCGCCGTGAAGGCCCCGGGCTTCGGCGACCGCCGCAAGCGCATCCTCGAGGACATCGCCATCCTCACCGGCGGCGAGGTCATCACCGAGGATCTCGGCCTCAAGCTCGAGAACACGCAGATCAACCAGCTCGGTCGCGCCCGTCGCGTCGTCGTCGGCAAGGACAACACGACGATCGTCGACGGCAACGGTGACGCGGAGGCCATCAAGGGCCGCATCAGCCAGATCAAGACCGAGGTCGAGAACACCGACTCGGACTTCGATCGCGAGAAGCTCCAGGAGCGCCTGGCCAAGCTGTCCGGCGGCGTCGCCGTCGTCAAGGTCGGCGCGGCCACCGAGACGGAGCTCAAGGAGAAGAAGCACCGCGTCGAGGACGCGCTGCAGGCCACGCGCGCCGCGCTCGAGGAGGGCATCGTCCCCGGTGGTGGCGTCGCGCTGCTGCAGGCCGGCCTGAAGGTCAGCGTCGACGGTGCCGACGAGGACGAGGCCGTCGGCGCGCGGATCGTGCTGCGCTCGCTCGAGGAGCCGCTGCGGCAGATCGCGCTGAACGCCGGTCTGGAGCCGTCGGTCGTCGTCAACGACGTCCGCAAGGCCGAGCCCGGTGTCGGCCTGAACGCCGCGACCGGTGAGCTGGAGGACCTGGTCAAGGCCGGCGTCGTCGACCCGGCCAAGGTCACTCGCTCGGCGCTGCAGAACGCCGCGTCGATCGCCAAGAACATCCTCACCACCGAGGCGATCGTCGCCGAGGCCCCCGAGCCCGCCGGTGCCGGTGGCGGCGGTGGCATGCCCGACATGGGCGGCATGGGCGGCATGATGTGATCCAGCCCCGCTGAGGGCCTGCCGCGGACGCGCTCCGCGGCCGGCCCGGGGTTCGATCGCGTCGGTTCGTCCGACGAGGTTCGTGACGGCCGCCCTCCGGGGCGGCCGTCGTCGTTCTCCGGGGTCCGGCGGCGCGGGGGCCGGGTGCGGGACGCGGACGGATCAGGCCGCGCGGCGGTGGTGCGCGACGAGATCGCCGATCGCACGGGCCGCGCCGACGGCGGCGTACGATCCGGTGAGCGCGGCCAGCGCCGGTGCCGCGCGCGGGGGCAGGTCCCGTCGGCGCAGATGGCCGGTTGCCGCGATCGTGTCCGACACGTCGACGGCGAGCCCGAGCCGCTGCCACCGCGGACGTTCCGCGCGCGGTGCCGTGAGGTACCCGACGCCCATCGCGATCGCCCGGCCGCCGTAGATCTGGGTCATGTACGCGACCTCCGGGCCCATCTCCAGACGGAAGATCCGTCCGAGCTTTCGGGGCGCGAGGAGTGCGGCCGTCCCGAGCGCCAGGCGGCCGACGGCCAGGCCCTGGAGCGCCCGTCCCAGCGGGGCACCGTCGACGGGAGCGCGGCGCGTGTCGGTGAGGGGTGTGGTTGCCATGTGCCGACCCTGGCGCCGACCCGTGGTGGCCGCAACGACCTGGAAGGTCGTGGTTTCGACGCCGTCGGTGGTTTCGGCGCGCCGGCCCGTAACCCCACCGAGCGGGCACGGCGCCCCCCGACCGTCGGGGTCCGCCTGCACGATCCCGCCCGGGGGGTGCGCAGGGCCGTAGGGCGCCCATAGGGTGGTCGCGTCCCGGTGCGCGGAGCCGTCCCGCTGCACCACGTCCCAACGAACGAAGGACCGTCCGTGAACGCCCGATCCCCCCTCGGGGCCGTCATCCTGTCGATCGCCCTCGGCCTCGCCGCGCTGCTGCCATCCGCCGCCTCAGCTGCCGACGGGACGTACTCCGTCTTCTCCTGCAAGGGGCCCTCGAACGCCCCCGCGTCCACCGCCGGCTGGGCGCCGACCCAGTCGGCCGGCACCTCGGCATCCGACGGGTGCGCAGCCGGTGGCGGCCTGTCGCTGTCGCTCGGCCCGAACCCGGCCGGCAGCTACGGCGCGTCGTGGACCTTCACCTCGCCGGCGAACACGAGCATCGTGTCGCTGGCCGCCGACCGTCGCACCTCCGGGTTCGCCGCGGCGCCCGCCGACTCGCAGTTCGGCTACGGCCTGTTCGCCGGCAACACGCCGCTGGACTCGTGCACGAAGGCCGGTGACGGTTGCCCCAACGACTACGTGCAGCCGATCAGCAAGCCCGGGCTCAACGCCTCGACCATCCGCTTCCGCCTGTTCTGCGCCAACGGCGACCAGAACTGCACCAACCCGCAGAGCGTCGCGGCCACGCTCAGCAAGGCCGTCATCGGCCTCAAGGATGCGATCAAGCCCCAGATCGTCGGACAGAAGGTCATCGACAGCGGCGAGACGTCGGGCACGTTCCGCGTGCGCTTCAGCGCCACCGACCAGGGCGGCGGGCTCTACCGCGTCCGGACCCTCGTCGACGGTCAGCCGCACGCCATCCAGCCGGTCACCGGTGGCACCTGCACCGATGCACAGCCGGGCAACGTCGACGACTACGAGTTCCTCGCGCCGCAGCCGTGCCCGCTGGGGATGGCGGACCGGGATGTCGCCGTCGCCGCGTCCGCACTGCCCCCGGGCCCGCACACCGTGCTGACCGAGGTGGAGGACGCCGCCGGCAACACCCAGACGTCACGCAGTTCCCGCGGGTCAACGTCAACGACGACGGCTCGGGGCCGTCCGGTCCGGGGACGACGATCGGCGGATCGAACGGGTCCAACGAGGGCGCGTCCGACTACGAGCGGCTGCGCAACGCCAAGGTCAAGAGCTGGTTCGACACGAGCAAGCGGCGCAACGACCGCAAGGGCACCCGCAAGGCCAAGACGCGGTTGACGATCAACCGCGGCAAGCGCGCGCTGGTCCGTGGCACGATCCGGGATCGCAAGGGCAAGGGGATCGTGGGCGCCACGCTCGACGTCTATCACCTGACCCGCGACGGCAAGCGCCGTCTGGTGAAGACCGGGGTGAAGACCCGCAAGAAGGGGTACTTCACGTACATCGTGTCGGCGAACGTCGACACCCGCCGCCTGCAGATGGCGTACCGGGCGCTGCGCCCGGGCAAGATCACCAGCCGCAAGACGCTGCGCCTGACGGTCAAGCGCAAGGGCAAGACGTACTACATGCCCGAGAACCGCCAGAAGCCCAAGAAGAAGGCGACCGCGACGCGGTAGCGGACCCTCCGCCCGGCGCGCCGCGTCCGCCCTGGGTGGCCGCGGCCACCCAGGCGGCAAGGGGGTGCATGGTTGTCCACAACAGTTGTGGACAACCATGCACCCCCTTGGTCGCCGGCCCCCCTTGGTCGCCGGCCCCCCTTGGTCGCCGGCCACCCCCTGTCGCGGCGGGTCGGGTCAGCCGTCAGCCGGGCCACTCGCCGGACGTGCCCCGGCGGTGGCTGCCGAGGAGGTGGGTGTCGACCATCCCGATCGCCTCCATGAGGGCGAACATCGTGGTCGGCCCGACGAAGGTGAACCCGCGACGCTTGAGCTCTCGTGCCAGCGCCTTGGACTCCGGGGACGTCGTCGGGACCTCGGCCATCGTCCGCGGGGTGGGTGTCTCGGCCGGACGGAACGACCAGATCAGGTCGACGAGCCCGCCGCCCTCGCGCAGCGCCACGGTCGCACGCGCGTTGTTGATCGTCGCGTGGACCTTGAGCCGGTTGCGCACGATGCCGGCATCGTCCAGCAACCGGGCGGCGTCGCCCTCGCCGTAGCCGGCCACGGCGTCGGGATCGAAGTCGTCGAACGCGGCCCGGAACGCCGGTCGCTTGCGCAGGATCGTCGCCCACGACAGGCCGGACTGGAACGCCTCGAGGCTCAGCCGCTCGAAGAGCCCCCGCTCGTCGCGGACCGGCATGCCCCACTCGGTGTCGTAGTACTCCCGCATCAGCGGGTCGGTCGCCGCCCACGCGGGGCGGGCCAACCCGTCGTCGCCGACGACGACGCCCGACGTCACGGCGGGAGCGGGATCGTCGGTCGGGTCGGCCGGTCGCCGGGAAGGTGCCGTCATCGATCCGCCTCGTCCTGTCGACCTGTCGCATCCGTCGGGATCGTCGTCATGCCGACCCGCATCGTGGCGGATCGCTCGGCGGTCGCGATCCTGCGCACGCATCTCGCTCGGGGAGGCCATCGGCCGCGTCTGATGCGGGCCGGTCGGCCACCTGGGGCGAGATGCCGGGCGCGGCCTCGTCCGCTCGGACTCCCGTCAGTCCCCGCCCGAGCAGCGCCACCGTCGCGGCGACGAACCGCCCGTCGTCGCGGTCGGGCGGCGGGTGCATCACCCAGCGGTGCCCGAGGGCCTCGATCGTCTGGACCACGACCCAGGCGGTGGTGTCGGGGTCGTCCACGTCGACGGCGGGTGAGCGGCGCAGCCAGCCGGCGATCTGCGCCGCGAACGCCTCCTCGAGTGCGACGACGTCTGCGACGATCCGCTCGGGCAGCGGCGCCTCCTCGAACAACAGCCGGTGCAACCGTGGACGGTCGGTGTGCAGGTCGAGCATCGCGCGCAGCAACGTCTCGAGCGCGAGGCTCGGGGCCGGCGGCGGGTCGGTGCCCAGCGCCGCCACCAGCGGGGCGAGTGCCGTCGTGCCCTGCCGGAGGTGCTCCTCGGCGACGGCGACCAGCAGCGCGTCCTTGTCGGCGAAGTACTGGTAGAGCGTTCCGATCGACACGCCGGCTCGCTCGGCGATGCGGTTGGTCGTCCCCGCGGCGTACCCGTGGCACTCGAAGATCTGAGCCGCCGCCTCGACCAAGGCCTCGACGGTGGCGCGCGACCGCCCTTGGGACGGGCTTCGGCGGGCGGCGGACGGGGGCATCGGGAACGCGAGTGGTGACGGGGTGAGCAATTGCTCAGAATAACGGCATGAGCAGCGAACGCGACCGCGCCGAGACCCTGCCGGCGCCCTCCACCCCGGGGCCGCCTTCGCCGACCGCGACCCTCGGCCCGCCACCCCGCACCTATGCCCAAGACCACGACGCCTGGCGACGCGTCCAGCCGCTCCTTCCGGAGCCCATGCGCGTGCTCGGCCGCGAGCCCGACGAGGAGGGTTGGGGCTGGCGCGACGTCGACGTGCACCTGGACCGTTACCGGCGGCCGGAGGCGCCGGCGACGGTGATCGTGCTGCATGGCGGAGGCGGTCACGGCCGCCTGCTCTCGAGCGCCGGTCGGATCGTGGCCGACGCCGGCTACGAGGCGGTGATGCCCGACCTGCCCGGCTACGGGCTCACCGACGCCCCGCCCGCGCGCTGCCACTACGACGACTGGGTGGCGCTGGTCGCCGATCTGGTCCGGGCGGAGCGGGCCCGGAACGATCGTCCCGTCCTGCTGCTCGGGATGAGCGTCGGCGGGCTGCTCGCCTGGCACGCCGCGGCGACCCTGCCGCCCGGCGCGGTGGCGGGCGTCCTGGCGACGACGCTCCTGGATCCCCGGGCACCGACGTCGCAGGCGGTCATCGGTCGCTGGGCCTGGCAGGGCCGATCCTCGGCGGCGCTACTGCGGCTCGTCCCGCGAGCGGCGGACCGCTTGCGCGTGCCCCTGGCCGCCGTGGCCAACACCGCGGCGATCGCCAACGACCGCGACGTCGTGCGGGCGTTGCGCGCCGACCGGCGCGGGACCGGGAGCAGAATCCGCGTCGGCTTCCTGCGCTCCTATCTGACCTACGCCCCGGTGATCGAGCCCGAGGCGTGGCGCCACGCACCGGTCCTGCTCGCGCATCCGGGTGACGACCGCTGGACCCCGACCGCGGTGAGCCGCGCGTTCTTCGACCGGATCGCCGGCCCCAAGCGGTTCGTCGAGCTCGAGCGGTGCGGGCACCTGCCGATGGAGGAGCCGGGACTCTCGCGGCTCGTCGCGGAGGCCCGGCGGTTCGTGGCGGAGGCGGTCGAGGGGACGGTAGTCCCGTCCTGACCGAGATCCTGCGGATCGACACCGCGCGGATCGGGCCGCCGGGCCACGCCGTCGCCGCCGCCGCGTTCGCCACCTATCCGCTGTGGGTTGCGCTCGGGCTGCGCCATGGGCGCCGGACATGACCGGTGAGGTCGTGGACGCCCGGCGGTCGGGGGTCGATGATCGGGCGATGAGACCCCGACGACCCGCCCCACGACCGATCCCGGATCCGTCGCGGCCCGCCCTGTCGCGCGCCGCGCCCGTCGAGACCCGACGGTCGAGCGGCGGGCCCGGAACGAGGCGGGCGCGGTGACGGGAAGCCCGGTCGCCGTGCGCTGGCCGACCGTCCCGGCCGGCCGGCCGCACTACGAGTCGCTGTTCCTGCGTGCCGTCGATCCGGTTACCGGCGCCGCCGTCTGGCTGCGTCACACGATGCAGCGGACCCCGGGACGGGGCCGTGGCGCGACGACGACGCCCCGCGGGCTCCGCGACACGACCACCGCGGCGCACAGGCCCGGTGACGCAACTCGGGACCCCGACCGCGGGGCGCTGTGGTGCACGCTCTGGTCCGCCGACGGGCGGCCCCACGCCACCAAGCGGTCGGCCGGGTCACTGCGCGCGCCGGCGCACGACGGCACCGGGAGTGCGTGGATCAGCGTCGGAGACGACCCCGGCGATCCGGGTGTCGCGTCGCCCGCTCACGACGCCGGTGATGCGTCGCGGGGATCGTCGGTCGTTCGGGTCGGGATCACCGGTGGGACGCCGCCATCGGGAGCGTCGGCCGGTCCGCCGGCGGCGGCCGGGGAGCGCGGGATGGACGGATCGTCGCTCGGCCCGGACGGGACCGTCGGCGCGATCTCGATGTCTGACGAGCGCCCCGGAGCCCGATGGGACCTGACCTTCGCCGGCGGCGGGGAGCCATTGGCGCACCTGCCCTTCCCGGGCCTGTACGGGTCGCCGCTGCCCAGGACCAAGCCGACATCGCCGCGCCCCGAGTGGCGGATCAGCGGCACGGTCGCCGTGGGCGGGGTGACGGTGACACTTGACGACGCGCCCGGAGTCCTCGGGCACAACTGGGGCAGCGAGCATGCGCACCGCTGGCTGTGGCTCCACGGGACCGGCTTCGACGCGGCGCCGGACACCTGGATCGACGTCGCCATGGCCCGCGTGCGGGTCGGGAGCGGGCGGGCGTCCCTCACCCTGCCGTGGGCGGCGGTCGGGGCGCTCTCGCTGCACGGCCGACGGATTCCGCTGGGTCTCAGCGCCCGCCGCCGTCCGGGACGGGTACGCCACTGGTCACCGGGGCGGACCGTCGTGGAGCTCCCCGCTGCGGACGGTCACGTCGAGGTCGAGCACCACACCCCGCCGGAGCAGATGGTCGCCTGGATCTATGCCGACGCGGCCGGGGGCGAGGACCACCACGCACTCAACGGCTCGCGCACCGCGGTGCGGGTCACCTGGGTTCCCCGTCGCGGCGCCCCCGTGACCGTCGAGGCCCCGTTCGGGGGCGTGCTCGAGCAGGGCATCCCCGCCGACGAGCCCCATCCCGTGCCGGTGCTGCCGTTCGCCGATGGTTGAGGCGCGGTGCGTGGGCGAGGTGGCGTCCCGGGAGATGGACCCGCCCCCCCCCGCAGCGGTTCGGGCTCAGCCACGTGCACCGCGGCCCCGACGACGTGCGCCCCGGCTCGCCGACTGATCGGCTACAAGCAGTCCATGCAGCGCAACGTCCTGGGCAACGAGCTGGCGGTCTGCGGCACCGACCCGGTGACGGGGTGGTCGCGGACCGGCGCGTGCATGTTCCACCCGCTGGACGTCGGTCAGCACACCGTCTGCGCCGTCGTCACCGAGCGGTTCCTGCGCTACACGGCGTTTCAGGGCAACGACCTGTCGGCACCGACGGCGGGGTTCCCGGGTCTGCGGGCCGGTGACCGATGGTGCCTGTGCGCGTCCCGCTGGCACCAGGCGCTCCTCGACGGGATGGCGCCGCCGGTCGTCCTCGACGCCTGCCACGAACGGGCGCTGGACGTGGTGCGGCTGGAGGACCTCCGGGCGCACGCGTTCGACGAGCACGGGTGAGCGCGGGCGTCTACGTGGCGACGCTTCGGCGTCGGCCCGGCTGCAGCGTCTGGGTGCACCAGAGCAGGACGCCGAGCAGCACGACCGCCGCCGCGATGTCGAGCACCACGTGGGTCTGGCGCCACCAGTCCATGTCCGTCGCCCCCGGCACCAGGTAGTGACCGATCCCCACCAGGCCGCTGCCGGAGTAGACCGCCAGGCACAGCACCGCGGGCCGCACGCGCCGGTCGCGCATCAGCACCAGTCCGGCGATCCCGAATGCGGTGAACCCGAACCACGCCCCCAGGATCACCCACCGACTGGGATTGGGCAGCGTGTCGGACTGCGGGTAACCGTCGTACCCCGCGACGTTGTCCGTGTAGTGCACCACCGACACGAGCACCGCGAAGCCGAAGACCGCCGTGACGACCCTCGACGCCCGCCGGAAGCGCTCGTCGTCGGGCACCCTGGCGACGCGCGACATCGCTCCGGATCGTCGCGGCCGGACGTCGATGCGTCAAGCGCGGCCATCCGGACCCACGCTTCCGGACGTAGTCTCGTGACATGGGATCGCGATGCTCGGGACGGTGGCGTCGGTGCGCGAGGTGACGCCCGCGCAGGCCCTGGCGTTCCGCGTCGTCGGCCACCACCTGCACGCCCCCACCGATCCCGGGAGCGCGGTCGCCGCCTGCGGCCTGCAGGAGTACCCGCCCGGGCAGACCGAGATCGCGCTGCTGGCCCGCAGCGGCCACGTGCCCGCGGACGATCCGGCGCGCGAGGGGTGGGTCACCGTCAACGCGATGCGCGGATCGCCGTACGTCGTCCCCCGCAAAGACGTCGCGATCTTCACCCGCGCACTCGTCCCCCGCGAGGACGAGCAGTGGCGGGGCCTGGTCGGGGCCGCCACCGCCAAGGAGCTCCAGGAGGCCGGACTCGGGGTCCGCGAGGCACTGGAGCGGGTCGCCGACGCGGCCCGTGACGGCCTGGCAGGCGGGCCGCTGGACCGCGACGCGTTCCACCAGGCCCTGCGCGAGCGGCTGCCCGCCACGTTGCTGCCGTGGTGCCGCGGGTGCCAGAGCCATCACGTTCGGCCCGGGCTCTGGCGGGCGCTCGGACCGCTCGGCGTGACCGAGATGCCGGCGCGGGCGGTCTGGGCACTGGCCCCGCAGACGGACGTCGACCTGGACGCCGCGCGGGCCGAGCTCGTCCGTCGGTTCCTGCGCTGCTACGGCCCGGGGACGCACTCCCAGCTGGCGGCGTGGGCGCAGACCACGCCGGCCCACGCGAAGGCGCTGTTCGCCGCGGTGCGCGACGAGCTCGACGAGGTCCGCGTGGACGGGGCCAGACGGTGGGTGCTGCGCGAGGACTGCGACCGGCTGGACGACCCGCCGTCGGCGGTCGGCGTGCGGATGCTCGCCGGCTACGACCCCTACGTCGCGCAGCCCGACCGCGACACCCTCGTCCCCGACCCGGCCTTGCGCAAGGCCATGTTCCCCGCCGTCGGCCGTCCCGGCGTGGTGCTGCACGAGGGTCGTCTGGCCGGTCTGTGGCGGGCCCGCAAGAAGGGGCGACGCCTGGAGGTGACCCTGGAGTGGCTCGGCCGGCCGGTCGAGCTGGGCGACCTGCCGCACGCGATCGCGGGCGTGCGCGGGTGCGACGAGGCGGTGGTGCGGTAGGGCGGCGCTCACCCCGACGACCCGTCGCCTCCCCGGGTCCCGCGGTGGACCTCCTGTGCGGTTGCGTCGCCCGGTGACCCGCGAGAGGGTCAGGGTGAGCCGACCCCTCCGGAGGACCCCGCATGAGCACCCCCCTGCGCAACTTCATCGACGGCGAGCTCGTCGACGCCGCCTCGGGCGAGACGGCACCCGTCGTCGATCCGTCCACCGGTCAGGAGTACGCGACGGCGGTGGTGTCGGGGGCCGAGGACGTCGACCGGGCGGTGGCCGCGGCCACCAAGGCGTTCGCGACGTGGTCTCGCACCACGCCGGGCGAGCGGGCCGCCGCGCTGCTCAAGCTCGCCGATCGGATCGAGGAGCACGGCGACGAGCTGGCCGCAATCGAGTCGCGCGACGCCGGCAAGCCGCTGCAGGCGGTGATCGACGAGGAGATCGGCGTCGTCGCCGACAACCTGCGGTTCTTCGCCGGGGCGGCCCGCGTACCCGAGGGCAAGGCCTCCGGCGAGTACCTGGAGGGCCTCACCTCGATCATCCGCCGCGAGCCCGTCGGCGTCGTCGGGCAGATCACGCCGTGGAACTACCCGCTGCTCATGGCCGGCTGGAAGATCGGCCCGGCGCTGGCCGCCGGGTGCACCACCGTCCTGAAGCCCGCGCCCTCCACCCCGGCGTCCACGGTCAAGCTCGCCGAGCTCGCCGCCGACATCCTCCCCCCGGGCGTGCTCAACGTCGTCGTCGGCGGCAACGAGGCCGGGCAGGCGATCGTCGAGCACGACGACGTCGCCCTGGTGTCGCTCACCGGGTCGGTGGAGACCGGCCGCTGGATCGCCGAGCACGCCGGCCGGCGGCTCAAGCGCACCCACCTGGAGCTCGGTGGCAAGGCGCCGGTCGTGGTGTTCGACGACGTCGACATGGAGACCGCGCTGGAGGGCATCGCCGGCGCCGGATACTTCAACGCCGGTCAGGACTGCACCGCCGCCACCCGGGTCCTGGCGAGCGCCAAGGTCTATGACGACATCGTCAACGGCCTGGCCGACCAGGCCAAGGGCCTCGTCATCGGTGACACCACCGACGCCGACACGACCCTCGGTCCGGTCAACAACCCCGACCAGCTGGAGCGGGTGATCGGGTTCTTCGACCGCGCGCCGTCGCACGCCGAGGTCGTGACCGGCGGTCGGCGGGCCGACCGGGCCGGCTTCTACGTCGAGCCGACGGTGATCGCCAACCTGCAGCAGCAGGACGAGCTGATCCAGCGCGAGATCTTCGGTCCGGCGATCACCGTGCAGCGGTTCACCGACGAGGACGAGGCGATCGCCTGGGCCAACGGCACGCCCTACGGCCTGGCCTCGTCGGTCTGGACCCGCGACGTCGGCCGTGCGCTGCGCGTGTCCAATGCGCTGCGCTTCGGCACCGTCTGGATCAACACCCACATCCCGCTGGCGTCCGAGATGCCGCACGGCGGGTTCAAGGACTCCGGCTGGGGCAAGGACCTCTCCGCCTACGCGCTCGAGGACTACACGGTGGTCAAGCACGTGATGGCGTCGCTGGAGTAGGGCGACGGGCGGTCGGGTCGTGGACGGACCCGCCGAGACTGAGCGTCACCTTGCGGGCCGTGAGCTCGTCGACGACGTCGCGCGCGTCGGGGAGCGAGCGGGCGAGTCCGCGTCCCGGTGAGCGTCACCTTGCGGGGCCCTTGCAGATGTCGTCGACACGCTCGAAACGCCGACGACGTGACGGAACCCATCTCAGGGACGAACCTCGCCCGGTGGCCTTCCCCGTATGCGTTTGAAGCGCGGACCGTGCCACGGCGGAACGCTCCCGCCTGGCTCTCACCTGCGCTGCGCGCCGTGACGAGGTCAGCCCAGCCGGGCTGCCGCGAGGCTACGGGAGGAGGGGGCGCGGGTCGAAGTAGTCGGCCCAGCGGGTGATCTTTCCGTCGGTGACTTGGAACGTGCCCGCCATGGTCATCGAGAGCACGCGTGTGCCGTCGGCCTGGTCGATGTGATCCTCGCGTTCGGTCAGGACCGTGTTGCCAGCGACCGCGATTGCGTGGGTGTCGACGACGAGGGCGTGGAGACCCATGCCGTCGATGAAGTTCTGCATCTGCTCGTGAATCGCGTCCTTGCCGGTCGCAGCGGGCAGACCGCTGTTCTCCCAAACGCAGTCGTCGGAGAGGTGCTCATCGATGGCGTCTTTCAGGTGACCGCCCTCGGTGAGGCGGTCGAAAAACGCCTGCACGGTTGCCTGCGGGTCGTTCGTGCTCATGTCGTCGTCCTCGGTTGGGTGGTTCATGGTCGTCGAGCGCATGTCGCGGGTGCGCTCGTCGCGAGACCGTCGCGAGAAGCTCACCTCGAGCGCTCGACTCCTGACCGACCGTAGACGCGCTGGACGCCGCCAACCGCGCACCTTCGAGCGATCATCGACCCCCGAACGGGGTGAAGGTCAGACACGCAGATGGCTGGTGCGGAGGGGACCGATCTCGGCAAGCCGTCGGCGTCCGTGGCTACGCGCTCTCGCCAGCCTCCCGGTGCGGAAGCTCCTGTACCGGGCCTGAGTGGTCCACCGCTCCTCGCGCTCTGGATCGCCCGTCGTGGGACCTGTGGCGGGTCGGCCCCGAGGGGTGAGGCGGACCCGCCACGGGACGCGGGCGTCGCGCTACGGCTGCTCCAGGAACCCGGTGACGCTGCGCAGGCGGCCGTCCCGGGCCACCACGCCGACGTCGAGCCCGGCGGCCACCGGGCCGTCCTGGCCGACGAGGTGCCAGCGAAATCGGACCCGGTCGTGGTGCGTCTCGGGGCCGTCGGCGAGGACGAACCGGTGGCCGGGGAACTGCTCCTGCGCCCCGGCGATGACCAGGTCGATTCCGGCGTGGCCGTCGACGGCGGCCAGCGGGTCGACGTACTCGGCGTCGTCGGTCCACGTGCGGGCGATCAGGTCGCGCCGCCGGGTCGGGTCGGTCTCGTTCCAGCCGGCCAGGTAGTCCTGCACCAGGGTCGTCGCGTCGAGGGTGGTCGTGTCGGTCATCGTTGCTCCTTCGCGTCGGGGTGTGGCCCACAACCTGCCGCGCGCACCGCCGACGGTCCACGACGTCGCGGGTCGTACGACCCGCCGGGTCGTGGTCCCCGAGGGACCGGTGGTGGCGACGACGGCCGAACCGGCGACGGCGGCGCCCGGAGCTCGGGCGCGCTGGGGAACGGGCCGCGGAGGAGCGCATCACGTGATGCGCTCCGCGTCGCTGACGGCTCACCCCACCGCGCTGACCGGCCGCGGCCCCTCGCCGACGTACAGCGCGGACGGACGGATCAACCGGCCCTCGCGCTTCTGCTCCAGGATGTGCGCCGACCAGCCGGCCACGCGCGCACAGGTGAACAGCGGCGTGAACAGGTCGGCCGGCACGTCGGCGGTGTCGAGGATCACCGCCGACCAGAACTCGACGTTGGTGGCCAGGACCCGGTCGGGCTTGCGGGCGTGCAGCTCCGCGAGCGCCGCCTGCTCGAGCGCCTCGGCGGCCTCGTAGCGGCCGGCACCGATCTCCTTGGCGGTGCGGCGCAGCACGCGGGCACGCGGATCCTCGGCCCGGTACACGCGATGGCCGAAGCCCATCAGGCGCTCGCCGCGATCGAGGGCGCTCTTGACCCACGCCTCGGCATCGCCGGACGCCTCGACGCCGTCGAGCATCGCCAGCACCCGCGACGGTGCCCCGCCGTGCAGCGGTCCCGACAGTGCGCCGACGGCGGACGAGAGCGCCGCGGCGACGTCGGCCCCGGTCGACGCGGTCACCCGGGCGGTGAACGTCGATGCGTTCATCCCGTGCTCGGCGGCGGAGATCCAGTACGCGTCGATCGCCTTGGCGTGCTGCGGGTCGAGCTCGCCGCGCCAGCGCAGCAGGAACCGCTCGGCGACGGTCGTGCCCTCCTCGACCCGGGCCTGCGGCACCGGGGGCTGACCGCCCCCGCGTGCGGACTGCGCCACGAACGACAGGGCCATCACCGACGCGCGCGCCAGCTCGTCGCGGGCCTCCTCGTCGGAGGTGTCGATCAGCGGACGGAACCCCCACTCGGGGCCGAGCATCGCCAGGGCGGCCTGGACGTCGACCCGGGGATCACCGGAGCGGACGCTCAGCGGGTGCGGCTCGGCGAACGGCAGGCCTGGATCGAACGTCCCGTCCACGAGCAGGCCCCACACCTTCTCGTACGGGACGTGTCCGACGAGGTCCTCGATGTCGACGCCGCGGTAGCGGAGCGACCCGCCGGCGCGATCGGGCTCCGCGATGGTCGTCTCGAAGGCGACGACGCCCTCCAGACCGGACTTGACCTCGGTCATGCGCATGCTCCCGTTGCTCGTCGGACTCGGCGCGACCGAGCGGTCGCGACGCGTGCATCTGCGGAGAGTAGACGGCCGGACACGTCGCGTTCTCGGAGTCTCATCGCGAAGCCCGGCGACGGCGGCGATGGAGTCCGACGCCGACGGGGTGCAGGATCGACCCCGTAGAGCGTGGTCGACCCTGCACCCCGTGGACCGAAGGCCGAACGCCGCGCTACGGTCGGCCCCATGGCCGCGCTCGATCCGATCCTGCTGCGCCGCTCCGCGGTCGACCTGGCGGCGATGGTCCGCTCCGGCGAGGTGCGGGCCGTCGACCTGGCACAGGCCGCGATCGACCGGATCG
>JBFWKS010000076.1:0-14600 GCA_050252545.1 Solirubrobacteraceae bacterium
ACCGTCAGCACCGCCGTCTCGCCGAGGACCAGGCCGATGTCACCCGCGTCCGCCGTCCCGCCGAGCAGGCCGCGCACCGCGGTCACCAGGTGCGACACCGGGTTGAGGTCGACCATCGACTCCAGCACCGACGGCAGCGTCGACGGGTCGACGAAGATGTTGCTGAGGAACACGAGCGGGAAGAGCGCCATGAACCCGGTGTTCATCACCGCACTGGGCGAGCGCATCAGCAACCCGATCGTGGTGAACACCCACGCCAGTCCGAACGCGAACAGCATCACCAGCGCGACCCCGCCCAGCACGCCGAGCACACTGCCGCCGGCCTCGAACCCGAGCGCGAACCCGACGACCACCGTGACCGACGCCGCGACGAGGTAGCGCACCAGGTCACCGACCGCCGCGCCGACCAGCGGGGCGGGACCCCACACCGGCAGCGACCGGAACCGGTCCACCACGCCCTTGGTCATGTCGGTGTTGAGCGTCACCCCCGAGTACACGGTGGTGAACAGCACCGCCTGCACGAGGATCCCCGGCAGGATGAACTGCAGGTAGTCGTCGGTCGACCCGGCGACCGCGCCGCCGAAGAGGTACACGAACATCACCAGGAACAACACCGGGGTGATCGTCACGTCCAGCAGCTGCTCGGGGACGTGACGGATCTTGCGCATGCTGCGCCCGGCGAAGGCCAGGCACGCGACGGGGGCGCTCACCCGCGGGGGGCGCTCGCCCGAGGCCAGCGCCGCGTGCAGCGCCACCTCGCTCGGCATGGTCTGGGGCGTATCGGGGGATGTCGTCGCAGCGGTGCTCATGCCGCCACCTCCTCGGGGGTCTCGTCGGTCGCGGGCCGGCCGGTGAGGGCCAGGAACACCTCGTCCAGGCTCGGCTGGCCGAGGGAGAAGCCGCCGATCGGGACGCCGGCGGCGGTCAGGGCGGAGATCGCCTCGGCGGCCTCCTCGGCGTCGGCGACCGGGGCGGTCAGGCCGACGGGGTCGGGATCGGGATGCACACCGTCACCGAGGCCACGGGCGAGGATCGCCCGTGCCTCATCACGACGCTGCGGATCCAGCACCCGCACGTGCAGCGCGCTGCGCCCGACCGACGCCTTCAGCTCGCC
The DNA here is from genome assembly GCA_050252545.1 of Solirubrobacteraceae bacterium. Classification (GTDB taxonomy): domain Bacteria; phylum Actinomycetota; class Thermoleophilia; order Solirubrobacterales; family Solirubrobacteraceae; genus Patulibacter. Next base: position 1,115 of record JBFWKS010000076.1, read on the forward strand.
CGGGGTGCCCTCGGCGATCACCCGGCCGGTGTCGATCACCGCGATCCGCGACGCGAGCTGGTCGGCCTCGTCGAGGTACTGCGTGCACAGCAGCACGGTCGTGCCCTGGCTCACCAGCGCACGGACGATCGCCCACACCTCGTTGCGCGACCGCGGGTCCAGCCCGGTCGTCGGCTCGTCGAGGAAGAGCAGGTCCGGGGTCACGACGAGGCTCGCCGCGATATCGAGCCGGCGTCGCATCCCACCGGAGTAGTTCTTCACCAGGCGGCTCGCGGCGGCGGTCAGGCCGAAGGCCGTGATCAGCTCGTCCGCCCGGGCGGAGGCCTGGCGCCGCGAGTAGCCCAGCAGCCGCCCGAGCAGCTGCAGGTTCTCGTGCCCGCCGAGCTCTTCGTCGACGGAGGCGAGCTGGCCGGTCAGGCTGATCCGCCGCCGGACCGCGTCGGGCTCGTCGACGACGTCATGGCCGAGCACGCGCGCGGTGCCGGCGTCGGGACGCAGAAGCGTGGCCAGCATCCGGATCGTCGTCGTCTTGCCCGCGCCGTTGGGGCCCAGGACGCCGTAGACGGCACCGGTGGGCACACGCAGGTCGACCCCGTCGACGGCACGGGTGTCCCCGAACGCCTTGACCAGGCCGGTCGTCTCGATCGCGAGTTGAGGGGAGGAGGGCATCGGCGTCGCTTTCGTCGTGGTTCGTCGATGTTGACCGCCGGGCGGACGCGAACTCATCGGTCGCGTCGGCGATGTCCGAGGTTCGAGTCCGGCCGGTCGCCGACGACGATGCACCTTCGAGCCCGGTTGAAGTCAAGGGGCGCGCTCACGAGGTCGCGGCCACGGGGGTGACGCGCCGGCGACGTGCTCCGGGATCGGGGCGTCCTACGACGCGAGACCGGAACGGGCGACGACCGATGATGGGCGGCGTGGCGGTACCCTTGGCCGTTCATGGCGGACACGCACACCACCGGGGACGAGACGACGATCGAGAGCGCCGACGCCGTCCGTCGCCGCCAGGCGCTGCAGGCGATCCGCCAGTGGGGCGACCCGGTCCTCAAGGCGACCGCGCGCGAGGTCGACCGGTTCGACGACGCGCTGCGCAAGGAGCTCGACGTGATGGGCCGGCTGATGCACGACGCGCAGGGCGTCGGGCTGGCGGCCAACCAGGTCGGCACGCTGCACCGCGTGCTCGTCTACGCCGTCGACGGCGGCGATGGTCCGGTGCGGCGCCTCATCAACCCGCGGATCACGTGGCAGGGCGAGGAGACCGAGGTCGGCACCGAGGGCTGCCTGTCGCTGCCGGGCGTGCAGGTCGAGGTCGAGCGGGCGGTGCACCTGCGCGTGTCGGCCGTCGACGACGGGGGTGCCGCGATCGACGTCGAGGCGTCCGGGTTCGAGGCGCGGATCATCCAGCACGAGATGGACCACCTGGACGGGATCCTCATCCTCGACCGCACCGCACGGGACCAGCGCAAGCGCGCCCTCAAGGAGCTGCGCGCGCGGATGGCCGACGGCTGATGGCCGTCCCGCGCACCGTCTATCTGGGCACCAGCTGGTTCGCCGCCGACGTGCTGCGCCGGCTCGTCGACGCCGGGCACGCCCCGGCCCTCGTCGTCACCCGGCCCGACCGGCCCGCCGGACGCGGCCGCAAGCTCACCCCGCCGCCGGTCGCCGACGCCGCCACCGAGCTCGGCCTGCCGCTGACCCAGCCGGACCGCCCCGAGGACGAGGCCGAGCGCATCGACGGTCTGGCGCCCGACGCCCTGGTCGTCTGCGCCTACGGGGCGATCATCCGTGAGCCGCTGCTCTCGGCCCGTCCGCTGCTCAACGTCCATCCGTCGCTGCTGCCACGCTGGCGCGGCGCGGCCCCGGTCGAGCGGGCGATCATGGCTGGCGACGGTGAGACCGGCGTGTCGATCATGGCCCTCGTCGAGGAGCTCGACGCCGGACCGGTCTACGCCCAGGAGTCGGAGCCGATCGGCCCGGACGACACCTACGGCACTCTCGCGCCGCGGCTCGTCGACCTCGGCGCCCGCCTGCTGGTGGCGACGCTCGAGGCGGGCGCGGCCGCCGCCGGTGGCCTGGCGGGCCTCCCGTCGACGCCGCAGCCGGACGAGGGCGCCACCTACGCGGAGAAGATCGTCGCCGCCGACCGCGACCTCGACCCGACCGCCCCGGCACGCGTCCGCCACGACCACGTCCGTGCCCTGGCGCCCCACATCGGCGCACGGTTGCGGGAGGACGACGGGACCGTGCTGGGCGTGCGTCGCACCCGCCTGACCGAGACCGGCGAGCTGGAGCTCGTCGAGGTACAGCCACCCGGCGGACGTCCGATGCCGTACGCCGACTACCTCCGCGGCAGGAGCACCCGGTGAGCGACGACGGACGTGGCGGCGGACCCCGACGGGGCGGCGGCAAAGGGCCACAGGGCGGCAGGCCCCGCGGTGGAGGGGGGCAGAGCGGCCGCGCGAAGACCGGACGTCGCGGTGGCCCGCCCGTCCGCCCCGCCGACGATCGTGCCGGCGCGGCACGGCGCGCGGCCCACGAGGTCGCCCTGCGCGTCCTGCGGGACGGGGCGTTCGCGGACCGTGCCCTGCACGGCGTGGCCGCCGATCTCGATCCGCGCGACCGGGCCCAGGCCAAGCGGCTGGCCTTCGGCGTCGTCCAGCGGCGCCTGACGCTCGACCACCTGATCGAGCGTCACGTCACCCGCACGCTCGACCCCGAGGTGCGCGTCGCGCTGCACATCGGGCTGTACGAGCTGATCTTCAGCGACGGCGTCCCCGACCGGGCGGCGGTGAGCTCCGCGGTCGAGCTCGCCAAGCCCAACGCCGGGTTCGCGCTCGTCAACGCCGTGCTCCGCGCGGTCGCGACGGAGCGCGACCGGCCGGAGGGTCTCGGTCTGCCCGCCGACGACACGCCCGAGGGTGCCGCGATCCGTCACAGCCACCCGGAGTGGCTCGTGCAGCGCTGGTGGAAGTGGCTGGGGCCCAACGTCACCCGGGCGCTGCTGGCCGCCGGCAACCGGCCGTCCGAGCTCGTGCTGCGCGTCAACACGATCAAGTCCGGGACGACCGGGCCGTGGCCCGACGTGCCCGGCGATCCCTTCGATCCGGAGCTGCCCGAGGCGCACCGCGTCGACGGCCCGCTCGACGTCGTCGCCCATCCCGGCTGGGGCGAGGGACGGTTCGTCGCGATGTCGCGCGGGTCGATGCTCGCCGCCCGCGCCGTCGACCCGCAACCGGGCGAGCGGGTGCTCGACCTGTGCGCCGCCCCCGGCGGCAAGACGACCTACCTGGCGGCGCTGATGCAGAACCGCGGCGAGATCGTGGCCGTCGAGGCGCACAAGGCGCGGGCCCGTGCCCTGGGTCGCACCTGCGACCGCAACGGCGCGAGCATCGTCGACGTCGTCCACGGCGACGCGCTCGAGGTCGACCTGCCGGTCGGATCGTTCGACCGCGTGCTGCTCGACGCCCCCTGCTCGGGCCTGGGCACGCTCGCGTCGCACCCCGACCTGCGCTGGCGGGTGCAGGACACCGACCTGGCGGAGCTGGCCCGTCTGCAGGGTCGTCTGCTCGCCGTCGCCGAGCGGGCCCTGAAGCCCGGCGGGCGGCTCGTCTACTCGGTCTGCACGCTCAACCCGGGCGAGGAGCGCCTGGGCGACGGCACGGTGCGGCGCCTGATGCCCCACCGCGACCGCACCGACGGCTTCTACATCGCCACCCGCGAGGGCTGAGGCCGCCGGGTGCCGCGTTGCCGACGTTGGGGCGCCGGTTTGGCAGCAGGTTCGGGGGGTGGTGGCAGAACCTTCCAGGGGGTGGTGGTTCGTGACGCCACCCCGAAGCGGTTCTGGGTCTCCGGCGACACCCCGAAGCGGTTCTGGGTCTCCGACGCCACCCCGCACCGGGGACCGCCGGCCGGCTGCGATCGGGCCCTCCTGAGGCGACGTCGGTGGTCGATCCGGCGGCGGCTACGATGCGGACGATGCCATTCACGCCCGGCGCCACCGTGGAGGGATACCGCGTCGACGAGCAGCTCGGACGGGGCGGGATGGGCGTCATCTACCGTGCCACGCAGATCACGCTCGATCGGACGGTGGCGCTCAAGGTCGTCGCGCCCGAGCTCGCCGGGACCGAGGCGTTCCGCGAGCGGTTCAAGCGCGAGGCCCGCCTGGCGGCCCAGCTGGACCACCCGCACGTCGTGCCGATCTACGAGGCCGGCGAGACCGGGGGAGAGCTCTTCCTGGCGATGCGGTTCGTCGACGGCCACGATCTCGCCACCGTCATCCGCACCGAGCGGCGCCTGGACCCCACGCGTGCGGTGCGAATCATCGAGCAGACCGCTTCGGCGCTGGACGCCGCGCACGCCCGGGGCCTGGTGCATCGCGACGTCAAGCCCGCCAACGTCCTGCTCGAAGGCCGACCGACCGGCGAGCACGCGTACCTGACCGACTTCGGCCTCGTGCGGGCGATGGACGAGGAGGAGCGGCGCCTCACCGGCACCGGGACGTTCATGGGCAGCGCGGACTACGTGCCGCCCGAGCAGATCCTCGGCGGCAGCACCGATGCCCGCAGCGACGGCTACGCCCTGACGTGCGTGCTGTACGCCGCGCTGACCGGCACGCCGCCCTTCCGGCGCGACAACGAGACCGCCACGCTGACCGCCCAGGTCCGCGAGCCACCGCCGAACGCGTCCGAGGCCCGCCCCGACCTGGGCACCCGCTTCGATGCGCTCTTCCGCCGCGGGCTCGCGAAGGTGCCGGAGGACCGGTTCGGCAGCGCCGGCGAACTGGCCGCCGCCGCCCGATCGGCCCTGCGAGAGCATCCCGCGATGCCGGCCACGTCGGTCGGTGAGGACGACGAGACGATCATCATCCGGTCGGCCGTCCCCGCCCCGGCACCCGGAACGGCCCCGCGCGCCGGCACCGCCCCGCCCGCGGGTGCGGCTGTCGGCCACGCCGCCGCTCCCGACGACGGAGCGCTCGCCGACCCGGACGACGAGCGCACGCGCGTCGACCTGATCCCGGGCCGGCCACCCGGCGCGGTCCAGCCGGTCGCCCCGAGCCCGGCCCCCGAGCGCGGCACCGACCCGACGCCGGTCCGACCCGTCCGCACCGTCGCGCCGCCCGCCGCACCGCCCCGTCCCGTCGACGGTCCGCCGCCGGACGGGTCCACCGGGCGACGTCCGCGCCGGCTCGTTCCGGTCATCGGTCTCATCGTGCTGATCGCGGCGGTCGTCGGTGGCCTCTACGCGGGCGGGGTGATCGGCGGGGGCACCACGACGACCGTCGTCGTCGTGCCCGCGCTCGAGCCGGACGGCGAGTACACCGGCACGACCTCGGCCGGGCAGACGCTGCGGTTCTCCATCGTCGACGGCGAGATGCGCGCCGGCAGCGCCCGCGCCCGGTTCACCTGCGTCGACGGCACCACCGGCGCCCGACGCGAGACCGACCAGGACCTGCGGGTGGACGAGGGGACGCGCGCACCCGTCGACGACCAGGGACGGTTCGAGGACCGCACCGCCGAGCCGGCGCAGCGCGGGGTGTTCAGCGGGCAGATCTCCGCCGACGGTACCGCCCGCGGAACGCTCGTCAGCGAGTACGACACCGACTCGAGCGGCGCCGCCGTCGCGGGCGGGAGCACCCTTTGCAGCACCGGAGAGCTGCAGTGGGAAGCCCGTCGGTGAGCGGGCCGTCCGAAGGGGGCGGCGCAGGGGGCGCCCGGCCCCCCGGCGAGTGACCTGTGGCGCTCCGAGCGTGCGTTAGAGTCGCGCCAATACACGGGCCACGGCCCCTGGTGACGAGGAACGCACGATGCAGAACGTCGGACCATCGAACGCGGGCGGGCTCGGCGGCCTCGGCCGTTCAAGCGGCTTCTCGCCCCGCGCCTTCCAGCTGCGCGCCGGCGCGTTGCTCGGCGCGGTCCTCGTCCCGCTGGTCCTGCTGCTCCCGGCATCGGGGGCCGGCGGGGCGCTGGAGGCCCAGCTCCGTCAGGCCGGCCGGGGGACGTCGTCGAGCGGTTGGGCGTCCTCGTCCAGCGCCGACATCCTCATGGTCCTCGTCGCCGCGGGCATCGCGGCGCTGATCTTCCTGGAGCTCCAACAGCCCCGGTCGCGCGAGTGGCTGTTGGCGACGGCGGCGCTGGCGTTCGTGCTCGTCGGGCTGTCGTGGCCGGAGACGCGCGGCAGCGGTGCGCTGGGGGTCGGGCTGCGGTTCGGTGCCTACCTGCAGCTGATCTGGGCGATCGGGATCGCCGTCGCGCTCGTCCTGGCCGTGCGCGACCCGACGCCGCGCGGGCCGGTGACCGGTCCGCTCCTCGGCGGCCTCGGCGGCGGGACCGGTGCGACGCCGGGCCCCGTGACCACACCGGGCACGTCCGGCGCGGCCGGCCCGGCGAGTCCGGCACCCGGCGACCAGGGCTCCCGTCCCGCGCCCGCACCGGCATCCACGGCGGCCGCGGCCGACGACGGCGCCACCCGGGTCGACGGGCCCGCCGACGGCGGCGCGGTGCCCCGCCTGGATGCGGGGTGGTACGCCGATCCGCAGGGCGAGAAGCGCCTGAGGTACTTCGACGGCACCACGTGGACGAGTCACACGGCGGACTGATGCCCACGCTCGGATTCCGGGTCCTGGAAGGACCCGCCGCCGGCAGCGAGCTCGAGATCGACGGCACGCTCGTCGTCGGTCGCGCGGCCTCGGGACCCGGCGCGCTCGGCGGCGACGACCTGCTCTCGCGCCGCCACGCGGAGATCACCGTCGACGGTCCGACGCTGCGGGTCACCGACCTGGGGTCGACCAACGGCACCTTCGTCGCCGGGCAACGGATCGACGACCCGGTGACCGTCGCTCCCGGCGAGCAGGTCCGGGTCGGGGCGACCACGCTCGAGGTCACCGTCGTCGGCGCCCCGGTGGCCCCGCCGGAGGACGCCCCGACCGAGATCCGTCCGCTCCCCGCGCGCGACGAGCCGATCGCTTCCCCGGCCGATCAGCCGGCACCGCCGGTGCCCGCGCCGCCGCCGGCCGACGTTCCCGCGGTGCCTGCCCCGGCGGCGGCGATGCCGGCGGCTTCTGCGGCCCCGGTACCGCGCCCGCCCGTGGAGCAGGCCGTACCGGTCCCGGGCGCCGCGTCGGAGACCGCGCCCGAGGCCGTCGTCCCCGGTGGTGGTGCCGCAGGCGGTCGTTCGAGGCACAGCGACGGATCAGGCGATCACGGTGATCTCCCGCACGGGCCCGCCCGCGAGCACGGAGACGCCGCGATCGTCGTCGACGGGCGCCGGATCCCGTTGCCCGACCGCGGGTTCGTCGTCGGCCGTGATCCCGTCGCCGATCTGGTCCTGTCGGACGACCGCACGTCCCGCCGTCACGCCCGGATCGACCGCGACACCGAGGGTGGCTGGTACGTCGTCGACCTCGGATCGAGCAACGGCACACTGCTCGACGGTGAGCGGCTGCACGGCGAGTCGCGGTGGCTCGACAACGGCGACACGGTGCAGATCGGCGGCAGCACGCTGCGGTTCCTCGCCGAGGGCGCGGCACCACAGCACTCGGTCGTCATCGCCGACGCGCCACGCCAGAGCGTCCTGCTGGCCACCCGCATCAGCATCGGGCGGGACCCGGCCGGGACGATCGTCCTCGACGACCCGAACGTCTCGCGCAACCACGCCGAGGTCGCCCTGCAGGCCGGCACGTACGTCCTGCGTGACCTGAAGTCCCGCAACGGCACCCGCGTCAACGGCGAGCCGGTCACCGAGGTCGCGCTGCGCGAGGGCGACGAGATCGGCATCGGCCCGTTCCGGTTCGTCTTCGACGGCAACACCCTCGTCGCCCGCGACGACCGCGGATCGCTGCACCTCGATGCCGAGGGCCTGGGGATGGAGGTCCCCGGCAAGCGGATCCTCGAGCCGGTCACCCTGCAGATCCGGCCCGGTGAGCTGTTCGCGATCATCGGCGAGTCCGGGGCCGGCAAGAGCACGCTGCTGAAGGCGCTGGCCGGCGTCACCGACCCGACCGAGGGTGCGGTCCTCGTCAACGGCGAGCCGATCGCCGGTCGCGTCGCCGAGATCGGCTACGTCCCCCAGGACGAGATCGTCAGTCCGCTGCTCACCGTCCGCGAGTCGCTCGAGTACGCCGCCCGGCTGCGGCTGCCCGAGGACTCCAGTCCCGCCGAGATCACCCAGGCCGTCGACGGGGTCATCGCCGAGCTCGCGCTCGAGAAGCACGCCGACACCCGCGTGGCGGCGCTCTCCGGTGGTCAGCGCAAGCGGGCCGGGGTCGGGGTGGAGCTCGTCAACAGCCCGGGCCTGCTGTTCCTCGACGAGGCCACGACCGGGCTCGACCCCGGTCTGGAGCGGCGCATGATGGAGCTCATGCGCAGCCTCGCCGACCGGGGCCGCGCGGTCATCACCATCACCCACGCGACCAAGAACCTCAACCTCTGCGATCGGGTCGCGATCATGGGCCGCGGCGGGGTGCTGTGCTTCATCGGCGCACCCGCGGACGCGCTGCGGTTCTTCGGCGTCGACGAGGCCGACGGGATCTACGAGGCGCTCGACACCACGCCCGCCCGTGAGTGGGCCGACCGGTTCCAGCAGCTGCGGGCGCGCGGTCAGGTCGAGGCCGCGCCGCAGCCGGTACCGCGCCGTCCCGCCGCCGCCCGCCGACCGCGCGCGCTGCAGCCCCAGCTGCGGGTGCTCGTCGAGCGCTACGCCACGATCTTCCGGCGCGACAAGCGCGCGATGATGATCCAGCTGGCTCAGGTGCCGATCCTCGCGGTCTTCGTCGCAGCGCTCGCCGGGGGCGACGTCTTCGCCACCGACCGTCCCGAGGGTGGCGATCCGGGGATGACCAACACGCTGTTCTTCCTGGCGTTCCTGCCGGTGTTCTTCGGCGTCGCGGCGGGGGCCCGCGAGATCATCAAGGAGCGCGCCGCGTTCGTCCGCGAGACGGCCGTCGGCGTGCGGATCGACGCCTACCTGCTGTCCAAGGGCATCGTCCTGGGGGCCTTGGCCGCCGTCCAGGCCACCGTGCTGGTGGTCATCGTGCTCGCCGTCCGGCCGCTCCACGAGGGGATCGAGCAGTACATCGGCCTGTGGCTGCTGCTCGTCGGCGTCGGCTGGGCAGGTGTCGCGTTGGGCCTCCTCGTCTCGTCGCTGTCCACCAGCGAGAACCAGGCCACGAGCCTCATCCCGCTGGTGCTCGTGCCGCAGCTCATCTTCGGCGGCGCGATCCGGCCGTTCGGGCAGCTCCCCGACCCGATGCAGTGGCTCGCCGCGATCGTCCCCGCGCGCTGGGGCTTCGCCGGGGCCGGCGGCACGATCGACGTCGACGGCCGGCTCAGCGCGGTGCCGTTCGTCGTCGACCCCAACAGCGGCGTGCAACGGCCGTCGGAGGGCGCGGCGTCGCTGGAGCGGTTCGGCGACAGCTTCTTCACGCTCGCGTGGCCGGTGTCGATGCTCATCATGGGCGCGTTCGTCGTCGGGTTCGGGCTCATCACCCGGTGGGCCCTGCGCCGAAGGAGCCGATGAGCGGGGACCCCGCACTCCGTCTCGGACGATCCACCGCCGGGCGACCACGCCACGGTCGCGCCGCGACACGCGCCAGGGGACGGTGGGGACGATGAGCTGGTACGCCGCCCCGCCTCCCGATACCGGACGGCGCCGCACGGCCTGCGCCGTCTGGGGCGGAGCGCTCGTCACCGTCGTGCTGCTGCTGGCCGTGGTCGCCCAGCTGATCGTGCCCGGGATAGCGGCACGGGTGGTGGAGGACGAGCTGCGCCGCTACGGCGACGTCCGATCGGTGTCGGTGTCGTCGTTCCCGATCTGGGAGTTGCTGTCGCAGCGGATCGACGTGGTCGAGGTCGAGATGGGAGACACGCGCGATCGTCCGTCCGACCGTGCCGGTGCGGGCCCGCACGTGCGGGCGGCCGCAATCGACCTGCCCCAGCCGGGCGTCGTGCGCGACCGCGGCCGCGAGCTGGCGGACCTCATGCTGCGTGCCCGCAAGGTCGAACGGGTCGACGCGACCGCCACGCGATTCAGCACCGGCGACGTCGTGGTGCAGAACGTGCGGATCCGCAAGCGCGGCGACCGGATCTCGGCGGCGGCGTCGATCTCGCTCGAGGCCGCACAGAAGGCCCTGCCGCCCGCGCTCGGGCTCACCGCGTCCGCCGACGGCGACCGGCTGGCGATCACCGGCGCGTACCGTCTGCCCTTGGGGATCACGACCACCGTCCGGGCCGGTCTGCGGGTCCACGAGGAAGGACTGGTGCTCGAGGCGGACCTGCCGCTGCGCCAGTCGTTCCGGGTACCGGTGTTCCGCGACGACCGCGTGACGGTGCTCGCTGCCCGCGAGGTCGGCTGCGCGCCCCGGTTCTGCTTCGAGGTGACGGCGCGCCTGGACGGGTGAGCGCGTGGGCGTACGCGTGCAACGGTCCCGGGGCGGCGGACCCGTCTAGGGGACCCTCTAGAGTGGCCGCATGGAGGTCGACCTTGGTCTCGCCTGCCCGGCCTGCCGGGAACCCTGGCTCCGACCGACGAACCTCCCCGGTCGCTACCGCTGCGTGAACTGCCTCTCGCGGTTCGAGCTGCGCTCCGTCTGCCCCAACTGCGGGGAGCACTCGACGATCGTCAGGATGTCGCGCACCGCCACCATGGCGTGCAACCAGTGCGGCAGTTCGATGCTCGTGCAGGTATAGGTACGCCGGCGACGGCGTGCGATGTGACCCCGCCGGATGTGGCGGCAAACGTCACACGGCAGACCGGCCCCGAGTGCGATGTGACGAACCCCGCCGGATGTGGCGGCAAACGTCACACGGCAGACCGGCGGCGGCAGGCACGCTCGGGCCGGCGGACGGCCCGGCGGGCTACCCTTGCCCGGTGAGCGCCGTCGATCCCCGCCTCGACCGTCTGAGGGGCATCGCCCCGTCGATCCTCGCCAGCGACTTCGGTCGGCTGCGCAGCCAGGTCGAGGAGACCGTGGCCGCCGGGGCGACCGTCATCCACATCGACGTCATGGACGGGCACTTCGTGCCGCCGATCACGATGGGCCCGCTCGTCGTCGACGCGCTCAAGGGCGTCGACGCACTGCTCGACGTGCACCTGATGGTCGAGCGGCCCGAGCGACACCTGGAGGAGTTCGCCAAGGCCGGCGCCGACGTGCTCAGCGTCCACGCCGAGGCGACCCCGCAGCTGCAGTACGCGCTCGGCCTGGCCCGCGAGCTCGGCGCGTTGGCGGGCCTCGCGGTCTGCCCCGGAACCCCCAACGACGTCTACGCCGAGAACGCCGCCAAGGTCGACCTGGCCGTCTGCATGACCGTCAACCCCGGCTGGGGCGGGCAGAAGTTCATCCCGACCTCGCCGGACAAGGTCCGCCGGATCGCCGAGCGCGTCGCCCCCGGCACCGCGATCCAGGTCGACGGCGGGGTGGACCTGTCCACGATCGGTACCTGCGCCCGGGCCGGCGCCACGGTCTTCGTCGCCGGCTCGGCGGTCTTCGGCAAGGACGACCCCGGCCAGGCGGTCCGGGACCTCGCCGACGCCGCCGCGACGGCCGGAGCGCCGCGCACCACCGTGGCCTGAACGGGCGGCCGCCGCCGTCGGTCCGACGCGATCGGTCCGGGGAATCACCCTGAGCGCATGGGGGATGACCCCCGAATCGCGTGAGATCCCCGCCGCGCTGTGGTTGGCTGACCAGCATGAGCACCGAGATCGTCCACGCGACCGACCTGCGCAAGACCTACGGCGAGGGCGACACCCGGGTCGTGGCCCTCGACGGGCTGAGCGTGGGGTTCGAGGCGGGCGGGCTGACGGCGATCATGGGCCCGTCCGGCTCGGGCAAGTCGACGCTCATGCACTGCGTCGCCGGCCTCGACCGCGCCGACTCCGGCACGGTGACCGTCGACGGCACCGATCTGTCGACCCTCGACGACCGGCGGCTCACCGAGCTGCGTCGCGACCGGATCGGCTTCGTCTTCCAGGCGTTCAACCTGCTGCCGGTCCTCACGGCCGAGGAGAACATCGTCCTGCCGCTCACGATCGCCGGGCGCTCCGCCGACGCCGAGTGGCTCGAGCAGCTCATCACCACCATCGGACTGACCGACCGGCGCCACCACCGCCCCAGCGAGCTGTCCGGCGGGCAGCAGCAGCGGGTGGCGGTGGCCCGGGCGCTCGCCAGCCGACCGGCGGTCGTGTTCGCCGACGAGCCCACCGGCAACCTCGACTCGCGGTCGTCCGAGGAGGTCCTCGGTCTGCTGCGGCGCGCGGTCGACGAGTTCGGGCAGACCGTCGTCATGGTCACCCACGACGCCCACGCCGCGTCGTTCGCGGACCGGCTGGTCGTGCTGAAGGACGGCGCGATCGTCGACGACGGTCCCGCGGGCGGGTCGGATGACGTCCACGCCCGGCTGCAGGCCGCGTCCGACCCCTCCGCCGACTGATGCGCACCCTCCTGCTCAGGACGCTGCGCGCCCACGTGCGGCGCACGGTGATGACGTCGCTGGCGGTCGTCCTCGGCGTCGCGCTCATCTCCGGCACGCTGATCTTCACCGACACGATCAACCGCACCTTCGACGAGATCGGCGATACGAGCTACCGCGGGGTCGCCGTCGCGGTCACCCCGGCCGTGCCGCCCGGCACCCCGGACGCCGCCGATGACGACGACGGGCGCGCCCTGCCCAGGGACCTGGAGCAGAAGGTCGCCGCCGCACCGCACGTCCGTCAGGCACGCGGGCAGATCGACGGCACGGCATTGGTGTTCGAGAAGGACGGCCGCACCCGGATCGGCGGGCAGGGGCCACCGTCGATCCTCCTGTCCACGCTGCCCGACGGGTACGGCGCGATCAACTACACGGAGGGCCGCGCGCCGCGCGCCGGCGATGAGGTGGCGTTCGACGACGCCACCGCGGAGAAGGCCGACGCCCGGGTCGGCGACGTGGTCCACATCCAGGGAGAGGGACCGCGGCGCCGGATGCGACTCGTCGGGATCGTGCAGCTGGGGGACGGCACCGCGTCGTTCGGCGGCGCCACGCTGACCTTCACCACGCTCGAGACCGCCGCCGAGCTCACCGGCCGCACGGCCGACCGGTACTACTCCGAGATCCTCGCGCTCGGGGAGCAGGGCGTCGGCGACGAGCAGGTCGCCCAGAGCGTCCGCGACGCCGTCGGTGACGCCGGCACCGTCCGCACCGGCGAGGCCCAGGGGGACCAGCAGGCCCAGGACATCAAGGACGCGATCGCGTTCCTGCCGACGATGCTCCTGATCTTCGCCGGCATCGCGACGTTCGTCGGATCGTTCCTCATCTTCAACACGTTCTCGATCACGATGGCTCAGCGTCAGCGGGAGTTCGCGCTCCTGCGCGCCCTCGGCGCCAACCGTCGTCAGGTCCGCACGATGGTGACCGGCGAGGCGCTCGCGGTCGGCGTGATCGGCGCGGTGCTGGGCATGGTCGGCGGGTTCCTCGTGGCCCCGGGCCTGCGGGCGCTGATCAAGAGCTTCGGTGCC
>JBFWKS010000077.1:0-14519 GCA_050252545.1 Solirubrobacteraceae bacterium
ACGATTCGTCCCCCGGCGGTGTCGTCGGCCGATCCCAGCATCGTCCGCTTCCGTCAGGCGGTGGGCGGCGCCCTGGCGTACTTCGAGTCGCGGCGTCAGGAGATCAACGACCTGAACGTCTTCCCGGTCGCCGACGGCGACACGGGCGACAACATGGCGCTGACCCTACAGTCGGTGCTCGACGTGCTCGACGCCGTCGTGGCCGAGGGCGTGTCCCTCGACGAGATCGGACGTGACGCGCTCGTCAAGCGCCTGGCCCGTGCTGCGCTGCTCGGCGCCCGCGGTAACAGTGGCGTCATCCTGTCCCAGCTCATCCGCGGCGCGGCCGAGGAGCTCATCGCCCGTCCCGGCGAGCTGATCCGTCCGCCGCTGATCGCCGCCGCCCTCGCCGGGGCCGCCCGCCGCGGCTACGACTCGGTCCGGCAGCCGGTCGAGGGCACGATCCTCACCGTCGTCCGCGAGATGGCCGGGGCCGCGTCGCACGCGGTGGCGACGATGGACCCCGACCAGCTCGGCACCCCGCACGACGCCGAGGCCCAGGCCCGCGGGATCGTCATCGTCATCGCGGCCGCGATCGCCGCCGGTCAGGTGGCACTCGACGAGGGTCCGGAGCTGCTTCAGGCCCTCAAGGACGCCGGGGTCGTCGACGCCGGCGGGTTCGGTCTGCTGATCGTCTTCGCCGGCCTGATCCGGACGCTCGCCGACGGCGGGCCGGGCGCCGATTTCGCGATCCGCCACTACGACGCGGCACGCGTCGAGCAGCTGGAGCACGCGTCGGAGACCTACCGCTACTGCACGAACTTCGCGGTCGCCGGTACGCGTCTGGACGCGGGCCGCGCCCGTGACGACCTCGCGACCCTCGGCGACTCGATCATCGTCGTCGTCGGGGACGAGCAGACGCTCAAGGTCCACGTCCACACCGACGATCCCGACGCCGCCATGGCGCTCTTCCCCGGGGCCGAGATCTCGCGCGTCGACGTGGCGGACATGAACGAGCAGGTCGCCGACCGGCGTCGTCGCGGCGAGGCATCGGAGGCCGCCGAGGCTGCGGTCACCGGGCCCGCGGGCGTCACCGGCACCGACGCGACCGCCGGCGCGGCGAGCGCGCTGCTCGCGGTCACGCCCAGCGCGGGGATCGCCGGGATCTTCCGGTCGTTCGGGGCGGCGGTCCTCGACGGTGGCCCGACGATGAACCCGTCGACGGCGGACCTCCTCGCCGCGGTCGAGGCCACGGGGGCCGACGGCGTGGTCCTGCTGCCCAACAACCCGAACGTGCGGATGGCCGCCGAGCGAGCGGCGGAGCTGTCGTCGCGGCCGGTGCGGGTGGTGCCGACCCGGGCCCCGCAGGCGGGGATGACGATCGCCGTCGCCCACGAGCCGACGCAGAGCGTCGAGGAGAACGCGGCGGCCCTCACGGCTCTGCTGGCCGACGTCTCCACCGGTGGGGTGGCCCCGGCCGCCCGCGACGATGCGCAGGGGCGGTTCGTCGCCGGCGACGCCGTCGGCTACGTCGACGAGGAGCTCGTCGCCTGGGGCGAGCCCGCACCGACGCTGCGGGCGGTCCTGGACCGGCTCGCCGACGACCGCGAGCTGCTGACGATCGTCGTCGGACGGGATGCGCCGCTGGTCGATGCGGACGTTCACGACGCCGCGCCCGGGCACGTCGACGTCGAGCTGCACGAGGGCGGTCAGCCGTCCTGGTGGTGGCTCGCCGCGGCCGAGTAACGGGACGGTCCGGGTACGACAGCGGGCCGATCGGCCTGACGGGACCGCCACGCTCTGGTTGACTGACCGGAACGCCGGGGGAGTGGCGCGTGCCGATGTCGAGGTCCCACCGCAAGAGCAACGTCCCCGCCGACGTGACCGCGTTCGTCGGCCGGGCCGACGAGCTCCGGAAGATCCGGGATCTGCTGGGCGGTACGCGGCTGCTCTCCCTGGTCGGGGTCGGCGGCGTCGGCAAGACGCGCCTGGCACTCGCCGCGGCCCGCGACCTGCGACGCGCGTTCACCGACGGGGTGTGGTACGTCGACCTCACGGCGGTCCATGACGGGGAGTTCCTCGAGCAGGCGATCCGCAACGTCGTGCCGGGCGTGTCGGGGGCACGGTCGCTGGTCGACCAGATCGGTGACGCGGACCTGTTGCTCGTCCTGGACGACTGCGAGCACGTCATCTCCGCGGTGCGGACGCTCGTGGGCGACGTCCTGCCGTGGTGCCCAGGCGTCCGGATCCTGACGACGACGCGCCTGCCGCTCGGCCTCGCCGGGGAGCATCTGCTGACCGTCCCGCCGCTCCGCGTGACCGCGTCGCCCGGTGGCGCACCGAGCGAGGCCGCGGAGCTGTTCATCGGTCACGCGGCGGCGGTCACCGGGGAGCGGCCGGAGTCGCTCGACCGTGCCGCCGTTGACGAGCTCTGCGGACGCCTCGACGGGTTGCCGTTGGCGATCGAGCTCGCCGCCATGAAGGCCCGGACGATGGCGGTTCGCGACATGATCCACGGGCTGGACGACCGCTTCTCGCTGCTGCGGGGCGGCCCGCTCGACAGCCATCCGCGTCACCAGAGCCTCGACGCGGTGCTGCGGTGGAGCTGGGACCTGTGCGACGAGGCCGAGCGGGACCTGTGGGTCCGGTTCGCGATCTTCGTCGGGTCGGTGACCGTCGACGCGATCGTCGACGTCTGTGGTTACGCGGACGACTACGCCGCGCACGACGTCGTGGACCGGCTCGTGCAGCGGTCGCTGCTGGTGCGCGACACGATCGACGGCGTCGTGCGCTTCCGGATGCTCGACACGATCCGCGAGTTCGGGTTGCGGATGGTGGAGGAGCGTGCGGCGGTGTCGGGACCTGACGCGGCCACCGCGATGATCCGCCGGCGTCACCTCGAGCATTACTGCGCGTCGGTGGCGACCGCCGGGTCGGTGTGGTTCGGTCCCCAGCAGCGACCCACCAGCCACCGTGTCGCCGCCAACATGCCCAATCTCCGGCTCGCGTTCGACCGGGCGCTGGCCGACGAGACGCTCGTGCACCACGCCGGTCAGCTCTATGCGGACCTGTGGGTCGCATGGGTCGGATCGGGCCAGGTGAACGAGGGTGGCGCGTGGGGCACGCGCCTCTTCGAGCGCCTGGCCGCCGTCGGGATCGCACCGACCTGTCGCGCGCGGTGGATCCGCGGGTGGGTGGCGATCATCGCCGGCGACATCGACGGTGCGGTGACCCAACTCGAGACGTGCCTCCGCGAGGCACCCGAGCGGGGCACGCCGCAGGACGAGTACATGTCCCGGGGCCTGCTGGGCGGCTGCCGCGCGATCCGGGGCGCGTTCGCGGTCGCGCGCGAGGACTACGAGCACGCGATCGAGCAGGCGCGGGCGGCCGGCGACGCGTTCGGGACGGCGATGCTGCTCCAGAACCTCGCCGAGCTCAACGGGGCCTACGGCGACGGCGACACGGCCCTGGAGCTCTGCGACGCCGCCGAGCGCATCTGCCGGGAGCAGGGCGATCGCTGGTTCCTCTCGCACGTCCTGTGGGTGCGGTCGATCGTCGGGTACCGGCAGGGCCGGCTGGATGCGGCGTGGGCGCACGGGCTCGACGCGCTCGCGCTCACGACGATGCGCGACCAGCTGGGCATCGCCCTGATCGGCGACGTCCTGGGGTGGATCGCCGCCGCCCGTGGCGAGCACCGGTCCGCCGCGCTGATGCTGGGCGCCGCCGACACGTACTGGCGGGCGGCGGGATGTGCGCTCTACGGCATCGAGCCGCTCGTCGCGTTCCGTCAGGCCTGCCTGGACGACGTCCG
Organism: Solirubrobacteraceae bacterium; assembly: GCA_050252545.1. Classification (GTDB taxonomy): domain Bacteria; phylum Actinomycetota; class Thermoleophilia; order Solirubrobacterales; family Solirubrobacteraceae; genus Patulibacter. The sequence continues at coordinate 3,791 of JBFWKS010000077.1, forward strand.
CGCGGCGCTCGGAGGAACACGGCTCACCGCCGCGCTCGCGCAGGGCGCCGAGCTCGGGCTCGGCCGGCTCGACCGGATCGCCCGGGGCGAGCCGCTGGCGGCGCCCGCCCGGCGCCGGTCCGACCCGGACGACACCGGCGGCATCGGGACGCTCACGCGGCGCGAGCTCGAGATCGCGCGGCTCGTCGCCGACGGCATGACGAACAAGGAGATCGCGACGACGCTCGTGATCGGGCATCGCACCGTCGACACCCACGTCGCGCACATCCTCGCCAAGCTCAACTGCGGGCGCCGGACCGAGGTGGCGCGCACCGTCGCGCTCGCCGACGGACGCGCCTGACCGGTCGACCGGGCCCGGATCCGCAACGGGGATCCGTAGTCGATCCGTAGTCGCACGGACGCGCCGGCCCCGTCCCGGCGGAGACGATCGTCATGTCGATCAACGGTAGGAGCACGACATGCGATTCATCCTGTTCAACGAGGGTGGCACCGTCCGCGGCGAGACCCACCACCGGCGGTACCTCGACCTCATCGAGGAGGCGAAGTTCGCCGAGGAGATGGGCTTCTACGGGTGGGGCACGTCCGAGCACCACTTCGTCAACGAGCTCGCGACCGTCTCGCAGCCGCCGATCCTCTTCGCCGCCGTCGCGCGGGAGACCAAGACGCTCCGCCTGCGGTACATGAGCCGCCTGGCGTCGGCGATCCACCCGATCCTCGTGGCCGAGCAGACCGCCGCGACGGACCTCCTGTCCAACGGCCGGATCGAGGTCGGCATCGCCCGCGGCAACACGCTCGCCCAGCTCGACGCGTTCGGCGTGCCGCTGGAGGAGACGAAGGGCAGGGCCGAGGAGGCGCTGGACCTCATCATCCGGGCGCTCAGCGACCACACGTTCTCCCACGAGGGCGAGTACTGGGGATCGATCCCCGAGCGCGAGCTCATCCCGAAGCCCCTCCAGGAGCCGCACCCGCCGTTCTTCAAGATCTGCCAGACGGTCAGCTCCGCCCAGGACGCGCGTCGGCGCGGCCTCGGGATGATCACCAGCGACATGTACTTCGGGTGGGACGTCCTGCAGTCCTACATCGACGCGTACCTGTCGGTGCCCGAGGAGGAGGTCGACCCGGTCGGACGGTTCGTCCAGAAGTCGATCGCCACGATCGCGATCACCGCACGCTGCGAGAAGACCAACGACCTGGCGCTCGAGGCCGGTGAGCGGGACATGAAGATGTTCGCCCAGTGCATCATCAACGACCTCTACGCGCAGCTCGGCGAGCGCTCGCCCGAGGAGTACGGCGAGTTCCAGCAGATCGCCGAGCTCCGCGACCGCGTCGACGACGTCGACTGGCTGCGCAACGTCGGGCCGGCCGTCATGGTCGGTGACCCCAAGCACTGCATCGACCAGGTCCAGCGCCTGAAGGACATGGGCACCGACGAGATCATCCTGCGGGTCGACAACGACGACCACGACGTGATCATGTCGACGCTGCAGAACCTCGGCCGGTACGTCATCCCGTACTTCAACAGCCCGAAGAACGTGCTCCGCGAGGGCCCGATCGGGTTCCTGCCGGGCGACCCGCGCCAGACGGTGAGCTACGACGACACCGCCAAGGCCGGGACCGTGACCGTATGAGCGCCTTCGACGAGGAACGGATGGTCGCGGTGCAGGACGCGATCGCCCGCGCCGTCGCCGACGGCGACGCGTCGGCGTTCGCGGAGCTCTACACCGAGGACGGGATGCTGCTGCCCCCCGACGGCTCGGTGATCTCCGGACGCGACGCGATCCGGACGGCGTTCGCGTCGATGATCGAGACGGGGTTCCGCAAGCAGACGGTGCTCTGGTCCCGGCTGACCGTCGACACCGCCTCGGCGATCGAGGAGGGCCAGGCGGCGGCCGAGTTCCACGGCCCCGACGGCGCTGACGTGCAGCGGTGCAACTACCTGATCGTGCACCGGCAGGGCGACGACGGCGCCTGGCGGATGGAGCGCGACATCTGGACGGCGATCCCCGCCGGCGCTCCCGAGCCGCGGGTACCGTGATGCTGAGCTTCGAGGAGTACGCCCGTCACGACGGGCTGGGGCTCGCGGCGCTCATCGCCGACGGCGAGGTGACCGGTGCCGAGGTGCACGCCACCGCGCACGCGGCGGTGCGGGCCGTCGACGAGCAGCTGGACGCCGTGGTCGAGGGTCCGTGGGAGGAGCCGCTGGACCACGCTGCCGACGGGTCGTTCGGTGGCGTGCCGTTCGTGCTGAAGGACATCGTCTGCCACGCCACCGGGGTACCGATGCACTTCGGTAGCCGCGTCGCCGCGGATGGCGTGCCCTTCGACGGCGACTCGCTGCTCATGCAGCGGTTCAAGCGGGCGGGGCTGGCCACGGTCGCGACGGCGAAGACGCCGGAGCTCGCGCTCAGCGCCTGGACCGAGCCGGTGCTGGGCGGACCGGTCCGCAGCCCGTGGAACCCGCAGAAGTCGCCCGGGGGATCGAGCGGCGGACCGGCCGCGCTGCTGGCGTCCGGGGCGATCCCCGTCACGCACGCCAACGACGGTGGCGGGTCGATCCGCATCCCGGCGTCCTACTGCGGGCTCGTGGGCCTCAAGCCCAGCCGCGGACGGGTGCCGATCGGGCCCGGGTACCAGGAGATCATGTTCGGCAACGCGGTCGAGTTCGCGCTCACCCGCACCGTCCGGGACTCCGCCGCGCTCTACGACCTGGTGCACGGATTCGCGTCCGGCGAGCGGTGCGGCGCCCCGCAGCCCGAGCGTCCCTTTTTCGACGAGGTCGGGGAGCGGGGCCGCCGGCTACGGATCGCGGTGTGCCTGGACGACTGGGCCGAGGTCCCGGTGCATCCGCAGGTCCGTCGCGTCGTCGAGCAGACCGCGGAGGTGCTCCGCGGGCTCGGACACGAGGTGGTCGAGGCGCGCCCCGAGCTCGTCTGGGACGACATGAACCGGGCGTTCCGCACGACCTGGTGCGCGGGGGTGGCGGCCACGACGTTCGGGCTGGCCGACGCGCTCGGCGTCGAGGCCGACCCCGACCACTTCGAGGCCACGACCCTCACCTGCGCCCGCGAGGGCCTGAAGATCACCCCGCTGGACCTGCAGGCGGCGTTCGACACGATGAATGTCGTCACCCGCTCGTTCGCGGCGTTCTTCGGCGCGTGCGACGCGCTGCTCTCGCCGGTGTCGCACATCCTGCCCCCCGACATCGGCACCTACGACGCCGATGATCCCGACGCCGACGCCGACACCTGGGTCCGGCGGGTCACCACGCCGTTCCCGCTCTGCGCGGCGTACAACATCACCGGGGGCCCGGCGATCAGCGTCCCGGTCGGCCAGAGCGACGACGGCCTGCCGATCGGCGTGCAGATCGGGGCAGACACGTACCGCGAGGACGTGCTGTACCAGCTGGCGGGGCAGCTCGAGGAGGCCATGCCCTGGAGCGACCGGCGACCGCAGATCCACGTGAGCACGGTGGGCGCCGCCACGGGCGCCGCCCCCCGGGCCTGAATCGCAGGAGGCAGACCGATGGGCACGACGACGACGCTGTTGCGCAACCACGTCGGTGGCGTCTGGACCGACGGCGAGGGCGACACGATCGATCTGGTCGATCCGGCGAGCGAGGAGACGGTCGCCCGGTTGCCGGCGGGGTCGCCGGCCGACGTCGACCGGGCGGTGGGGGCCGCTGCCGCCGCCCAGCCCGCCTGGGCGGCGCTGCCGCTGGAGGAGCGGCTGGGGCACCTTGAGCGGTTCGCCGACGCGCTGGAGGCCCACACCGACGAGCTGGCGGCGCTGGAGTGCCGCGAGATGGGCAAGCCACTGGACATCGCGGCGGCCTTCATCGGCAGCGGGATCGGGGTGCTGCGCTCGGGCATCGCCGATGCGCGCAGCTACGCGTTCGTGGAGGAGCAGGCGACGACCGCGACGATGCGCAAGGAGGTGGTCCGTCAGCCGGTCGGCGTGGTGGCGCTGATCGTTCCGTGGAACTTCACCGTCGCGGCGACGCTGCTGGGGTTGGGGCCGCTGCTGGCGGCCGGCAACGCGGTGGTGTTCAAGCCGTCGGAGCGGGCGTCGTTGTCGGCGGTGCGGATGCTCGAGCTGGCGGAGCTGCCGCCGGGCGTGCTGAACCTCGTGCTCGGTGACCGCCGGGCGGGGGAGCCGTTGGCCGACCACCCGGATCTGGGTCTGGTGCACTTCACGGGGTCGGTGGCGTCCGGTCGGTCGGTCGGTCTGGCCGCGGCGCGGCACCTGCGCCGGGCGGTGCTGGAGCTCGGTGGCAAGGACCCAGTGGTGGTCGATGCCGGCGTCGACGTGGCGGCGACGGCCGAGGCGGTCGCGTTCGGGGCGTTCGTCAACACCGGGCAGATCTGCACGTCGATGGAGCGGATCTACGTCCACCGCGACGTCGCCGACGCGTTCGTGGCGGCGCTGGTGGAGGAGGCGTCGCGGTGGACGATGGGCGACGGGCGCGAGGACGGCGTCCGGCTCGGGCCGTTGGTGGACGAGCGGCAGCGACGGATCGTGCACGAGCACGTCACCGACGCCATAGCGCACGGTGCAACGGTCCTCGTCGGTGGTGCGATCCCGGATCGCGCGGGGTTCTTCTATCCGGCGACGGTCCTCACCGACGTCGACGACGACATGCTGGTGATGCGCGAGGAGACGTTCGGTCCGGTCGCGCCGGTCGTCGTCGTCGACGACTTCGACGACGGCATGCGGCGGGCGGCACGCTCGCGGTTCGGTCTGGCCGCGACGGTCTACACCCCGGACCCGGACCATGCCGGGCGGGCGGGGGAGCTGCCGGTGGGCGTGGTGTGGGTGAACGAGTGGCAGGGCGGTGGCCTGGACCGCACGTACGAGCCGGCGAGGGAGAGCGGCTCGGGCGCCACGGGTGGCCACGCCGCCTACGACGCGGCCACGCGGCCGGTCACCGTCGTCCGGACGGCCATCACGTGAGCCGGGGACGGCACGGCGGCGGTCGACCGCCCCGTCGGTGACGTTCGCGCGTCCCGTCGGGCGGTCGGCTACCGTCGTGGCGTGGCGGGGAGCGCAGCAGGCGGGAGCGATCGGACGGCCCATCGCACCCCGGCCTCGTTCGCCGCCGATCCGGCCGTGGAGGCAGGGCCGTCGGCGTGGGCCGACGCACCGGTGCGGTGGCCCCGCCCGTCACGGTGGACGGCCTCCAGCGGGTTCACCGGTAAGAAGGCGCTGGCCGCCGCCGAGCATCTGGGGATCGACACCGTCGGTGGACTGCTGCAGCACCTGCCGGTCGAGACCGGTGGCGTGGCGACGATCGCGACGCTGCGCCCCGACGAGCGCCAGACGGTGATCGTCGCGGTCGAGCGGATCCGCAGCCGGCCGGTGCGCCGCCGCGGCATGCGGCCCCTGGTGGAGGCGCTGGTCAGCGACGGCACCGGCCGACTGCAGGTGGCGTTCTTCAACCAGCCGTGGCTCGCGGAGCGCTACCCGCCCGGCACGCGGGTGATGCTCAGCGGCACCCTCAAGGGACCGGGCCGGTTCTCCGTGTCGGCCCACGCCCCGACGAACGACCCGGTCGGCGGCGTGACGGACCGCTCGTCGCCGGCGGTCGTGCCGCCGTCCCCGACGGGCCCCGCCCCGGCCGACGGCGGGCCCGGGTCGACGGACCACGGCGATGCCGCCCCGGCGGCGGACGCGACGGCGGACGGACAGGCCCGTCCGATCGAGGGTGGCGACGGGACGCCACCCCTCGACCCCGACGTCGTGACGGACGACGCCCGTCCCGGGGCGGGCGGCCCCGTCGTCGCCCGCTACCCGACGACCGACGGCCTGACCTCGATCGAGATCTACGCGCGCGTCCGCGAGTTGGAGGACCACCTCTACGACGCGATCGACCCGCTGCCAGCGCGGCTCCGGGCCCGCGAGGGCCTGCCCGACCGCACCGCGGCCCTGCGGGCGGCCCATCTGGGCGACCACGAGCGGGGCCGGCGACGCCTGGCCTTCGACGAGCTGCTCGCCGTACAGATGGAGTACCTGCGCCGCCGGCGTCGCCACGGCGGGGGGCACCGGGCGATCGCCCTCGACGGCCCGGCGACCCTCACCGATCGTTGGGTGACCGAGACGCTGCCGTTCGCGCTCACCGGGGACCAGCGGCGGGCGATCGGCGCCAACCTCCAGACCCTCGCCACCGGGCGACCGCTGCAGCGCCTGCTCATGGGCGAGGTCGGATCGGGCAAGACCGTCGTCGCCCTCCACGCGATGCTCCGCGCGGTGGAGTGCGGGCACCAGGCGGCGCTCATGGCCCCGACCGAGACGTTGGCCGAGCAGCACTTCCGCACGATCCAACGGCTGCTGCCCGACGCGCTGGTGCCGGTGGACCTGCTCACCGGGTCGACCCCGGTCGCACGGCGGCGACCGCTGCTGCAACGTCTGGCCGACGGTCAGCTTCCGCTCGTGGTCGGCACCCACGCCCTGATCGAGGACGCCGTCGCCTTCCGGTCGTTGGCCGTCGCCGTCGTCGACGAGCAGCACCGCTTCGGCGTCCGCCAGCGTTGTGCTCTGGACCGCAAGGCTGCAGCGAGCGCCGTCGATGACGGTCCGCCGCCGGACCGCGGAGCCCGGGGGGAGGCCGGACCGGGGGAGGGCGACACGGCGGACGGTCGCGGGCCCGGCGCCATGCCCGACGGCGGTGGGGCGGGGGCGGCTCTCGTGCCCCACGTGCTGCACATGACGGCCACGCCGATCCCACGGACGATGGCGCTGCTGCACTACGGTGACCTCGACGTCGCCACCCTGCGCGAGCTGCCGGGCGGGCGCCGGCCGATCGTCACCCACGTCTGCTCCAGCGACCGCGAGCGCGCCCGCGCCTACGCCCGCATCCGGGAGGAGGTGGCGGCGGGCCGCCAGGCGTTCGTCGTCTGCCCGCTCGTCGAGGACAGCGACACCCTCGACGCCCGCTCGGCGACCAGCGAGTACGAGCGGCTGCGGACGGGGGAGCTGCAGGACCTGCGGGTCGCGCTGCTGCACGGCCAGATGCGCCCGGCCGAGAAGCAGGATGCGATGGAGCGCTTCGCGGCCGGCGACGCCGACGTGCTGGTCGCCACCACCGTCATCGAGGTCGGCATCGACGTACCCAACGCCACCGTCATGGTGGTCGAGAACGCCGAGCGGTTCGGCATCTCCCAGCTGCACCAGCTCCGTGGGCGCGTCGGACGCGGCGAGCACGCGTCGCTCTGCCTGCTCTTCGGGCCGAAGAACGCCGCGCGCCTGCGCGCCCTGGCCGCCCACACCGACGGGTTCGCGCTGTCGGAGGTCGATCTGGCGCTGCGTGGCGAGGGCGAGCTGCTGGGCACCCGCCAGTCGGGCGTGGCCCGTTTCCACGTCGCCCGCATGCCCGACGACGCCGACCTGCTGCTTCGCGCCCGCGAGGTGGCAGAGCGCCTCGAGGCCGACGACCCGGAGCTCGACGATCCGATCCATGTCCCGTTGCGTGACGCGCTGGACGAGGCTCGGGCGCTCGCGCCCGACGAGGACGAGGGGATCCCGGCGTAGCGCGCCGTCGGGTCGCGCGGTGCATCGTGGAGCGGGTCGGCTGACCGTCGTGGGGCGACGGTGAACCGACCCGCTGTCGGGTGCCGCTGGGTCGTGGCCGGGAGCGGGTCGGCTGACCGTCATGGGGCGACGGTGAGCCGCCCCGCTGTCGATGATGCCCGGGGGCCGTCGGACGCCCGGCGGCCGTCGCGGGCCGGTCGGTGGCACACGCGTTCGGCTCCGCCTTGGCCGTTGGCCTACTCGCGAGTAGACTGGGGTGATGACGACCGACGTCCCCTCGGGCCGGACCACGGTGAAGGCCCCGAGGCCACCGATCGACCACGACACCCGCGGGTCGCGGCTGCACGGGGTCCACGAGCGCGAGTTCGACGCCGCCGTGCGGGTGTTCGATCGGCTCTTCGGCGGCCGGCGACAGGGCGGTGGGTCGTTCGTCGTCCAGCACCGCGGACGCACCGTCGTCGACGTGTGGAAGGGCTACGCCGACCGCGACGCCCGCCGGCCGTGGACCCGCGACACCCCGACGATCGCGTTCTCGGCCACCAAGGGCGTGGCGGCCACCGTGATCCACCGGCTCGTCGACCGCGGCCTCATCGACGTCGACGACCCGGTCGCCGAGTACTGGCCGGCGTTCTCCGCCGGCGGCAAGGACCGCATCACCGTCCGGCAGCTCCTCTCGCACCGCGCCGGCCTGCAGAGCCTGCGCACCGTCGCCCCACGCGCCGACGACGTCCTCGACCACGCGTCGATGGAGGAGCGCCTCGCGGCCACCCGGCCGGATCGGCCCGGCGGGCGCCCGGCCTACCACGCGTGGACCTTCGGGTGGCTCCTGGCGGGCCTCGCGCGCCAGGTCACCGGCAAGGGCATGGAGGCGCTCTTCCACGAGGAGCTCGCCGTGCCGCTCGGCATCGAGGACGGGTTCGGGCTCGGGGCCTCCCGCGAGGGCCGGACCCCGCCGGCACAGCTCGTGCCCGTCAACATCGAGCGGGCCAGCGGGCCGCTCTCGGCCGTCGGGACCTCGGTCGCGCGGCGCCTGCGACCGCTGGGCCGGGCGATCGACCCGATGCTCGTGCCGCAGGTGCTGCCGCTCTTCGCCGGTGATGCCGCGCCGATCCTCGGCACCGAGTCGCCCGCCGTCAACGGCACGTTCAGCGCCGCGGCGCTCGCCCGGATCTACGGGGCGATCGACGCCGATCGCGACGGCGAGCAGCGGTTGCTCTCCGCCCGCACCGTCCGCGAGCTCGGCCGCGTGCAGGACCGCCGTCGCGACGAGGTGCTGCAGATCCCGATGCGCTGGCGGCTCGGGTACCACCAGGCGATCGTGCTGGACCGCGGCGCGGGCCGGGCGTTCGGGCACGTCGGCCTGGGCGGCACGTTCGCCTGGACCGATCCGACGCTCGACCTCACCTGCGCGTTCGTCACCAACCGCATGCCGACCGCCGCCACCCCGCTCGGCCGCGGTGAGTTCGTCCTGCTCGGCACGCTCATCCACGCCGCCGCGAGGCGCCTGGCCGCGTCGCCGCCCAGGGGCTGATGCGGCTTCGGTAGCGGGCTGACGGAGCGGTTCGCCCGGAGGGTGGTGGCAGAACCTGCCAGGGGGTGGTGGTTCGTGACGCCACCCCGCACGCCACGCCCGTCGGGGCCGCCCCGTCACCCCTGCTAGCGTCCGGCGCCGATGCGGATCGTTGCCGGGCGCTTCGGGGGGCGCCGCCTCACCGCCCCTCCCGGCCGGGACACCCGGCCGACATCCGATCGGGTCCGCGAGGCGCTGTTCTCGATCCTCGGGCCGCTCGACGGCGCGGTCGCGCTGGACCTCTTCGCCGGCACCGGCGCGCTCGGCCTGGAGGCCCTGTCACGCGGCGCCGAGCGGGTCGACTTCGTCGAGCGCGATCGGCGTGCGCTGACGGTCCTGCGCGCCAATCTCGATGCGCTCGGGATCGACGCGGACACCGGACGGGTCGTCTCCGGCGACGCGCGCCGCCACCTGCGCGACGCAGCCACGCGCGGCGCCACATACGATCTGGTCCTCATCGACCCGCCGTACCGCGACGGCGACCGGCTCGGACCGGCGCTCGACGCGGACCTTCGGCCCCTGCTGCGCCCCGGGGCGCGGGTGGTGACGGAATCCGACCGTCGCCGGCCGCTGCCGCTCGGTCTCGCGGTGGAGGACGAGCGGCGGTACGGCGACACCCTCATCCGCATCCACCGAGCCTGAGTCTGAGCATGAGCACCGACAAGCGCATCGCGGTCGTGCCGGGGAGCTACGACCCGGTCACCAAGGGGCACCTCGACATCATCCACCGGGCGACGAAGCTCTTCGACGAGGTCATCGTCGCCGTCGTCAACCAATCGACGACGAAGAACCCACCACTCTTCGACATCGACGAGCGGGTGGGGTTCATCGAGGACGGGCTGCGAGATGCGGGGATCGAGAACGCCCGCGCGGAGCCCTTTGCCGAGCTCGTCGTCGGATTCGCCCGCCGCGTGGGCGCGATCGCCATCGTCAAGGGCCTGCGGCAGATCTCGGACTTCGAGTACGAGATGGAGATGGGGCACCTCAACCGGGGCCAGGAGCCCGACATCGAGTCGGTGTTCGTCATGGCCAGCCCGGAGTTCTCGTTCGTCTCCTCGAGCCGCACCAAGGAGCTCGCCCGGTTCGGAGGGCGCCTGGAGGCGCTCGTGTCCGAGCCGGTCGCCGAGGCGCTCCGCGAGCGCCTCGCCCGCGGCTGAACGAACTGCGGTCCGGTCCCGAGCCGCCCGGGACGTCACGGCCGCACGCTTGCGACCGACCGGGCGCTTGCCCGCCGCACGCCGCGGCTGAACGGTCGGGCCGGCGGGTGCCCACCGCACGCCCGCGGGCCCCGGACGGGGTCCCGGGTGGGTACGATCTTGCAGCAGCGACCCGCGACGTTGGCGTTCTGCGCCAGTTGCGGCAGGATGGACGAGCGCCCGTCCCGGGGCCGCCGTCGGCGCGAACGGGAACCGCCGTGAAGGAATCGGCGGAGGGACCGCGAAACGGAAGAATGCCATGGACGTTCTGGTCCTCATCGACAAGCTCGACGATCTCGTACACAACGCGAAGCCCGTTCCGCTCACGGATCAGGTGCGTGTTGACCGCGAGGAGATCTTCGACATCCTCGACCAGATGCGCGCGACGATCCCGGAAGAGATCAAGCAGGCGCGCTGGATCGTGAAGGAGCGTCAGGAG
>JBFWKS010000078.1:0-14421 GCA_050252545.1 Solirubrobacteraceae bacterium
CCTACGCCCGGGCGTACCCGGGGTTGGCGATGGGTCCGAGCGACCGGCGCCCGACATGACCTACGACATTCCCGCCCATCACCCCAACTGCTTCGGCTGCGGCACCGAGAACCCCTCGAGCATGGGGCTGGAGATGCACATCGTGGACCGACGGGTCCTCGGCACCATCCGCTTCGCTTCCCACCACGAAGGTGGCCCGGGGCTGGCGCACGGCGGTGCGGTCGCGGCGGTCTTCGACGACGTCCTCGGCGCCGTCCCCAGCGCCCTCCACCTCCCTGCCGTCACCGCAAGCCTGACCGTCGAGTTCCGTGCCCCGGCGGTCCTGGGCGACGACCTGGAGGTCGAGGCACACCTCGAGCGCCGCGACGGCCGGAAGCTGCACACCCGCGGTACGATGCACCACGGCACCGCCCTGCTGGCCGAGGCCCACGCGCTCTTCATCGTCGTGGACCTCGCCCACTTCCGCCGGACGGGGCAGCCCCTGCCGGACGCCTGGAGCCACTGGGGCGACACGCCCGGCCCTGACCGTTGACCAGCGCTCACACCATCTTGTTGTTCGAGCTCGGCAACGCGCTGGGCACGCGCTTTGCGAGCGACATGATCGAAACTTCGCCGACGACGCATTACCTCTACCCGGAACGGGCCGCGCCAGAACGTCGTCTCGGAGGCAGCGAAGACGGCATCAGCTGCGCCGCGCCCCGCGGGCGGACCTCGGGTTCGGGTTCGCACGCCAGGGCCTCGTTCGCGACGACCGCGCGGCGCGTTGCAGGCTCCGCCGCCAGATCGCGAGGCTGGAGCGGCCGCTCACCGCGGCCGTTTCGGACGATCTCGTGGCCGGTGCTCGCGGGAGAGTCGGCAGCACGGCACTCGCCCCGCAGGCCAGAATCGGTGGCCGACCGCTCGATCACGGCGAGCTCGAGCGCTGCCGGGACGACCTGGTGGGCCTTGTGCGGCAGGTCGACGACCAACGGACGACCGAGCGGGTCGACCGCGAACTTCTTCCCGAGATGTACCGGGGCCCGCGTCGCATCGGTATCGACACCTCGAGACCCGGGATCTCGCGGAGCGCGGCTGAAGGGTATACGAGGTCGTCCCCGGTTCGGCATGGTCGGATCCTCGACGGCTGGTGGCGCGTGAAGGTGTCGTCCGGATGCCCCTCATCCGCGTGATGACCCCGACTGCGACGAAACGTCCGACGACCGACAGGAGCACCGATGGCCAGCACCGTCGTTGATCGCCTCCTCGACCCGCCAAGGGGGCATTGGAAGAGGTCGGCGACATGATCCTGGCGGGGAAGACGATCGTCTGGTCCGCCGGCCCCCGTTCTCGTACGGCGACGAGTTCGTCCACCAATTCCTCTTCGCGCTCCGGCTCTGCTGGTTCCCGCTGCTGGTCTCCACCGTAGCGTTCGGCGTCGTCTGTGACGAAGGTCCTCGACATGGTGTCGACACCCTGTAGCCTCCCATTGCGTCGTGGAGCACTCGCCTCACGCACCATCTAGCGATCCGGCCCGTCCGCGGGTCTTTCGGGCGGGAGAGCCTTGAATCTCGGAGAAATCCCCGGCGCGACCGTCGTGCTTCTGGTGGCCTCAACGGCACCGCGCTCAGGCGGTCTGCAGCGGACCGGCCCGAACGGATGAAGGCGTTCAGCGAGAAGCTCGGTGGTCTGGTGGGGCGGGTGGCGCTTGCGTTGCTGGTGGTCGTGGTTGTCGTGGTGGTGCTGGTGACGCGTGGGTCGGGGTCGTATCGGGTGGTGATGGTGGTGCCTGATGCGGGTCAGATGGTGACCGGGAACCTCGTGAAGGTCGGGAGCGCGTCGATCGGGACGGTCTCGAAGGTCCGCCTGGCTGACGACGGTCAGGCGGAGCTGGTGCTGTCGATCACCAATGATGCGTACCAGCCGTTGCATCGTGGGACGCAGGCGATCATCCGCAACAGTTCGTTGTCGAGCATCGCCAACCGGTTCGTGTCGTTGGAGGTCGGGCCGCAGAGCGCTGCGGAGATCGCTGACGGTGGCCGGATCGGGGCGCAGGACACGCGCGCGGCGACGGACATCGACCAGGTGCTGACGCTGTTTGCGGCGGAGGGGCAGCGGGGGTTGCAGACGTTGATCCGGGGTGGCGCGAAGGCGTTCTCCGATCTCGGGCCGCAGACGCGGGAGTTGATCTCGGCGCTCAGTCCGGCGCTGGCGCAGACGGCCAAGACGGTCGAGCAGGTCAGCTCCGACGATGCGGATCTGGAGCGGTTCGTGGTGCGCGGGTCGGCGTTGGCGTCGGTCTTCGCGGCGCAGCGTGATGATCTGGAGCAGGGGCTGGTCGCGACGGCCGGCACCGTTCGTGCGGCGTCGGCGGAGCGGCGTGCCCTTAGCGACGTGCTGCGGCGCACGCCCGGGACGCTGCGGCAGGCGAACGTGACGCTCGCCGACGCGCGGGGGCTGCTGCGCGACGCCGGTCCGGTCGTGCGGGACGCGCGGCCGGTCGCGTCGCGGCTGGCCGAGACGTTGCGGCTGGTGCGGCCGTTCACCGCGGAGGCACGGCCGTTGCTGGCCGACGTCGACCGGACGTTGCCGGTCCTGACCGAGAGTCTGCGGCGCTTGCCGCCGCTGGAGCGCTCCGCTGAGCCAGCGTTGCGCGACACCGCCCGGGCGCTGCGCTCCTCCGACGGCATCCTCGACGAGGCGGTGCCCTACGTCCCCGATCTGGTGTCCGGCCTGCTGACGTCGTTCGGCGGCAAGGCCTCCGGGCTGTATGACGCCAACGGCCACTCCACCCGGATCGCGCTGCAGGTCAGCAGTCAGAACCTGCCGCCGGCTCTCCGTGGACTGACGACGCCGTTGGATGCGCTGGCACCGCTCCTGGGCTCGGGCTTCACGACCTTCGAGTCCAAGCACTCCAACCGCTGCCCGGGCGGGTCCGGGGGTATCGCCCAGGACGGGTCCGCCCCGTGGGCGATCGGATTCGCGGGGACCTGCGACCCCGACCACACCGCACCGGGAGCACGTCGATGAAGGGTCTCTCGCGGATCGGCCCCGGGGCCCACCGCCACCGTGTCGGCAACAGCGGGGTTGACCGCAGCACGGTCGGGGCGAGAGCGCAGACCCGTTCCGCTCTCGCGGATCCCTTTCGTGCCCCGCCTCCGGCTCGGCGTTCCGTTGGAGGTGCTGCGGGGGACCACCGCGACGTTCGGCGCGCCGCTCCTCGAGGGCTACGGCCTCTCGGAGACCTCGACGAGGACGACTTCTACTTCATCGTCGACCGCAAGAGGGACCTGATCATCTGCGGCGCCGTCGCACGTAGATCGTCGAGGAGCTCCCGAAGGGCTCGACCGTCAAGATCCTCCAGCACGAGATCGTCCTTCGCGCGTCCGATGTCGCGTCACGATCCGTCGTCGGCGGAGGCGCCACGAGCTGCGGACGCACGTCCGGAGCCCCGACGAGGTCACCGCCCGGTCACACTGCTAGAACTGGTGCGAATGACTGGCCCGACCGCCCCTGTCGCCGCTGCCTCGATGGTGGGCAGTTACATCATCGCCTCCCGCGTCGGGTCGCAGTCCGGAGCGCTCGTCGCGATGATTGGCCCACTGGGGTGGTGCGCGGCGACCTGGCGTCGCGACCACGGAACCTTGGTCGCGGCGGTGCTCACGGGCGTCTACCTCGGCGCCTTCGCGCTGTCACATCCGTTGGCTCGGAGAGTCGGCGCCTGGCCATCGGTCCTCGGTGCAACCGCCGTTACGGGCGCGGCGACCCACGCGGTGGCCGACCGCTCACGGTCGCACGCCTGAGCGCGGGCTGATCCCGGCGGTCGAGACCGCCGGGATCAGCCCGCGCGTCACGCCGGCGAGGACTCCGGCTTCGCCGCCGGACGCGCCACCGCGTGACGATCGTCCAACTCGTCCTCCGCGAGGCGGCGCCTCAGCTCCTTCTTGTCGAACTTGCCGACGCTGGTCTTGGGCACCTCGTCGATGAACGCGACCTCGTCCGGGATCCACCACCGCGCAACCTGGCCCTCGAGGAAGTCGACCAGCTCCTGGGCCGAGACGTCGGAGTCACGGACGACGCAAGCCAGGGGCCGCTCGGTGAACCGTTCGTCGGGCTTGGCGATCACCGCCGCCTCACGGACCCCGGGGTGCCCCATCAGCGCGTTCTCGAGGTCGACCGAGCTGACCCACTCGCCACCGGACTTGATGACGTCCTTCGACCGGTCGGTGATCGCGATGAACCCGTTCGAGGTGATCGCCCCGACGTCGCCGGTGCGCAGCCACCCGTCGTCGAACTTGTCGGCCGAGGTGTCGTCGCGGTAGTACGCGGAGGCGATCCACTGCCCCCGGACCTGGATCTCGCCCGACGAGACGCCGTCCCACGGCTGCTCCGTCCCGTCGTCCGCCACGATCCGCACCTCGACCAGCGGGGCGATCTGACCCTGCATCGTGCGGTAGCGCCAGTGCTCCTCCCCGACAGCGTCGGCCGGGGGGATGGCAACCGACGCGAGCGGACTGGTCTCGGTCATGCCCCACGCCTGGCAGACGGTCACGCCGTGGCGCTCCTCGAACGCCTGCATCAGCGACCGCGGCACCGCCGCACCACCGCAGGGGACCACGCGCAGCGCGCTGAGGTCAGGCTTGTGCTCGTCCGCGTAGCGCAGGACGTCCATCCAGATCGTGGGAACCGCACCGGCCACCGTGCAGCGCTCGCGTTCCATCAGCGTCGTCAGCGGTCCGGCCTGCATGAACGGCCCGGGCATGATCAGCGACGCGCCCGACAACGCGGCGCCGTACACGAGCCCCCAGGCGTTGGCGTGGAACATCGGCACGATAGGCAGGATGCGATCGGACTTGCAGATGCCGAAGCTGTCCGCGGTGAGGATCGCCAGCGAGTGCAACAGCGTGCTGCGGTGGCTGTAGAGCACCCCCTTTGGGTTGCCCGTGGTCCCGCTCGTGTAGCAGAGCGCCGCCGCCTGCCGGTCGTCCTCGATCCGCGGCCACGAGAAGCCACCAGGCTGTTCGGCGAGGAGCTCCTCGTAGCGCAGCACGCCGCCACCGAGCGCCGACGCATCACCTTCGCCGACGACGATCCAGTGCTCCACCGTCGGCAGCTGGTCGACCAGCGGCGCGACGAGAGGGATCAGCGTGTCGTCGATGATGACCACGCGATCCTCGGCGTGGTTGACGATGTAGACGAGCTGCTCGGCGAAGAGCCTGAGGTTCAGCGTGTGCAGCACCGCCCCCATGCACGGGATCGCGAGGTAGGCCTCCATGTGCTCGTGGCTGTTCCACATGAACGTCGCGACCCTGTCGCCCTGGACGATCCCGAGCGCGTCGAGTGCCGATGCCAGGCGCGCCGCCCGCTCCGCGATCTCGCGGTACCGGACACGGTCGACCGATCCGTCCGCGGACCGCAGGGTTACCACTTCGCCCGCGTCGGCGTGCATTCCGGCCAAGCGCCGGAACGCGTGCTGGAGGTCCAGCGGCACGTCGTGCTGCATGAGCCCCTGGGGAAGCGTGGAGGACACGTCAGACCTCCGATCGAGGGTCGTGCGCCCCGATGAGGACGCGGCGTGGAGCTGGGAACCTGACGGCGTGCTTGACATGGCGTCACCGTACCCCGAAGTCGCGGCGGATGCCAACGCATTCGTCGGTGCGCCCGGTCCGAACTTCCGCCGTTCCGACACCCTTTTCGGTTACATTGTTCCCCGATCGGAGAACGGCGTCGTCCGGGCGCCCAGACGGTCCGCCCGCACCCGGGCTCGTGCGGCGGTCCGGAACAGGAGAGACGCATGCCCGAGCTGTTGCAGCAGGAGACCACCGAGCAGGCCCCCGAGGGCATGCTCGCCGTCGAGAACCCGGCCACCGGGAAGACGATCCAGTTCGTCGAGAACATGAGCGCCGCGCGCATCGACGAGCTCGTCGGCCGCGCCCGCGCCGCCCAGCCCGCGTGGCAGGCGCTCGGGTTCCAGGGCCGCCGCCGGCTGATGCTCGCCCTGCGCCACTGGCTCGTGCAGAACCGCTCCCGGGTCGTCGACGTCGTCGTCGCGGAGAACGGCAAGACGCGCGAGGACGCCCTCCTCGCCGAGCTCTTCTACGTCGCCGACTCCATGGGCTTCTGGGCGAAGAACGCCTCGAAGTACCTCGCCGACGAGAAGGTCCGCACGCACTCGCCGCTCGTCCTCGGCCGCAAAGTGAAGGTCACGTACCGGCCGCTCGGCGTCGTCGGCGTCGTCGCGCCGTGGAACTACCCGCTGACCCTCGGCTTCGGCGACGCGCTGCCCGCGCTCATGGCCGGCAACTCCGTGATCATCAAGCCGAGCGAGATCACGCCGCTGGCCACGCAGCTCATGGCCGAGGGCGCGGAGGAGGTCGGCTTCCCCGCCGGCGTCTTCCAGGTCGCCACGGGCGACGGCATGACCGGCGCGGCGCTGGTGGACCGCGCCGACATGATCATGTTCACCGGCTCGACGAAGACCGGTCGCAAGATCGGCGCGCGCTGCGGCGAGCGCCTCATCCCGTGCTCGCTGGAGCTCGGCGGCAAGGATCCGATGATCGTCCTCGACGACGCCGACCTCGAGCGCGCCGCGAACGTCGCCGTCGAGTGGGGGATGCGCAACTCCGGCCAGATCTGCATGTCCGTCGAGCGCGTGTACGTCGAGGCGCCCGTGTACGACGAGTTCGTCGAGAAGGTCGAGAAGAAGGTCCGGGCGCTCCGGCAGGGTAAGCCGGAGGGCTTCGGCTCCGTCGACGTCGGTGCGATCACGTTCCCGCCGCAGATCGACACGATCGCCGCGCACGTCGACGATGCGGTCGCCAAGGGCGCGCGGGTGCTCGTCGGCGGCAAGCGGGGCACCGGCGCGGGCCGCTTCTACGAGCCGACGGTGCTCGTCGACGTCGACCACACGATGGACTGCATGACGGAGGAGACCTTCGGCCCGACGCTGCCGATCATGAAGGTCGCCGACGAGGACGAGGGCATCCGGCTGGCCAACGACGTGAATTACGGCCTCGGCTCGAGCGTCTTCTCGAAGGACCTCGCGCGCGGCGAGCGCGTCGCCCGTCGCATCGACGCCGGCGTGTCGTGGGTGAACGACGCGATCATGAGCTACATGGCCCAGGAGGCGCCGTTCGGCGGCGCGGGCGAGTCCGGCGTCGGCGCCCGCCACGGCTCGGCCGGCATCCGCAAGTACACGCAGACGCACACGATCATGGTCAGCCGCTTCGTCCTGCGCCGCGAGCCGACGATGTTCCCGAACACGAAGCTCGGCGCCGAGGTCTTCGACCGCGTCCTCGTCCTGATGTGGGGCCGCAAGCCGCGACAGCGGTAGTCGGGTGCCGGGACGGAGGGGCGCGGTGCCCGGGGCCGCGCCGGGCACCGGCGCCGCTATCGGCCGACGACGTCGCGGCCGATGATCTCCTTCATGATCTCGGTCGTCCCGCCGTAGATCCGCGAGATCCGCGAGTCGGTGTAGAAGCGCGCGATCGGGTACTCCAGCATGTAGCCGTATCCGCCGTGCAGCTGGAGGCAGCGGTCCACGACGCGGCCCTGCATCTCGGTCGTCCACCACTTCGCCATCGCGGCGTCGACGGAGGACAGCGTCCCGCCGTTGAGCGCGAGGACCGCCTGATCGCAGTAGTGCGTGGCGATCTCGATCTCCGTGGCCATCTCCGCGAGCGCGAACCGGGAGGCCTGGAACGACGCGACGGCCTGCCCGAAGGCGTTGCGCTCCTTCGTGTACTCGAGCGTCGCGTTCAGGGCACCGCGCGCGGCGCCGACCGCCGACACCGCGATCCCGATGCGCTCCTGCGCGAGGTTCTGGCTCATGTAGCGGAAGCCCTCGCCCTCGTGGCCGAGCAGGTTCTCGGCCGGGACCTCGACGTCGCGGAAGAACAGCTCGGCCGTGTCCTGCGCGTGCATCCCGATCTTCTGCAGGTTGCGGCCGCGCTCGAAGCCGTCCGTCCCGCGCTCGAGCACCAGCAGCGAGATGCCGCGGTGGCGCTGCGCCGGGTCAGTCTTGACCGCCGTGACGACGAGGTCCGCATTGATGCCGTTGGTGATGAACGTCTTCGAGCCGTTGACCCGGTATCCACCGTCGGTCGCCAGCGCGGAGGTCCCCATGCCGGCGAGGTCCGAGCCCATCCCGGGCTCGGTCAACCCCAGCGCGGTGATCAGCGAGCCGTCGGCGATCCCCGGTAGCCACCGGTCCCGCTGCTCGTCGGTGGCGAGCTCGAGGATGTACGGCAGGACCACGTCCGTGTGCAAGGTGATGCCGGTCCCGCTGCCGATCACTCCTGCGACCCCGACCTCCTCCCCCACGATCTGGTTGAACCGGAAGTCGTCCAGGCCGAGCCCGCCGTGTTCCTCGGGCACCTGCATGGCCAGCAGGCCCTGTTCCGCGGCCCGCCGGAACAGGTCGCGGTCGACCGCCCCGGCGCTCTCCCATTCCTGGTCGTTGGGGACGATCTCCTGCGCGATGAACCGCCGGACCGTGTCCCGGTACATGCGGTGTTCGTCGTCGAATGCGCTTCGTTGCATGGTCGGACGTGCGGACAGCACCGAGGTCCGCACCCTCGGGTGCCGTGACCAGTCCGTGGGGCCACCGCGCCGGATGCACGGTCGCGCCCGCTCCGGGACCGCCCTGGCATGGCCCGACCCGTGGTGCCTCGGCACGATCGGCGTGGCCCGACGAGGCGCCGACCGGACCGTCGGAGCGCGGGGGCCGACGACGGCGGAGGTGGTCTCTGCGGTGGCGCAACATCTCTCCGATCGGGGAAAGAACGATACGGTACGAGCATGGGCGATGATTCCGGCTCCACCACCTCGGCCACCCCGACGGCCCGGGCCCGGGCGTTCCCGCACCGCACCGCCGGGCACTGCGGTTCCGGAGCGCTCCGGGACCTGCTCGAGTTCCACGGGCTCGATTACGACGGCACACCGTTGTCGGAGGCCATGGTCTTCGGCCTCTCCGGCGGCTACGGGTTCTTCTACGGCGACGAGGTCCCCGGCGTTCCGTTCTACCTCGTCGGTCGCTCGGGCTCGATGGAGCTCGACGTCGCCGGGCACCTCGGCGCGACCGTCGAGCTGCGCCAGACCGACGACCCCGACGAAGGCTGGGCGTGGACGCGCGCGGCGATCGACCGCGGTGCTCCTCCGATGGTCTGGGCCGACATCGGCGAGCTCGAATACCTGCGGGTGCGGATGAGCAACACCCGCCACGACATCGTCATCGTCGACTACGACGACGGGGAGGACGTCGCCTGGATCGCCGACAACGACCGGGAGGAGTTGCAGCTCTGCTCGCTCGAGAGCCTCCGCCGGGCGCGCAACTCCCCGGCGTTCCCCGGACCCAATCGCAATGCGACGTTCGAGTACGACTGGCCCACCGAGCTCCCGCCGCTGCGGGAGGCGTTCCGCGGTGCGACGTCGACCGCGCTGGAGAACATGCGGGGCGGTGCCGACGCCGTCGGCGACCTCGGGGGACACACCGGCTTGGCTGGCGTCGACCACCTCGCGCAGGCCTTCCCGCAGTGGCCCGCGATGTTCGGAGACGGTCTCCCGGTGATCCTCGACGTCCTGCGCGTCCTGATCGTCAAGGCGGGCACCGGAGGCGCCATGTTCCGCTCCCTCCAAGCCGAGTTCCTCGAGGAGACGGCGGCGCTGCTCGAGGACGCGGAGATCGCCGCCACCGCAGGCGTGGTCCGCCGGCTCAGCGACGCCTGGGAGCACCTCGCCGTCGACGCCGCCGGTCACGACCACACCGCTGCGAACGTCACGTTGCAAGAGATCCGACGTCTCGAGCACGATGCCGTGGCCGCGCTGGAGCGTCACGCATGAAGGTCGCGGAGGACGGGACCATCCCCGAACACCACCCGCACTGCCTGGGCTGCGGATCGGCGAACCCCGCCGGCATGGGCCTTCGGATGCGCCTGGACGGCGAGATCATCCGCGGGGACGTGACGTTCGACCAGCGGCAGCAAGGCGCCCCGGGGATAGCTCACGGCGGCGCGGTCACGACCGTTCTGGACGACGCGCTCGGTTCGCTCCTGGTCGTCCTGGAGACCCCGGCGGTGACCGCGAACATCAACGTGGACTTCCGCGCTCCGGCGTTGCTGCACCACCCGATGAGCGTCGAGGCCTGGGCCACGGGTCGCGACGGACGCAAGCTGCACCTCACCGCCCGCCTGCTGAACGAGCAGGCGGTGGTAGTCGCCGAAGCGCGGGCGCTCTTCCTCGCCGTCGATCTCGAGCACTTCGCCCAGGGCGGGCAGGGAGTGCCCGAGGCCTGGAACGGATGGAGCACCGGCGGGGCCGACTAACGAAGCCCGCCACCGATTCCTTTATCTCTCAACGACGGTCCCCAGCGCCCAGTTGCCGCGAGCACGAATGGGACCTCGCGGCCGGTTAACCGCCGCCGGGTCGGCAGGGACCGCTCATGGCGTCGCCGCGGCGGCCTCTCCGGCCGGGGCACCTATATCTCGAAATCCCTCGTCTTTCGGCCGGGCGAGGAGTTCCCGGAAGTGGCGGGCGGCCCAAGGCCAGAGCTCGATATCTCGTCCGACCGCAGTACGGAGACCGGCTGCCCTCGGACCAGACTGCCTCCGGGCCTGCGCGCAAAGCTTCGCGTGGTAGGCGTCGGTGGCCGCCTGAGTCGGCGCGACGGCTGCGACGTCGCCGGCCCGGATCCTGGCGATCCACGCCATGACGAAAGCCGCCCCGTGTCGAGTCTGCAGCGGAAGGAGCGCACTCGCCGGAAGCCGTTGCTCCTCACGGAAGTCGGTCCCCAGCTTCCTCGATCGAGGAACCGCTCGGGCCCGCACCTGGGCGCGTCACGTACGCTCGACGAATGGAGCAGCGTGCCACTCGCCGCGAGGCCCGGGCGGAGGCCATCGTCGCCGCATGTCTGCGATGCATTGCCCGGGACGGATATGCCGCCACGTCGCTGGCGGCCATCGCGCGGGAGGCATCGGTGGACAAACGGCTCGTCGCGTACTACCACGGGTCGCGCGAGCAGCTCCTCGATCGCGTCGTCCGGCACGTCGCCGACCAGCTCATCGAGCGGTTGCGTGCGGCGATTGACGGTATCGCGGACCCACGGGAGATCGCGCAGGTGGGCTTCGACCGGATCTGGAGCAGCCTCACGACGGATCGCGCGCTCCTCGTGGCATGGCTCGCGATCAAGGCGGAGGCGATCGCGAACGTCGAGCTGCAGGAAGGGGCCCGATACCTCAACGACGGCTTCCGTGACGTCATCCGCGAGGCCTGGGTAGGCATTGAAGCACGAGGCTTCCGTTCGCGGATGAGCATGGAACGGATCACTCTGATGATCGTCGCGTCGATCCAAGGACTCGTCATGGAGTGGCTGGCCTACGGCGACACCCCGGAGCTCGCCGAGACGATCGCGGACTTCCAAGCGTGGATCGCATCGTTCGCCCGGCCGCACCCGACGCCGACCACGCCATAGGCGGGGGGCGATCGTGGACCGCCCCCGGCCCGCATGGGCTCAAGCGAAGCAGGCGTCCGGGCGAAGCGAGCCCTGAGTTCCCCGCGAGCCGGAAGCCACCGTCCATGAATTGCTTCATCCCGGTGATCTCGCCCGTCGCGAGGCGGTGCCACGCGTCGCAGTCGCATTCGAGGGTGCACTCCGCAGAGTCGAACGCGGCGGCGTCCGCGCGCCGGACCGCAGCCCCTGTCGCCTCCACGTCCACGTCCAAGTACCCGCCGCCGAACCCTTCCACGTGGATCACCAGGGATCCGGTCGGCGTTCCGCCCGCGGTCGGGCCGAAGACCCACGCCAGGATCCTGACGACGGGCCCCGCGGAAGCCAGCGCATCCGCCCGAGGCAACTCTTGGTCCGCGGGGACGACGGCACAGGCGCGACCTTACGGCGGAGCCGCTCCACGGGCACGGAGGTCCAGAGGGCGACGGCCACGGTCAGCCGTTCAGCCGGACGGGCAGGGTCTTGAGCTGGTTGGCGATGTTCGACACGACGTACGTCGGCTCGCCGTCAGGACCATCTTCGGGTGGCGCCTGAGCGTCTCCTCGATCCGGGTCGTCAGCTCCGGACGGGCGAGGGCGGTCCCGCAGCAGAAGTGCCCACCACCGGCGCCGAGGGCCTGGTGCTCCGGGTTGCGCAGGACGTCGAACCGGTCCGGATCTGACCCGGGTCCTCAATCAGGGCACGCATCGCGCTGCAGTACGCCGCTTTGGTGAAGTCGTTGCCGGCCGCCATCAGCAGAGAAAAGCCCATCACGTTCGCCCGTTCGCTGAGCATGTCGCCGTCGATCTCGGCGTGCGCCAGCACGCTCATCAGGTCGCCGGCGGGCCGGGCGCGCCGCGCCGCGATCAGCTCGCCGCATCGGGCTCGGATCACCGACAGCATTCCCGTGCCGAGGGCCTCGGGCCCGGCGGGGTCGATGTCCATCCCCGAACGCGAGACGGGACCCGAAGATCTTCGCGCAGGGTGCGTCGTCCTCCGGCTCCGGGCCCATGAAGCTGCCGATGACCCGCGACAACACAGGCTGAGCGACATCGAAGACCAAGTCACAGGTCCTCCGGCTCGAGCCGGTCCAGTGCCGTCGGGGTGACCGCCGGATCTCCTCGGCGTTGACCGCGTCGCCTTCGGGGTGGGGCCCTTCTGGAACAGGTTCTGATGCGGTCGTGCGGGGCGGGCCCATGCCGATGGACACCGCCTGCACTCGCGGGACAGGGATGCGGTGGTCCGAGACGATGATGCGCTGCGCCAACGAGTACGTCTGCCGGTCCTGTCCGGCCGCGCGCACGTCTTCGGCCTGGTGACCGACCAAGGGCGCGAGTCCCCCCGGGGCCTCGGCGATGGCGGGGCTCCAGCGAACGGGCTGCCCGACGCATCCGGGCGAGCTCCCGCCTGGGCGGACCGCCGGTCCAGCGCGCCTCGTCCGCCATCCGAACTTCGGCAGGCCCTGTATCCCGAACGTGTGTCGACATGGTGTCGACACACGAACGACTCTCCGCGGGGTCACCCGCTAGGCTGCGAATCCCGGGCGCCGCCCGCCCACCCACCCAGGAGACGAACAGCAATGCGCGTACCGTCGATCGTCCTTTCCCCCGGCCCGCTCCGGGATCAGATCCAGGCGGCGAAGTGGGCAGAGGAGGCAGGCTTCGCATCGGTCTGGACCACCGAGTTCCACCATCGCTCCGCGACCGTGCCGCTCGGTGCGATCATTCAGGCGACCTCGACCATCGGGGTCGGCACCGCGATCGCCTACGCCTTCGGTCGCACCCCGGTCGTTCTCGCCGCCGAGATCCGCGACCTCGACGAGCTCTCCGGGGGGCGCCTGCGGTTTGGTCTGGGGACGGGGACCAAGCGGATGCAGCAGGACTGGCACGGACTTGACGGCGAGCACCCGGCGCCGCGCATGGAGGAGCTCCTCCCGTTGGTCCGCAAGCTCTGGCGGCTGCACGAGGGACCGCAGGCCTCCGAGGGCCGGTTCTACCGCGTGAACGTCAAGCCGACCGTGCCCGTCGACCCGCCGCTGCGACCCGACGTGCCGCTCTTGATGGCCGGTGTGAACCCACGGATGGTCCAGGCCGCCGGCCGGGTCTCCGACGGCCTGGTCGGTCACCCGCTCTTCACGGCCTCGTACATCGAGCACGTCGTCCGGCCCGCCCTAGCCCAGGGCGCCGGGGACGCTGGCCGGGAGGTCCCGCCGCTGGTGGGGTACCTGACCTGCTGCATCGACGAGGACGGCGACGTCGCACGGCAGCAGGCCGCGGCGGTCATCGCGTTCAATAGCACCGTCAAGACGTACCAAGGCATCCACGAGCATCACGGATTTCTCGGCGAGGTCGCTGCGATCCGTGACGCGTGGAAGCAGGGCAATTTCCCCGGCATGGTCGCCGCCGTCTCGCGCGAGATGGTCGACACCATCGCGCTCGCCGGCACACCGGACGAGGTCCGAGGCCGCTACGAGGAGCGGGCCGCCGTCTATGACGACGTGCTCCTCTGGCCGCCGGCGTTCGTCGGCCAGGACGGCATCCGCAAAGTGATCGACACGCTGCGCGTCCGCGATGCCTAGTGTCCTGCGCCTGAAGTTCGTTGGTTATGTGCGGTAGACTGGTGCATGGCTCGCACCGGTCGACCGCTCGTCCCGTTGGAGCTCTCCGAAGAGGAGCGCCGGCAGCTCGTTCGTTGGGAGCGTCGTCGCTCGTCGTCGCAGGCGTTGGCGCTGCGGTCGCGGATCGTGCTGGCATGCGCGGACGGCGCGTCGAACAAGGCCGTCGCTGACGCTCTCGGGGTCTCGTATCCGACGGTCGGGAAGTGGCGCAAGCGATTCTTGGAACTCCGCCTGGACGGCCTGGCCGACGATCCTCGTTCGGGGCGGCCGCCGTCGATCGAGATCGATCAGGTCGAGGACGTGATCGTCCGGACGTTGGAGTCGACACCGAAGAACGCGACGCACT
>JBFWKS010000079.1:0-14326 GCA_050252545.1 Solirubrobacteraceae bacterium
CGTCGAGCAGCCGCTCGCTCGCCCGCAGCGACATGTCGACGCCCCATCGGGTCGCACGCCAACCGATCCCGCCGACGAGCCGCACGAGGCCCGGCATCGCGGTGACGACGGACGTGACGCCGGTGCCGGGCTCGGACGGCGGCTCCGGCGGCAGGGGCGCGTCGGGATCGGGACGACGGGTCGGATCGCTCATGGGCCGATCAGAACGGTAGCTCGCTCAGCACGCCGAAGATCGCCAGGTGCAGGAGCCCGGCGCCGACGCCGAGCACCGCCCCGTGAAGGATCAGCAACCACTCGTCCTCCTTGATCGCGGAGTGCAGCAGCTCGGCGGTGTCGCCGTAGGACATCGTCTGCATCCGGTCGTCGATGAGCTTCTGGATCCGGCCGCTCTGCTGGGCGTGGAACACCGGGTCGCTCAACGGCGTCACCGTCTCGTCGACCGCCTCGGCGGCCATCGATCGCTGGATCGCCAGGTACTCCCGCGATCCGACCGCCACGCGGACCGCCGCCCGGACCGGGCCCGCCGCCCGGTCGACCGCCGGACGGAGGACCCGCTCGATCGTCTGGCGGGTGCGGTGCGCGCGGGGACCGTAGAGCAGCTCCTCCCCGAGGTTGCGCAGGGTGATGACCTCCTCGGCGATCATCGAGGAGTAGATGCGCGCCACCTCGCTCTTGCGGCGCAGGAACAGCCCGTGCAGCAGGAACGGGCCCACCCGGGTCGGCTCGTGCGGGTAGAAGATCATCCACAGGGCCAGCCAGTTGGTGAGGTAGCCGATGATGGCGCCGCCGATCGGGAGCACCCACCAGCCGCCGCCGACGTCGTGCAGCAGGTAGAGCAGCCCGATCAGCGGGATACCGCACGCACCGCCGAACCAGAAGCCGAAGTACACGAGGAACCGCAGCTCCTTCTCCCCCACGCGACGGAAGATGTCGTTGCACAGCTCCGGATTGCGCTCCAGGTGCCGGACGACCATCGCCTTGACGTCGAGCAGCTGGTCGATGTTCTCGCCCAGGGCACGGGTGACGTCGTGGACGAGCTCGGGGAGCTGCGCCTGCACCCGTGAGTGGACGGTGGCGCGCATCCAGTTGGGCAGGTTCTGCCACAGTCCCGGGTGCTCGCGCTCCATGATCCGGTCGACCATCGCGTGGATGTCCTTGTCGGCCGTGGCGACGATGTGCTCGGCGATCTGCTCCGGCTGCAGCTCCTCGTAGAAGTCCGATGCGTTGCCGAGCTTCGCCAGGCCCTTGTCGACCGCGATCGATCCCATCTTCGCCGCTCGCGACGGGATGATCCCCTGCCACCCGATCCCGCCGTCCATCAGACCCGGGACCTGCTGGATGCGGCGCGGCATGATGCTCACGAGCGCCGCCAGTCCCGGGATCCTCCAGCCCTTGAACTCCAGCGGGTTGAAGAGCATCCAGACGCCGGTCCAGTTGGTCACCGCACCGATCACGGCGGTGAACAGCGGGATCGTGAGCGCCTCGACCAGTGGGCTGGCGTGGATGATGGGGAGGAACAGGAAGTCCCAGCGGCAGTCGCCCTGCCCGTCCAGCGCGCAGCCGTCCGGTCCGGTCGCCGCGGCGACGGTCGTGATCATGCTCATCGGTCGAAGATCATCCCCCACGGGAGCGATGCCCGGACCCTCCGGCCGCTCCTCTCCGGGCGGAGCCTCCCACACCGGGCGGGCGGGTGGTGGGCGCGCGCGACCGGCCCGGCCGCCACGGCCCGCGAGCGTCGACCGCGGCGGCCCACGCCCGACCTCACCGGCGACGGCCCACGCCCGACCGGATCGCCGGATCGGGCGTGGTGGGGCTCAGCTCTGCTGTGCGCCGTGGCAGCGCTTGTACTTGCGGCCCGATCCGCACCAGCACAGCTCGTTGCGACCGATCTGCTGATCGGGGGTGAGCACGCGCTGCTGGACCGCCGGGGTGTCGTCGGCGACGCCGCCGGAGTCGTAGGCCGACAGCGCGGCGCCGTCGACGTCGGACCCGGCCAGCTCGGCGATCGAGGGCGGCGCGGACACGCCACCGGAGTAGGAGTACTCCTGTCCACCGGAGGGCACCGGTGCCGGCGCGGGCTCCTCGACCTCCACCTCGACGTGGAAGATCATCCGCGAGAAGTCGCCCCAGATCGTCGCCATGAGGTCCTGGAAGAGCTCGTAGGCCTCGTTCTTGTACGCGACGATCGGCTCGATCTGGGCGTACCCGCGCAGGTGGATCCCCTCGCGCAGGTAGTCCATGTCGTACAGGTGCTCGCGCCAGCGCTGATCGATGATGTTCAGCAGCAGGTAGCGCTCGACCTGGCGCATGAGGTCGTCGCCGAGCTCCAGCTCGCGGCGGTCGTACGCCGCGACGGCGTCGTCGTGCAGACGGCTCTGGAGCACGTCGCGGTCGGTCCGGTCGGGGTCGAGCTCGTCGGACGAGATCGTCACCGGCCAGATCTCGTTGAGCGCCCCGACGAGACCGTCGACGTCCCACAGCTCCAGGTCGCTCTCGGGCAGGTACTCCTCGAGCGCGCGTGCGATGACGTTGCCGACCTCCTCCTTGGCGTCGGAGCTCATGTCCCGACCCTCGAGGATCTGGTCGCGGTACGCGTAGACGACGCGCCGCTGCTCGTTGCTGACGTCGTCGTACTCGAGGACGCGCTTGCGGATCAGGAAGTTGCGCTCCTCGACGGTGCGCTGCGCCTTCTCGATCTGCTTGGTGAGCATGCCGGCCGAGATCGGCAGCTCGTTGCCGTCCTCGTCGGTCGACGGGAAGCGGTCGAGGATCTTGTAGATCCGGTCGCCGGCGAAGATCCGGACCAGGTCATCCTGAGCCGACAGGTAGAACCGCGACTCGCCGGGATCGCCCTGGCGGCCGGCGCGACCGCGGAGCTGGTTGTCGATCCGTCGCGACTCGTGACGCTCGGTGCCGCAGATGAAGAGCCCACCGGCGGCGACGACCTTCTCGCGGTCGTCGGCGCACTTCGCGGCCATCGCCGGGAGTCGCTCGGCGAACGCTTCGTCGTAGCCCTCGTCGCCGGGGAGCAGGCCCTCCTTGCGCAGCTCCTTGCGCAGCAGGTGCTCGGGGTCGCCGCCGAGCTTGATGTCGACGCCACGGCCGGCCATGTTGGTGGCGATCGTGACCGCGCCGGACCGTCCGGCCTCGGCGACCGTCTCGCCCTCGCTGGCCGCGTGCTCCGGCTTGGCGTTGAGCACGGTGTGCGGGATCCCGGCCGTCTGGAACATCCCCGAGAGCAGCTCGGACACCTCGACCGACACCGTGCCGACGAGGACCGGCTGACCGTTGCCGTGGCGCTCGACGACGTCGCGCGTGACCGCGGCCCACTTGCCGTCCTTGGTCTTGAAGACGTCGTCGTTGCGGTCCGCGCGGGCGACCGGCATGTTGGTCGGGACCGGGATGACGCCGAGCTTGTAGATCTTCTGGAACTCGGTGGCCTCGGTCATCGCCGTACCGGTCATGCCCGCGAGCTTCTTGTACATCCGGAAGAAGTTCTGCAGGGTGACGGTGGCGAGCGTCTGGTTCTCCTCCTGGACCGCCACGCCCTCCTTCGCCTCGACCGCCTGGTGCAGGCCCTCCGACCAGCGCCGACCCTCGAGGATCCGGCCGGTGTGCTCGTCGATGATCGCCACCTCACCGTCGACCACGGCGTAGTCGACGTCGCGCTTGTAGAGCGACTCGGCCTTGAGCGACTGGTGCAGGTGGTTGACGAGGTGCCCGTTCTCGGCCCGGTACAGGTGGTCGATGCCGAGGAACCGCTCGGCCTTCTCGACGCCCTGCTCGGTCACCGAGATCGTCTTGTGCTTCTCGTCGAACTCGTAGTCGAAGTCCGCGACGAAGTCCTTCTTCTGCCGCGGATCCATGCCCTCCGGCCGCTTGCCGGTCTTCATCGTCCGCGCGAGCTTGGAGAACGTGACGTACAGGTCGGCGGCCTTCTCCGGCGCGCCGGAGATGATCAGCGGCGTGCGGGCCTCGTCGATGAGGATGTTGTCGACCTCGTCGACGATCGCGAAGTTGTGCATCGCGACCGCGCGGCCGTCGTCGCCGATCCGGCCGCCGTGCTGGACCTTCTCCTCCATCGACTGCGCCATGTTGTCGCGCAGGTAGTCGAACCCGAACTCGGAGTTCGTGCCGTACGTGATGTCGGAGGCGTAGGCGGCGCGCTTGTCCTCGTGCGACTGCATGTTCTGCAGCACGCCCACGGTCAGGCCCAGGGCCCCGTAGAGCTGACCCATCCACTCGGCGTCGCGCTGGGCGAGGTAGTCGTTGACGGTGACGAGGTGGACGCCGCGCCCGGGAAGCGCGTTGAGGGCGATGGCGAGCGTCGCGGTCAGCGTCTTGCCCTCGCCGGTCTTCATCTCCGCGATGTCGCCGCCGTGCAGGACCTGGCCACCGACGAGCTGGACGTCGAAATGCCGCATCCCCAGGACACGGCGGGACATCTCGCGGACGACGGCGAACGTCTCGGGCAGGAGGTCGTCGAGCGACTCCCCCTCCTTGGAGGCCTCACGCAGACCGGCGAACCGCTCGCGCAGCTCGTCGTCCGTGGCGAGCTCGAGCTCGGGCTCGTACTCGTTGATGCGTGCGACGCGCCGCTCGTACTCGCGGAGCCGCTTGCCCTCTCCGATACTCAGCGCGCGCGACAGGAGCCCCATGGCGTGAGCGTACCAGCGCTTACCCCTCGGCCCTCCGGCGACGGGACGCCTCGGCCGGCGCCGGCCGCAGGGCCGGTCAGGGTGTCGCGGTGCAGGTCCTCCGGGGACGGCACCGGCGACCGCGAAACCGGACGAACCGGGTCCCGGCCGAGCGTCCGGGTGGCCCCCGGCGTGGCCGGGGGTCTGGGGGACGACGGGCGGGCGGTCCGTCCGGGGCGGTGGGGTACCTCCCTCTCGTGGGACCGAAGATCAGGCGGGGGCGCCGCCCTCCGACGCCTGGGCGCGCTGCGCCTCTGCCATGCGTCGGGCATCGCGGCGGTGGCGACGCTGGACGCGGTGGCGCTTGACCTGCCGCGTCAACTCCTCCTCGACGAGGTGAATGGCGTGCTTGACGTCCCGACTCACGTCGTGGGCCCGGAGCGTGACGCCCTTGAGCCTCAGCGTCGCGTCGGCCCGGAACGGCTCCGCGACGGCCGGGTTGGTCGCCTGACTCAGCTCGACCTCGAGCTCCGCCAACTCCGACACCTGGGCATCGACCTTCCGGAAGCGTCGCGTGACGCACTCACGCAACTCCTCAGTGACCGGGACGTTACGACCCTTCACCTCGATCCGCATGGCGCACCTTTCGTCCAATGGACTCTGTGGTGACATGAACGTAACACCCCGGACGGACGGTAGGCAAGGGTCGGTCGACGTATCTGGTTGCGACCTGCTATATGCCGATTATCCATGGCGTTCCATGACCGTTCGTGGTAGTGCCAGGTCGAATGCGTCGTACCCCCGGTCAACGCAGGGTTCGCAGGGCGGTGAGCGCGGTGACCCGCACCGCGCCCGCGGCCCGCAGCGCGCTCCCGGCCGCCCGCAGGGTGGCCCCCGTCGTATGCACGTCGTCGACGACCACGACACGCCGGGGCACGGTGGCTCGCACGCGTGGCGGCGGGAGGCGCAGCCGCTCGTGTCGGGCCGCGGCGTGCTGCGACGGCCGTCCCTCGGGTCGTTCGAGGACCGGCGCGACCGGCACCCCGAGCGCGGACGCGACGGCGTCCGCGAGCAGCGCCGCGTGATCGACCCCGCGGGCGCGTCGGCGGCGCGGATCCGACGGCACCGGCACGACCGCGTCGACACCGGCCACGACGGCGCGCGGTGCACGCGCGACCATGGCTGCCGCAAACCACGGCGCGACCCGGATCGCGGCGGCGCGCTTGCCCGCGATCGCCAGCGATCGTGCGGGCCCCTCGTACGCCAGCGGTGCCCACGCCGCAGCGATCGGCCCACCGCGTCCCGGGCATCGGCGGGGCATGCACGGCGTCGGCAGGCCGCACCGTGCGCAACCGTGTCGCGGGAGCCACGGGAGTGCGGCACGGCAGGCGCCACACAACGGCTCGGCGGTGCGGGCGGCGCCGCGACAGTGCCAGCAACGGTCCGGCGCGACGAGGGCGGGGAGCAGGTCGGCGGCGAGGGACGCGAGCCGGAGCACGTCCCGACGATCGCCGATGGCCGCGCGCCGGAACCAGTGGGCGACTGCGACAATCCCGTGTCGTGTCACCCCCGATCTCGTGGAGCCTGCAGGTCGCCCCGACGCTCATGGCGGCGTTCCTGGTGGCCGTCTACGTACGCCGCTGGGTCACGGTCCGGCGTTCCCCGGACCGCGCCCAGGCCCCGGTCTGGCGGCTGGTCTCGTGGGTCAGCGGAGCGCTCGTCCTCGTCATCGCCCAGGGCGATCCGATCGACGGGCTGGGCGACTATCTGCTGTCGATGCACATGGTCCAGCACCTGCTGCTGCTGGACGTCATGCCGCTGCTCCTGCTCTTCGGGCTCAACCGCGTCCTCATGCGACCGATCACGCGCCGCGTGCAGTGGATCGAGCAACGGCTCGGCTGGCTCGCGAGTCCGATGTTCGGGGTCATCCTCTACACCGCCGGCATGTGGGTCTGGCACGTCCCGTGGCTCTACGACGGCGCCGCACGACACGACTCGCTGCACCTGTTGGAGCACATGACCTTCACCGGCGTCGGCTTCATCTACTGGTGGCACCTGCTGCGGCCGATCCCCTCCCGCGAGCGCCTGACCGGCATGGGCCCCGTCGCCTACATGGCCGTCACCAAGGTCACCGTGGGAATCCTCGGCGTGGCGCTGACGTTCGCGCCGACGTCGATGTACACCTTCTACGACGACAACAAGGCCTGGTGGGGCATGACGCCCTCCATCGACCAGGCCACCGCGGGCGCGATCATGGCCTCCGAGCAGGTGCTGATCATGGGCATCGCGTTCGGCGTGCTCTTCATCCGCGGCCTGCAGGAGTCCGAGCTGCAGGCGCGCCGCGAGGAGCGCATACTCTACCGCTAGGAGGACCGGCGGGCCGGTGGTGGCGACGGGGACGGCGCCGACGACCCCTCCCCGGTGGTGCCCGCCGTCGCGACGACGGGGCTGGCGATGCGTCGGGACGCCCGTCCCGACGACGACGCGGTCTGACGGTCCCGAGCGGTCTTCGCCGGTCTGCTCAGGACGCGACGCCGGTGCGCGTGCGCGTGCGCAGTGCGGCGACGATGCCCGTCTGCCCGACGATGCCCTCGATGAGGATCGTCTCGGGCTGGATCGTGGTGCCGGGCAGCACGATCGACCGCTTGAGCGCCGCGCCCCGCCCGATCGTGGCGCCGTCACCGACGACGACCGGACCCTGCAGGCGCACGCCCTCCTCGATCCGCACGTCGCGACCGATCCAGACCGCCCCCTCCACGAGCTCCGCCGCGTCCAGCGACGAGCCCTCCCCCAGGTGCGGCGCCCCGTCCGCAGCGTGCCCGACGCCGTCCAGGCGCAGGCGGCCGGTCAGCGCGTCGAACGTGCCGTTGCGCAGCTCGTCGATCGATCCGACGTCGTTCCAGTAACCGTCGATCTCATGGATGTGGAACGGCACGTCGTGCTCGAGCAGCCGCGGGAACACGTCGTGGGCGAAGTCGACGAACGGCGTGTCGGGGAAGTAGTCGAAGACCTCGGGCGAGAAGACGTAGATGCCGCAGTTGGCCAGGTCCGACAGTGCCTCGTCCGGGTCGGGCTTCTCCTGGAAG
The DNA here is from genome assembly GCA_050252545.1 of Solirubrobacteraceae bacterium. Lineage (GTDB taxonomy): Bacteria > Actinomycetota > Thermoleophilia > Solirubrobacterales > Solirubrobacteraceae > Patulibacter. The sequence continues at coordinate 7,724 of JBFWKS010000079.1, forward strand.
CCGGTCACCCGGCCGTCGCGGTCGTGCAGGACGACGCCGTACTCCGACGTGTCGGTGACACGGGTGACGCTGATCGTGGCGACGCCGCCGGCCGCCACGTGCCGCTCGACCAGCCGCGTGACGTCGAGGTCGGTGAGCGCATCACCGGAGATGACGACGAACGGCTCGTCGCCGAGGTACTCGCGAGCGTTGCGCACGCCGCCTGCGGTGCCGAGCAGCTCGGGCTCGTGCAGGTAGGTCAGCTCGTCGCCGAAGTATCCGCGGATGACGTCCGGGAAGTAGTGGATGTTCGCGACGATCCGGTCGATCCCGTGCCGCCGCAGAAGGTCGAGCGTGTGCGCCATGACGGGCCGGTCGAGGACCGGCACCATCGGCTTGGGCAGTTCGAAGGTGATCGGCCGCAGGCGCGTTCCGAGACCGGCGGCGAGGACCATGGCGGACGTCACCGGGGCAACCTACCGCACCCGAACGGTCCTCCGGGGACGTCCCGGTGACGTTCCCCGCGACGACGATCAGTCGTCGGCGGCGAGTTGCTCCTTGAGCCGGTCGATCGGCGTGACCGGCGCGGGGTCGGTCCCGCCGAGCACGGCCAGGTAGAGCGACACCAGATCGCCGAGCAGGACCAGCGACAGCACGCGCTCGACCGCGGTCTCGCCCCGCGACCCGACGCGGTGGACGCTCGCGGTGTACGGCGCGATCAGCTCGCTCGTCAGCTCGGCCCGGCGGATCAGTCGGGGATGGACGTCGGTGTCCTCGAGGATCACCGACGTGAACCGGCCCACGTCACGGGCACCGTTCCACCCGACGAGCGCGTTGTGGTTGGCCTCCGGCATCTCGTGCGTGAACGCCGGGACCTCGGCGTTCTCGTTGATCTGGCACTTCCAGCGGTAGGCGACCGGGGCCGTGAGCTCCATCCCCGCGACGACCGGGATCGTGCCGTGGAGGGCGCGGGCGAGGGTCTTGGCCTGACCGTCGTCGGTGCCGGACGGGCCCCACTCCCGGGCGAGCCCGTCGAGCGCGTCGGCGGCGACGTCGAGCTCGGCACGCAGCGACGGTCCCGCCCCGCATGCGGCCGCCACCTCGAGCACCGCGACGACCATGTAGCCGACGGCGGCGCGCGGCTGCAGCCCGCCGGCGACGGGGATCACCGGGACGCCCTCCTCGCGGGCGAGCCGCCCCAGCTCGCCACCGGTCGTGACGACCACGCGTCGGGCCCCGATGACGCCTGCCGCCTCGAAGCACGCGAGCGTCTCCTCGGTGTCGCCGCTGTAGCTCGCGCAGAGCACGGTGGTGTCGTCGGTGGTCCACGGCGGCAGGCCGTAGCCGCGTGCCGCGAGGACCGGGCGGGCGGCCTGATCTCCGAGCGCGGCGCGCGCCAGGAGCCCGCCGATCGACGATCCGCCCATCCCGGCGACGACGAGGCCACCGGGGCTGTCCCATGTCCCCAGGCCCGCCGACTCGACCTTCCACATGGCGTCGCGAATGTGGTCGCCGATCGCCAACGCGTCCGCGATCTGGTCGGTGACGTCGACGGCCGAGACTGCGGCGGGGTCCAGCGGCTGGGTGGCGTTCATACACCGCGGAGCATGCCGCATCGGGCGGCGGGGCGGGGCGGTGACCGGGCCGTGAGGTGGTCGACCTCGCCCGTCAGAACGAGAGCGCCCGCGGAGCCAGGGAGGCCCCGGTGGACACCCGCACGCCGCCGGCGAGGACGTTGCCGTCCCCGATGGTCGCGTCGTCGCCGACCATCGCCTCGTCGGAGAGGACGACGTTCTTGCCGATCCGCGCACCGGTGCCGACGACGCAGTCGCGCAGCCGCGTCCCGGATCCGATCGTCGCCCCCGCGAGGACGACCGCGTCCTGCAGGATGACGTCGTCACCGATCGTCACGTCGGGACCGACGACGCTGCCGGACCCGATCACGACCCGGGACCCCAGCCGGGCGCCGCGGTCTACGAGCGCCGCGCGGTCGACGACGCTGTCCTCGGCGACGGTCGCCGTCGGGTCCAGCGGACCGACCTCCTGGAGCCGGTCACCGACCCGGGTGCGCACCCGCCGCGCGAGGATGTCGGCGGTGCCCTCGAGGTACCGCTCAGGGGTGCCGATGTCCATCCAGTACCGGCCGCGGTGGACGCAGCCGTGGAGGCCGTCGCCGACGAGTCGCGGCCACACCTCGCGCTCGATCGACACCATCCGCCCTTGCGGGATCAGGTCGAGCACCGAGCGCTCCAGGACGTAGGCGCCGGCCGAGATCAGGTCGGTGTCGATCTGATCGGGCTCGGGCTTCTCGAGGAACCCCTTGACGGTCGAGTCGCCGTTGAGCCGCACCAGACCGTAGGCGGTGGGGTCCTCGACGGGGACGAGCGCGAGCGTTCCGCGGGCGCCGCTGCGCTCGTGCTGGGCGAGCTGGACCGTCAGGTCCATGTCGGTGAGCACGTCACCGTTGAGCATCACGAACCGGTCGCCCTCGAGGTGCGGCTCGGCGTACCAGAGCGCGCCGGCGGTGCCACGCGGCTCGGGCTCCTGCACCCAGGTGATGCGCACGCCGTACGCGGAACCGTCCCCGAGGGTCTCGACCATCGAGTCGGCGAGAAATCCGCAGCAGAGGATGACGTCAGTGATGCCGTGCGACGCGACCCACTCCAGCATGTAGGCCATGAACGGCCGGTCGACGAGCGGGACGATCGGCTTGGGCCGGTTGCTCGTCAGCGGCCGGAGTCGCGTTCCCCGACCGCCGACCAGGATGACCGCCTGGACGCCCACGATCAGACCGGGTCGGGGATCGGGACCCGGTTGACCGCCGGGCGGCCGATGCCCTCGTACCGCAGGCCGGCGGCGGCGGCGGCCCGCGGATCGAGCGCGTTGCGACCGTCGACCAGCACGTCGCCGGCCATCCGCTCGCGAACGACGCTCAGGTCGAGGTCGCGGAACTCCTGCCACTCGGTGACGAGGACGACCGCGTCGGCATCACGGACCGCTTCGAGGGCGTCGGCGGCGATGTCGACGCCGCGCAGCATCGGGCGGGCCACCTCGGCCGCGATCGGGTCGTAGGCCACGACGCTCGCCCCGGCGGCCTGGAGGCGTGCGGCGAGCACGAGCGAGCTGGCCTCGCGCATGTCGTCGGTGTTGGGCTTGAACGCCAGGCCCAGCAGCGCGATCCGCTTGCCGACGAGCGCACCGAGGTGCTTCTCGAGCTTGCCGACGACGCGGCGCTTCTGCAGCTCGTTGACCTCGTAGACCGAGTTCAGGAGCTGGAAGTGGTAGCCGGAGTTGCCGGCGAGCTGCTTGAGGGCGGTCACGTCCTTGGGGAAGCACGACCCCCCGAACCCGATCCCGGCGTTGAGGAACTTCGGGCCGATCCGCGCGTCGAGGCCCATGCCACGTGCGACCTCGACGACGTCGGCGCCGGTCTCCTCGCAGACGTTGGCGATCTCGTTGATGAACGAGATCTTCGTGGCCAGGAACGCGTTGGACGCGAGCTTGACCATCTCGGCCGACGCGATGTCGGTGCGGACGAGCTCGCCGAGCGGCGTCGGGGACGTGGCGCTGTCGATCGGGCCGCCGTGCGTGCCGTTGAGCAAGGGCCGGTACAGCTCGACGACCGCGTCTCCGGCCCAGTCGCCGTCGTCACCGATGACGACGCGGTCGGGCCTCATGAAGTCGGCGACCGCGGTGCCCTCCTTGAGGAACTCCGGGCAGGACGCGTAACGGAACCCACCCTTGCCCTGCTCGGCGAAGACGCGCTTGATCGATGCGCCGGTGCCGACCGGCACCGTCGACTTCATGACGAGCGCGTGGCGGTCCGATGCGGGCATCGACGCCACGACGGCGTGGACGGCCGAGAGGTCGGCGTCACCGGAGTACGTCGGCGGCGTGCCGACGGCGACGAAGAGGAGTCGTGCGTGCTCCAGCGCGTCGGCGATGTCGGTGGTGAAGGTCAACCGCGAGCGATTGCGCTCCACCATCTCGGCGAGCCCCGGCTCGTAGATCGGGATCTCGCCGCGCTGCAGGCGCGCGATCTTGTCGGCGTCGATGTCGACGCACACGACATCACTGCCGAGCTCGGCGAATCCGGCCGCTGTTACCAGCCCGACGTACCCCGTGCCGACGACGCCGATGGGCTCTCGCTCTACGGACATGAGACCGCGCAGGCTACAGGTCCCCGTCGCCGCACCTGTGTCTCGCGTGGTGAACCTCGGTGTGTCTCGCGTGGTGAACCTCGGGCGGTCGCGACGACGACGCGTCACGGCCACGCGTGGGCGTCTCTACCGGCTCAGGCGCGTGAGCGTGCGGGCGAGCGCCCGCATCTCGGCGTTGCTCAGGTTGTTCGACAGCGTGTTCGTGATCCAGTACGTCCCGCGCTTGCCGCGGTAGATCATCCGTCGGATCTTCGAGCCGTCGTACTGGACGAGGAAGGTCTTGCCCCCGAGCCGCTCCTCGTCGTCGCCCAGCTGGATGATCGGCGGGTCGGTCCAGGTCGTGCCCTGCACGCCGTAGTACTGCCCCACCCCGGCGGCCTTGACGACCAGGCGGTACGCGGACCACGGGTACGCCTTGCCGCCCGGCGACTGGATGTCGTACTGGCGCGTCGACGTCTGGTCGTAGGCGCCGCTGCGCGTCATCAGGGTCGGGTAGTAGATCGGCAGGCTCTTGAGCCGGCCCCCGATGTTCGTCGCGATCACGTTCTTCGCCGCGACGGTGCCGTCGATGAGGCTCCCGGGGTTCTTGCCCTTGCGCCGCTTCGGCTTCGGCTTGCGCGTCGTCGTCGTGGTCCCGGTGGTGCCGGCCCCACCGGCGCTCGTGGTGTCGGGCCCGTCGTCCTCCTGCTCCGCGGCCCGGGCCTCGCGCGTGTCGCCCCCCGGCACGGCCTCGGGGTGCAGGAAGTCCCTGGCCGCCTCGTGCAGGGCGTCCGTCGTCGTGGCCAGGTTGCCGTCGGCGGTGTCGCTGACCCGCAGCGTCACGCGCTTGGTCGGCTTGCCGACGACGCCGGAGGCGAGCTTGACGACGCCGAGGATCCCGGCCGCCTTGCGGATGTCCGTCTTGATGTACGGGCGGATCGCCTTGAGGAGGGACTCCCGCTCCTTGAACACCCGCGAGTTGGCGATCTGGGCCCGGGCCTCCGACAGGTAGTGCGTCTGACGGGCCTCGCGGACGAGGTCGCTGTCGGCGTGCCGGAACCGCACGTAGTCGAGCGAGTCCTCGCCGCACAGCCGCTGGTACCCCGACTTGACGTCGATCTCGGCGTACCCGGTGTTCGGCGGGTTGAAGTACGTCCGGTCGATGTCGGCGTAGAAGCAGCCGAACTCGTTGACGGCCTGGGAGAAGGCGGTGAACTGGATCGACACGAAGTGGTGGATCCCGAACTCCTCGTCCGGCGTGCTCAGGAGCGTGCGCAGCGTCTCGATCAGCCGCTCCGGTCCACCGGTGTAGGCCTCGTTGAGCTTGCCGCGGCCGCGACCGGGATGGTCGACGATCAGGTCGCGGGGAAGCGACAGCATCGTCGTCGCCTCGGCGTCGGGATCCAGCCGGAGCAGGATCATCGTGTCGGATCGGGTCGGGTCGCCCTTGGCATCGGTGTTGCGGCGGTCGTCGCCGACGAGCAGCATCGTCTGCGGCTTGCCGGACTCGACGTCGTCGAGCGCGCCGACCGCAGCGGGCGACAGCTGCGGTGCGGCCGGGTCGTCGAAGATGTCGGCGACCTTCTCGCCCTCGTTCCACAGGGTCGCGGCGACGGCCGATCCGGTCACCGTCAGCACGAGCAGCCCGACGAGGATCATCCGGACGGCGAAGCCGATCCCGGGGCGCGGCGGCGTGTCGGAGGGCGGTGTGCTCATCGGGGCGTTCTCTTGAGCGAGCGGGCGATCGCGCGCATCTCGGCGTTCGTCAGGCGGTTCGACAGCGTGTTGGTGACCCAGTACGTGCCCTGCTCGCCACGGTAGATCATCCGTCGGATCTTCGAGCCGTCGTACTGCACCAGGAACGTCCTGCCCCCGATCCGCTCGCGGTCGGCGGGAGCCCGCACGATCGGCGGATCCGTCCAGTCGGTGCCCTGCACGCCGTAGTACTGCCCGAGTCCGTCGGTCTGGACGACCAGCCGGTAGGCGCGCCACGGGTAGGCACGACCGCCGGGGGACTGGATGTCGTACTGCCGGGTGGACGTCTCATCGATGCGACCGCTGCGGGGCATCAGCGTCGGGTGGTAGATCGGCAGGCCCTGCAGCCCGGGGCCGATCTTCGCCTCGATCACGGCCTTCGTGCCGGCGGTCGCGTCGATCAGGCTGCCCGGGTTGCGGGCCCTGCGCCGCTTCAGCGTCGCCTCCTGGCGCGGGAGCGACGCATCCCCCGGTCCGCTCGTTGCGTCGTCGGTGGTCGAGGTCGCCCCATCGGTCGAGGGGCCCCCGCCGGTCGAGGCGGCGCCGGCGGCGCCCCCGTCGGTCCCCGATGCCGCAGACGGTGCACCCCCGCCCGGCGGTGCCTTGGGGTGGAGGAACTCCTGCGCGGCCTTGCGCAGGTCGGCCGGCGGGGTCGCCAGGTTCCCGTCCGTGGTCTCGGTGACGTCGACCGTCACGCGCTTGGTCGGCTTGCCGACGATGCCGGTGGCGA
>JBFWKS010000080.1:0-14279 GCA_050252545.1 Solirubrobacteraceae bacterium
TCCCCGAGGATCACCCGGAAGAGCGTCGTCTTGCCCCCGCCGTTGGGTCCGAGGACCGCGATCCGCTCGCCGGCGTGCGCCGCGAAGCCGACCTCGCGCAGGGCGAGGCGCTCGTCGTAGCCGGCGCCGACGCCCTCCAGGCGCAGGAGGACGTCGGGCGACGGGCCGGGGTCGGCGGCGGACGGGGCGCTCACGGGGACGATCTTCACAGGCCGGCGATCGTGCAGCCACGCTCCTTGCCGGTGATCCCGCGCACGATCGCGTCGGCGTTGTGGGCGACGGCGCCGAGGTACGTCGCGCCGGCGCTCCCCTGCGGGCCGAGCGCATCGCCGTAGAGCGTGAGGTCGGAAGTGGCACCGGTTGCGCGGGCGAGGGCCTCGGCGAGCTTGGGGCTGACCGCGGTCTCGGGGAAGATCGCCTTGACGCCTTCGGACCGGACGAGCCGGGTGAGCCGGTCGACGTCGGCGGCGGAGGCCTGGGCCTGCGTCGTCCGGGAGGGGATCACGGCGCCCACGACGGTGATGTCGTAGCGGTCGGTGAAGTACCCGAACGCGTCGTGGCTCGTGACGATCTTGCGGTCCTTGGCAGGGACGGCCCGCAGGCAGGTGCGGATGCCGGCGTCGAGCGCCTCGAGCTTGGCCAGGTAGGCGGTGGCGGCGCGGACGTAGTCGGCCTCGTGCTCGGGGTCGGCGCGGACGAGGGCGTCGCGGATCGCCTCGACGGCGGCGGGAACGTTGGTCGGGTCCTGCCACCAGTGCGGGTCGGTGCCGGACTCGTCGCCGTGATCGTGGCCGGCGTGGTCGTCCTCGCCGGCGGCGTGAGCCTGATCCTCGGCGTCCGAGGCCCCGCCGTGGCCGTCGTCGTGCGCGTGGTCCTCGCCCCCGGCGTGGTCGGCGGCCTTCGCGTCGTCGTGGTGGTGGGCGTGGTCGCCCGCCGCGTCGTGGTCGTCGGCCTTGGCGTCGTCGCCGTCGTGATCGTGCTCGCCGCCCTCCCGGTGATGGGGGACGCCGTCGCCGAGCTGCAGCAGCGGGGCGTCGGATCCGGCCTGCTTGCGCACGTCGTCGATCCAGCCGTCCAGGCCCAGCCCCGACGCCACGAGGACCTTCGCCTTCGACGTGGCGACGACGTCGTCGGGACGCGGCTCGAAGTCGTGTGGGTCGGTGCCGGCGGTGATGATCGTGTGCAGGTCGATCCGGTCGCCGCCGACGTTGCGCACGAGGTCGCCGACCGGCGACGTGGTGGCGACGACCGACAGACGACCGCCGTCGCCGCCGTCACCGTCGCTCCCGCAGGCGGAGATGCCGACCGCGGCGAGGAGTGCCAGTCCGACGCTGGCGATGCGGCGGGGGCCACGCCGACGGGGCGGCCGCTCGGGATCGTGGTCGCGGCGGTGACGTAGGGCGGCGTGGGTGGTGTGGCTCATGGCGAACAGGGCTCCGGTCAGGACGGCGATGGTGGCCCCCGGAGGGGCGTTGGTCTGCGCCGCCAGCCACAGGCCGACGACGCCGACGAGGGCGGTGAGCAGGACGGTGGACAGCTGCCACGCGGGCATGCGCGAGATCCAGGGCCGGGTGGTCGCGGCCGGCACGACGATCAGGGCGGCTGCCAGCAGCGACCCCAGCGCCGACAACGAGGCCACGGCGACCGCGGCGACGAGCACGAGCAGGATCGCGGTGGGCGCGCCCGATCGCAGTCCCAGCGCGGAGGCGTGGGGACCGGCGAACCCGGACGCCAGCCACCGCTGTCCGAGGAGGAGCCCGACGAGCAGGACGACGACGCTGACGGCGGCGGCGATCACGAGGTCGCCGTCGGAGACCAGCAGCAGGCTGCCGAACAGCAGCGACGTGACGTTCGCCTCGTGGGGGAAGACGTCGCTGGCGAGGATCACGCCGACGGCGAGGGCCCCGACGAGGACCATCGCGGTGAGGGTGCCGTGCTCGCCGTCGCCCCGGCCGCGGCCCAGGCCCCCGACGCCGAACGCGAACACCAGCGCGCAGGCCAGGGCTCCCAGGGGTCCCGAGAACCCCAGCCCGGCGGCGAGGACGAGCCCCGGGAACGTCGCGACGGCGACGCCGTGCGCGTAGAACGACAGCCCGCGCAGGACGACCCACGTGCCGAGCACGCCGGCGCCGGCGGCGAGCAGCAGGATCTCGATGATCCCGCGCTGGACGAAGGGAAGGGAGAACGGTTCGAGCACGGTGCCGCGGGCACTATATAGGACCGAGTCTCATGATCACCGGCTTGGCGGAGGAGGCGCCCCGGACGAGGAAGGGGTGGGCGCTTCCGGGACGTCGACGTCCCGTCTCGGACCGGGCCTCCGCTCGCGCGACGGCCCCGCGGCCGAACCGGCGCGTCCCGCCGCCGGGACCGACAGGATGGGGCCATGCCGACGTGGTCCCGTCCCGCCGTCCGTCGCGCGCTGGGCTCAGTCGCTCGCGGGACCATCACCGTCCTCGTCCTGGGACTCGCGGGGGCCGGACCAGCGACCGCCGCACCACCGCGCCCGCCGCTCACGCCGACGATCGTCGGCGAGACGCCGCGCGCCGGCGGCGTGGTCCGCTTTCCCCAGGCGGTCGGCGTCGACCCGCGCAACGGCGACGTCGTCGTCGGGGACCAGTACAGCGGAACGATCCAGACGTTCAGCCCGACCGGCACGCCCAAGCACAGCTTCGGCGGCTACGCGCACCGCGGCGAACCCGGGCGGTTCGATGTTGTCGGAGGCCTCGCCCTGGACCGCAGCGGCCGGATCTTCGTCCTCGACAGCGCCCACGACCGGATACAGGTGATCTCGGCCGACGACGGCCGATACATCACCTCGATCGGCGCGACGTCGGGCCTCAAGCTGCTCAACGGGGGCCGCCCCGATCGCGGGATCATCGCCGGCGGCATCGCCGTGCACCAGGCCGGTCCCGGCCGCACCGTGGTGGTGTTCGTCGCCGACAGCGGCAACCACCGCGTCGTGCGGTGGGCGTTGGACCCCAACAGCCTCAAGCCCTATACGTCGCCCCGCGTCACCTCGCGCGGGGGCGGGGTCAACCTGCAGTTCCCGCAGGGACTCGGCGTGAGCCCCGACGGACGTCGCCTGTTCGTCGCCGACAACCAGCACCACCGGATCCTCGTCCTCGGGTCGCGCTCGCTCGAGGTCGTCGGCCGCGCGGGTCGACATGGGCGCGGTCCCGGAGAGATCAACGCGCCCTACGACGTCGCCGTCGACCGGAGGAACCGCTTCTACATCGCCGACAACCTCAACGGCCGGCTCAACATCCACGACACCGAGACGCTCGACTACGTCGGTACCGCCGGCGGGCGCGGCCGCACCGTCGGACGCTTCGCGATCGTCCGGGCGGTCGCCACGGATCCCACCGATCCCAAGGGCGGTGCCGTCGTGGCCGACACGTCCAACAACCGCATCCAGCGCGTGCGACCGGACGGCACCGTGTGGGCGGCGTGGGGCATCGCCGGGCGCGGACCGGGGTACTTCACCCGCCCGCGAGGCGTGGCCGTGCACCCCGACGGCACGCTCGCCGTCGCCGACACCTTCGACCACCGCGTGGCGCTGATCGCGTCTGACGGCACCTACCACGACCAGCGCGCGTACATCAGCCCGTCGACGGGGTTCGCGCACTGGGGCAAGGCGCGCACGCAGCAGATGCTGCTGCCCGGCGCCGTCGCCTGGGACACCGCGGGCGGCCTGTGGGTCGCCGACACGTACAACAACCGCCTGCAGCGCCTGGCACCCGACGGCACGCCGGTGCTCATCACGCCCGACGGGTTCGTCAAGCGCCCGCGCGGGATCGCGGCGCACCCCGACGGCAGCGTCTGGGTGGCCGACACCAACCACGGACGCGTGCTGCGGGTCGACATCAGCGGCAACGCGACCGTCATCCGCGGCGGCCTGGGCCGTCCGTACGCGGTGACGGTCGCCCCGACCGGCCAGGCGTACGTCACCACCACCCGGTCGATCCGCGACGTGCGGACCAACGAGAAGGTGCCGCCACCGCCGGGCGCCACGCGCTGGGACCGACCCGAGGGCCTGGCGGCCGCGGCCGACGGCACCCTGTACGTCGCCGAGGCCCGCCCCAAGGTCCCCGGCGGGGCCCGCATCCTGCGCGGCGTGCCGGACGGCAAGGGCCACTGGACCTGGGACACGCTCGCGTCGGAGGCCGGTCCGGGGATCACCGTCGTGGAGCCCGGGAACCTGGCCCTGAGCAAGGGCGGCGGCACGCTGTACGTCGCCGACGCCGGCCAGGACCGGATCCTGCGGTTCGACAAGCCGGGCATCCGCGCACCCACGACCGTGCCGCTGGGCGTGACCCTCGAGGGCGGCGGGCCGTTGCGCGGCACGGTGACCAGCCAGCCCGCGGGGATCGATTGCGGAACCGACTGCGGCCAGTCGTTCGCCCCCACGCGGACGGTGACGCTGACCGCCCGGCCGGCGAAGGACTCGCAGTTCTCCGGCTGGGGCGGTGCCTGCGCCGGTGCGACCACGGGCCCGACCTGCACGATCGGGACGGGCCGGGCCCAGAGCGTCACCGCCCGGTTCGACGCGCTGCCGCCCGACCCGGTCCGGATCCGCACGGCGTCGGTCACCCCGACCCGCTGGCACCTGCGCCGCAGGAGCGGCCCGCGGTCGAAGCGCGCCCCGACGAAGGCCCGCCTCACCATCCGGGTCACCGAGGAGTCGCGCGTACGCGTGCAGGTGGCGCACGCCCGGGCGGGACGCAAGACCGCCAAGGGCTGCCGCAAGGCGCCGAAGGGCCGGCGCGTCTCGCGGCGCAGGGCGTGCACGCGGTTCGCGGTCCTCCCGGTCAAGCGCGATCTCAAGCTCGTCGAGGGCCGGACGCAGATCGACATCGGCCCGCGGTTCGGTCGCCGCACCCTGACGCCGGGCCGCTACCGCCTCGTCATCACCGCGACGAACGAGACCGGCAAGCACACGCGGCGCACGCGGTCGTTCCGGGTCGTGCGGTGACGACCGGTGGGCCGTGACCGGTATCGCGCCGCCGGTGGCGTCCGGGGCGGGGGACCCGCGGCGTCGGCGCGCGGCGGGTCGTCCCGTGGCGGTCGCCCGGGCCGGTCAGTCGTCCAGCGCCCGCCGGATCTTCTTGGCCGACACGCCGCCGCGCACCCCGAGCGCCTGGGCGAAGTGGCTGACGCGCAGCTCCTCGAGCATCCAGCGCACGTCGCGCAGCTCGGGGGTGATCCGGTCACCGGCGGCCTGCAGGCGCGCCGCGTAGGCCTGCTCCAGCTCGTGGATCGCGCGCATCCGGTCGTGGTCGGCGGCCACCGCGGTCGGCAACCGGTCCAGCCGCTGGACGGCCGCACGGAGGTAGCGCACCAGGTCGGGCAGGCGGCGTGCGCCGGCCGTGCTCACGAACCCCGGCGGCAGCAGCCGGGCCAGCTGGGCCTGCACGTCACGGAGCGTCGGGTCGAACGCGCCGCCGGGCGCCGGGCGCTCGGCGAGCGCCTCCAGTCGCCTCCGCACGTCCGCCTCGGCGCGGAGGATGAGCACGACCTGACCGCAGACCTTGACCGTCGCCCCCGCCAGGTGACCGGCCACGCGGTCACGCAGCGCCCGGAACGCGGCCTCGTCGAACACCGGGCCGCCGGCGTCCTGCGTCAATACGTCGACGGTCGCGTCGACCGTGTCCTCGAGCACCGCGCCGAGGCCACCCTGGGCGAGCGACAGCGTGAGCTGCTGGTCGTCGGCGAGCGTGCGGCGGACGTGGCGTACGGGGGAGGGGATGGTCATGCGCAACAGCCGTCGCGTGCCCGTGACCATCGCCGCCGCCTGTGCGGCAGGGGTGTCGAGCACCCGCACGCCGACCGTCTGGCCCTCGTCGACGAGCGCCGGGAACGCCCGCACCGCACCATCGGTCCCGGGCAGACCGACCGCGCGAGGCAGGGTGCCGATCGTCCAATCGGTCAGGCCACGGTGCTCGAGCTGTGGGGTGGCCGCGGCCAGCTCGGCACGCAGCCGCGGGCGGACCTCGCTGCGCAGCGTCTCGAGGTCCTCGCCCTCCGCGACGGCCTTGTCGGTGTCGTCGACGACCCGGAACCGCATCCGCAGGTGGCTGGGCACCGCGGCCAGGTCGACCATCGCGGGGGTGACCTGCACGCCGGGGCGGCGCGAGAGCTCGCGGGCCACGGCGCGCTGCAGCGGCTCACGTCCGGGCTCCAGCCGGTCCAGTAGCCAGTCGGCGGTCTCGGGGATCGGGACGAGCTCGCGGCGAACGTCCTTGGGCAGTCCACGCAGCAGCGCCACGACGAGCTCGGCCTGCAGCGCCGGGACGAGCCACTCGAACCCCTCGGGCCGCAACCGCGGCAATGCCTTGAGCGGCACGATCGCGGTCACGCCGTCCTCGTCGCTCCCCGGGTCGAATCGGTACTCCAGGTCCAGGACCGTGTCGCCCTGCCGCCAGCGGGTCGGCCGGGCGTGCGCGTCGACGCTCGCCGCCGCCTCGGGGTCGACCAGGACGTCGCGGTCGATGGTGAGGCGGTCGGGATCCTCCTGGCGGATCCGCCGCCACCAGCGGTCGAACTCGGCGCCGCCGACGATGTCGGCCGGTAGCCGCTCGTCGTAGAACGCGTGGAGGACGTCGTCCTCCACGAGCAGGTCGCGGCGGCGCGCGCGCTCCTCCAGCTCCCGGACCTCGGCCCGGCGACGGGCGTTCTCGGCCAGGATCCGGTCGCCGCCGGCACGACCGCCGTCCCAGTCGCCCTCGACGAGCGCGTGACGGATGAACAGGTCGCGCGAGACGACCGGGTCGATCCGGCCGTAGGCGACGGTCCGGTCGGCGACGATCGGCAGGCCGTAGAGGGTGACCTTCTCGGTCGCGACGGCCGATCCGCGCTTGCGCGACCAGCGCGGCTCCAGGTGCGTGCGCTTGACGAGGTGCGCGGCCAACGGCTCGATCCACGCCGGATCGATCCGGGCGACGGTGCGGCCCCACAGCCGGGTGGTCTCGACGAGCTCGGCGGCCATCACCCACGGCGGCGGGCGCCGCGACGACACCGCCGATCCCGGGAAGATCGCGAACCGGGCGTTGCGGGCCCCGACGAACTCCGGCTGCGGACGCCGGCCGCGACGGGCGTCACGGGCGGCGCGCTTCTCCTCGTCGGCGCGGTCCTGGAGCCCGACGTGCGACAGCAGCCCGGACAACAGCGCCTGGTGGACCTGGTCGGGCTCCGCGGGCTCGCGGTTGATCGTCACCTTCGTCTGGCGGGCGGCGCGGCGCAGCTGCGACACGAGGTCCTGCCATTCGCGGATCCGCAGCACGTGGAGGTACTCGGCCTTGCACTGCTTGCGGAAGCGGTTGCCCGACAGCGCCTGCTGCTGCTCCCGCAGGTACCGCCAGAGGTTGAGCAGCGCGATGAAGTCGGAGTGCTCGTCCTTGAACCGGGCGTGGGCCTGGTCGGCGGCGGCGCGGTGCTCCGCCGGCCGCTCGCGCGGGTCCTGGATCGACAGCGCGGCGGCGATGACGATCACCTCGTCGGCGCAGCCCAGTCGGTCGGCCTCCAACACCATCCGCGCCATCCGCGGGTCGACGGGCAGCTGCGCCAGGCGGCGTCCGAGTGCCGTGAGTCGCGGTCCGTCGACGCGAACCCGCTCACCCCGACCATGTCGGCCACGGCGCGGCGACGAGTCACCATCCGCCGGCGGGTCGATCGCGGTGGGGGCATCGTCGGGCGCGGCGTTGCCCGGGCCGGCCTGCGGCCCACCGTGCTCGAGCGCGCCCAGCTCGTGCAGCAGGTCGGTGCCGTCGCGGATCTGGCGGCGATCCGGCGGGTCCAGGAACGGGAACGCCTCCACGTCGCCGAGGCGCAGCGACGCCATCTGCAGGATCACCGACGCCAGGTTGGTGCGCAGGATCTCGGGATCGGTGAACGCATCGCGGGCGTCGAAGTCGTCCTCGGAGTACAGGCGCACGCAGACACCGTCGGAGGTGCGGCCGCAGCGGCCCTTGCGCTGGTCGGCCGACGCCTGGGAGATCCGCTCGATCGGGAGCCGCTGCACCTTGAGTCGGGAGCTGTAGCGGCTGATCCGGGCGACGCCGGTGTCGACGACGTAGCGGATACCCGGAACGGTGAGCGACGTCTCGGCGACGTTGGTGGCGAGCACCACCCGGGGCCGCCCGCCGCTGCCGCGGAACACCCGGTGCTGCTCGTCGTGCGCGAGCCGCGCATACAGCGGCAGGACGTCGACGGCGGGCCCCAGGCGGCCGTTGAGGGCCTCGGCGGCATCGCGGATCTCGCGCTCGCCGCTGAGGAAGACGAGGACGTCGCCGCGACCGGCGGGCAGCGTCGGGTCGGTCCACAGCTCCTCGATCGCGTCGCCGATCGCCTCGTCGCGGTCGCGATCGGGATCGGCGGCGTTCGCGCCGGAGCGGGCGGGACGTCCTGCTCCACCACCGCGTCCGCCCGGGTTCCCCGGGCCGGGAGCGCGCCCACCCCGTCCGCCGCCGGTCCCCGGGGCCCCGTGCCCGCCACCGGGCCGGGCGTCGACGTCCGGGTCGGTGGCCTCGTCGTCGCCGTCGTCGTGCAGCGGTCGGTAGCGGACCTCGACGGGGTAGGTGCGCCCGGACACCTCGACGATCGGCGCGGCGCCCGTCGCGTCCTCCCCGTCGGTTCCGTCACCGAAGTGGCGGCTGAACCGGCCGGGGTCGATCGTGGCCGACGTGATGATGAGCTTGAGCTCGGGGCGTACCGGCAGGATCTGGTGGATGCACCCCAGGAGGAAGTCGATGTTGAGCGACCGCTCGTGGGCCTCGTCGACGATGATCGTGTCGTAACGGCGCAGCAGCCGGTCGCGCTGGATCTCGGCCAGCAGCAGACCGTCGGTGACCAGCCGGACGAGCGTGTCGTCCTTGGCGTGGTCCTGGAACCGGACGCTGTAGCCGACCGCACCGCCGAGCGGCACACCGAGCTCGAACGCGATCCGTTCCGCCACCGTGCGGGCCGCCAGGCGCCGGGGCTGGGTGTGGGCGATCGTGCCGCGGATGCCGCGCCCGAGCTCCAGGCAGATCTTGGGGAGCTGGGTGGTCTTGCCCGATCCGGTCTCGCCGGCGACGACGATGACCTGGTGCGCCTCGATCGCGGCCCGCAGGTCATCCCGGCGGGCGCTGACCGGGAGCTCCTCGGGGTAGGTGATCGCGGTCGGCCGGGCGGCGGTGCGGCGGGCGATCAGGGCTTCGGCCTCGTCGATCTCGGTCAGCAGCCGTTGCAGATCGCCTCCGCGCCGTTCGGGGTCGCGGACGCCGCGCAGCCGTTGGAGCCGGCGGCCGAGCCGCTCCTCGTCGCGGTGGGTGAGGGCGCCGAGTCGACGGCGCAGTCCGGCGACGTCGAAGTCGCCGCGGGCGGCGCCCGGCGGCGCGGAGGGTTGATCGGGGCGACCCGGCATCGGTCTCGGAGGGTAGGAGGTGGGCGGGGAGGGACGCCGGACGACCGGGGCGCGGCACCCTCGGCCGGGATGGCGGGTCGCCGAGCCCCGAGCGTGCGGCCGCTCCCGGGCATGGCTCAGCGCAGGTCGAACTCCTCGGCCCCGTCGTCCACGACCCGATCGGACGGTGCTGCCGAGGACCCGGCGCCGGACCCCGACGTGGAACCCGATCCGTTCGTCGTGGAGGAGCCCGTCGAGGACGGCGGCGTGGAGGCGGCCGGGGGAGGCGTGGCCGCTGCAGCCGAGGACGAGGACCCGGTACCCGCACCGTCGCTGCCGGCGGCGTCCGCCCGCGCGGCGGCCGACGGCGTGGTACCGGGCACGCTGGTGCTCGCAGCGACGCGACGGCGGGCGCGAGCCGCAGCGCGGAGGGTGGCGGACCGGCGGCGCTCCGCCGCACGGCGACGCGCCGCGGCTTCCCGCTCGCGGGCCTGCATCGCGGTGACGTCGGGCACGGCCACGCGCAGGGCACCGGGCCGGTCGCTCGCGCTGCGGACGGTGACGGGGGCGCTCGGGGAGATCGAACCGGGCCGGGCGGCGGCCGGCCCTCCGCCGTCCGGCCCGGCGACGCGCGGCCCGGAGCCAGACGAACCATCGTCGTCGCCGATCGCCACCGCTGCGACGGCGATCGCCACGACCGCGACGCCGGCGGTGGCGACCATCGCGGCTCGTCGACCGAGCCCGGCCACCCGTCGACCGAGCCCACGCAGCCGTCGACCGACCCCGACCCCGACCCCGGTGCCCGCGGAGCCGGTCGACGCGGCTCGCCGGCCCACCACGCTCACTGCGCCGGCGGCCGTAGTACCGGCACCGACGGAAGTACCGGCACCGGTGGCGGCACTGGCACCGCTGGCGGAACTGGCGCCGGCGGTAACACCGGCATTGGCACCGGCGGTCGCACCGGCACCGGCACTGGCGGTAACGCTGGCACTGGCGCCGGCGGCCCCAGCGGCCGCGGCAGCGGCGGCCGTGACTCCGGCAGCGCCTGCCGCACCGAGCCCCGGGGCACCCACGTCGGATGTGGACTCCGCGTGGCCGGTGCCCGTCGCGGATGGGCCTCCGGCGATGAGTCCCGAGCCCACCAGCAGCGGGACGGGAGGCGTGAGGGACGCGATGCCGCGGAGGCCGAGGACGCGGCGGCGGCAGGAGGAGCAGTCCTCCAGGTGACTGGCCGCCAGCGCATGACGCTCCCCGTCGGGATCGAGGATGCCCAGCGCGTACGCCCGGATCATCGAGCGGCGCTCCCGGCACCAGTCGCCGGACACGTCCTCCACCAGACGGCCCATCCGCTTGGAGACGCCGTCCATGACCTTCTCCATCCGCCTGGGCGTCAGGCCCATCTGGCGTGCGGCGTCGGGACGGGTGTAGTCGTACAGGTAGCAGAGGGTGGCGGCCTCGAGCTCCCGGTCCGACAGCCGCTCCCGCATCCCGTCCCGCAACGCCCGCAGGCGGGTCCGGTCATCGAGTCTGGCGTCCAGATCGTCGGGCGGGGCGACCAGATCGGGCTCCAGATCGGCCCGTCGGTCGACGTGTCGGGCCCGGTGGTCGTCGAGCGCCCGGCGGTGGGTGATAGTGACGAGCATCGCCACCCGGTTGTCGATCGTCTCGCCCGCCTCGAGCTTGACGTACAACGCGTGCCACGCCTGGTTGTAGGCGGCGTCCAGATCGCTGTCGTCGAGGCGGACGCCCGCCGCCCGGAGCTTGCCGCCGACCGTGCGCAGCACCTCGTCGCGCACCGCGCCGTACTCGCGGGCGACGACCCGCTCCGACCCGCGCCGGCCGAGGGCCCTACCCGACCGTCGGGCCGCCGGATCGCTGCGCAGCGATCCGCGGGAGGCTCCGGGACGACGGTCGGCGGACACGGTCAGCGGGGATCCACGCGGACGCGCACCCGCTTGCTGCGGTGCGTGCCCCACGGCCAGGCCGGCGATGACGCGACGGTCGCCCGGAACGAGAACCGGGTCGGGCGGGTGACGCCGTTGAACCGGTACCGCCATCGCCACCGGCCACGCTTGTCCGCGCGCACGGTTCCGACGGCGCGGTAGCGCCCGCGGACGATCGCGTCGATGCGCACGACGGCGCCGCGGGCCGAGTCACCGGCACCCGAGAGGCGGCCGCTCAACGTGAGGCGCCCGCCGTTGCGCAGCCGCGTGGGCCTGGCCTTGCGGCTGACGGCGATTCCGGTGTGGGCGCGCCGGGTCACCCGGACGGTCGGCGCGGCACCCTTCCAGGGGACGAAGGTCGCGATGATCCGGTTGGCGCCCTCCGGCCCCTTGGCGAGCGCGAACCGGCCGTCGGACCCGGTCCGCACCGTCTTGAGGTGCCGCTCCGCCGTCGTCCCCGACACCCCGAGCGTCTGGCGGTACAGCACGATCTCGGCCTTCCGGACGGGCGTTCCCGCGGCGGTGGTGACCCGGCCCGAGATCCGGGGGCGCTTGCCGCGCTTCGGCTTGCTCGAGTCGAGCGTGACCTTGGGTTGCACCACCGCCGGGCTGCCGTTGGTCGGCGTGGGGGGTGCGGGAGCCGGAGTCGGGGGCGGCTGCGGAGCCGGAATCGGGGCAGGCGCCGGGGGCTCCGCGACCGCGAAGACGACCGGTCCCCACGCCGTCGCGTTTCCGGCGGCGTCCGTGACGGTGCCCGCCACCGAGTGGGCGCCCGGGACCAGCCCGGCGGTGTCCACGGAGAACACCCGCTCGGTCGAGCTGGGGCAGGGTTGCGGGCGGCTGTAAGGCACGCGGCAGTCCGGGTTCGATGCCCCGGAGTCGACGATCGTCGCGCCTCCGCCGTCGACCGACAGGGTCACGCTCGCGATGCCGCTCTGCGGGTCGCTGGCCCCGACGAGAAGCGTCTGGACGCCCGTCACCGACGTACCGTCGACCAGCGGGCCGGACACCGACGTGACCACGGGGGGCGTTGGGTCCTCGAGGGTGACCATCGAGCGGAACAGCCGGGTGGTGGCCGGCGCCGTCGGCGACGACAGACAGGGGGTGCTCGCGTTCGGTGGCTGGCAGCGGGCGAACAACCGGAGGCCCTGCAGCGACCCCAGGTCGGCCCACGCTGGATCCGCGTAGCGGACGAACCCGACGGCGTCGGCGTCACCTCGGACCTTACGGGCGACGTTCGCGGGGTCCATCGGCAAGGTCGAGAAGGTCGGGCACCAGCCGGCATCCTCGCTCCAGCACATCCGCGTGTTGAACCCGGGGACCGCTGCGACCTCCTCGACCCCGGCCTGATACCCGGAGACCGTGTCGGTCATCGTGTGGTTGCGCTGCAGCACGTAGTCGGTGATCACCGTTCCGGCGGGGGCCATGAACCGGAGTAGGCCGCTCGAGGTCTGGTGATCGCGTCCCGACCGCATCGCGATCGACAGTGCACCGTCGGCCGCGCACGTGTCGGCGGCCTCGAACCCGTCCGTGGGACCGTAGTGGGTCTGGAGGTCGACGAACCACGCGCCCGTCGAGAACCCGGGAGCGCCGAGCGGGTCTCGGCAGGACCACACGTCATAGCTCCCGGCGTGGGCCCGTGGCGCCAGGACGCCAATCACCGTCATCAACAGCAGGCCGGCGACGACCAACGACGATGACCGCATGCGTACGCCGTACCTCCAAGCCCGGCCGGTGGCGCGCGTGCCGGTCGACGTGGTCGAGGAGGATGATGCCACCGACCCAATGTAGCGATCGCGTTCCCGTTCGCGGCCCGGCCGCGCCCCGCTGATCGGCGACGCCGAGGGACGCGATCGGTCGGGCCGATCGCGCGGTGCTCTCGGCGTGACCGGCGTCCCGTCAGACCCTGGGTGCCGGCGCGATCGGCGGCCCGTCACGCCGGGCGTACGGGGTGACCGACGAGGCCACCTCCAGACGCCCGAGGGACACGCCCGCCCGCTGTCGGAACTCGTCCGCGTTGCGCTCCTTGATCGCCTCGTACCCACGGACGACCTCGGCCAGCGCGGCGATCTCGGCGACCGTGGCGACCGTGTGGGGCGTCAGCCGCTCCAGCGCCCGGTCCACGAGCGTCCGGTACTCCGGCACCAGGGCCCGCTCCAGGCGGCGCACCCGGGTGTGACCGAACGGGTCGAGCGGCGTTCCGCGCAGGCGCCGCAAGCCGTAGAGGACACCGAACGCCGGGAACAGCCAGCGGCCGTTCAGCGCGACCTTGCGCCGCATCCCCAGGGCGCGCAGCAACGGCGGATGCAGCATCACCCGCACGCGCGCTCGCGGGCCGAACGCGTCGGCGGTGCGGTGCCGCTCGATCTCGTCGCGGTGCAGCCGGGCGATCTCGTACTCGTCCTTGTACGCGGTGAGGTGGAAGAGGCCGCGCGCATACGCCTCGGCGACCGCGGTCGTCCCCGTCCGCTCCCGCTCGACCGCGGCGACCCGGGTCACGTCCTCGAGGTACTCGCGGGCGGTGCTATCGTCCTTCCACGCGCGCAACTCCGGAACGCGAGCCTCGAGGATCCGACGCAGCTCGGGACCGCAGTCCTCGATCAGCGCTCGCGCGGCACCGTCGAGCGTGAGGAGCGTGGCACCGTCGACGCCGGTCGTCGCCTCGGCGCCGTGGCCGTCGAGCGCCAGGCGAACGGCATCCGGATCGACCGCCGTTGCGCGACCCCACCGCAGTGCGGCGAGGTTCGTCTCGACCGCGGCGCCGTTGAGCTCGATCGCGCGCTCGACCGAGGCGACGTCGAGCGGCAGGACACCGTGCTGGAGCGCGGCACCGACGAGGATCATGTTCGCCGGCATGTGGTCGTCGAACAACCGCTCCGCCAGCGCTCCCGCGTCGAGCGTCAGCTCGTCCTCGCGGCGGGTCACCCGACGGATCCGGCGCAGCGCGCCGAGGACCG
>JBFWKS010000081.1:0-14276 GCA_050252545.1 Solirubrobacteraceae bacterium
GACCGCTCACATCGTCGACGCGGTCCGGTCACCACGATCCAAGCGACCCGCCGGACCACCTCGATGCGATCGGCCGGAGCTCCACGCGGATCGAACATGTGGGAGGCTCGACCGGATGCAGCAGGCCCAGCGAGATCCGCCGGCCCCGACCCTCGGCTGGGTCGAGACCGAGGTCGCCGACGAGTTTCCGGCACTGTGGACCGCGTCGGTCCGTGTGACGGGCGAGTATCTGCGGAAGAGCCCACGCGACGTTCGCAACCGGCTTCGGGACCTGTCGAGCCGGGTCGACGGGGCGACCGCGATGGAGCTCCGCCGTCAGGACGTGCCCGCCGCGTTCCGGGTCTTCTGGCGCCATATCGGCATCGAGCCCGATGAGGATCGCCCACCGATCGAGGAAGAGGTGGTGCAGCGCCTGCGCCGTGGCGGGTTCCGGACGACGGGGATGCCCGGAGACGCGGCCCGGATCGCGCTCGTCGAGACGGGGGTCCCCGTGTGGGTCTGGGACGCACGGCAGATCCACGGCGACATCGGGATCCGGCGCACGGTCGAGGGCGAGCGGCTCGACGCGGATCCTCCGCACGAGCTTCCGCCGGGCACGCTGTGCATCGCCGACGACGACCGACCGCTCACCGCGATGAACTCCGAGCCGTCGCGGCACGTCCTCCCCAAGCGCGGCTCCGGGGAGTTCGTCGTCGTGGCTCTGGCGGTGGCCGGCGTCGCCACGATCCACGTCGACGAGGCGCTGTGGATCGCCGCGGACCTCATCTCCGGATGAGCCGCCGACGCCCGTCGGGGGCGCGATGGGCAAGATCGACGTCGCGGCGGGACCGACATCGGCCGGACGGGCAGGTGGAGCGGCAACGGTCCGACGGCCTGCGGGGCGGCGTCAGCGACGATCGACACGCGGTAGCGGGCGGGGTGGAACGGCACAGGTCCGACCGGGTCGCGGAGCGGGGGCCTGCGCGGGCCCGACTCCGACGGGGCTGGCGGACCGGCAGGCGGCCGACTGGCCGCCGGGACCGATGGATGCTACGGTCGGGGCCGCGGGTGCCGGACGGTGCCCACGAGGAGAACCAGGGTCTGCGTGCTCGCCGAACCGCCCCCCAACCCCTTCGCTCATGAGGACTCGGCGCTCGCCGCGCGCGAGCGGACCGATGCGGAGTGGCGGGCGCGGCGGGACCTCCGTGCGCAGATCGACCGGATGGAGCGCCGGCTCGCGGAGCGCCAGGCCTCGCGGTTCCCGACCGACCGATCGCGGCTGATCGGCGCCCACGCGACGTCGGGCCACGCCGGCGCACTTCAGACGCTCGGCGACCTGGAGCGCACGCGCGACCACCTGATCGCCGCCCATGCTGCGGTCGACGCCCGCGAGGCGGAGGTCCGTCGCAACCGCGACCTGCTCTCGCTGATGCAGGAGCATCCGCGGCTCCACGAGGGGAAGCGGCTGACGAGCTCCGACCTCGGCGAGCCGGGCTGCCACGTCTACACCGTCGGGCCGTGGTTCGGTCCGATCGGTCGGCTCGGCGGCTGGTGGCGGGTGAAGATCTCCTCCGGCTGCCCGTTACCACCGCGAGGGGCGCACGCGGTTGCGCAGGTCCAGGGCCCGCGGCTCGGCTCGACGTGGATCAGTCCACGAGGCCGGCGGCGAAGGTCGCCAGCGCCGACGGGTCCCGCACGGGCGGTCCGTGACCGGCGAGCACGAGCCGCGGCTCCAGGGCCGCGATCGTGCGGATCGACTCCCGGTTGCGAGCAGGGTCCGGCGTGAACGCGGTCGGCGGCTCCTGGATCCCGGCACGGGTGGTGAGGAGGTTCATCGTGTTGACGACATCGCCGCACACCAGCACCCCGTCACGCTCGCGCCACAGGCTGATGTGCCCGGCGCTGTGCCCCGGGGTCTCGAGGACGACGAAGCCGGGGCCGACCTCGGATCCCGGCTCGAGGCCGGTTGCCTCCGGCAACGCCGGGTAGGCGGACACGCGTTCGGCGACGGCACCCACGATCCGCGGCATCGGCCGGACCCTCGTCCGCCCGGCGTGCAGGGCCTCGACATCGGCGATCCCGCCCGCGACCGGGATCCCGAGCTCGTCCACCACCCGCCGGCTGCCGCCGGCATGGTCCACGTGCGCGTGCGTGACGACGTGACGGGCGACCGCGCGACCCTGGAGGGCCTTGAGGACCCGGCGGCCCTGCAGCGCGGCACCGGCGTCGACGAGGACGTCGCCGAGGAGGTAGGCGTTGACGCTCGCCCGGGGGGCGAGCGACAGATGGAAGATGCCGTCGGCGACCTCGCGCATTCCGGCAGCGTACCCGTTGGTGCTCCAACCGACTCGCGGGTAGCCTCCCGCCATGAGCGAGTCCGTGCCGCCTGTCGTCGTCGAGCCGCGGGGCGGGGTGCTGATCATCACCATCAACCGCCCGGAGCAGCGCAACGCCGTGAACCCGGCGGTCGGTGTTGGGATCGCCGATGCGATCCGGTCGCTGGAGGCGACCCGGCGCTCGTGACCGGGGTCCTCACCGGTGCCGGCCCCGGGTTCTGCGCCGGGATGGACCTCGCCGCGTTCGCGCGGGGCGAGCTGCCGTACGATCCGGAGCGCGGATTCGCGGGGATGACGATGCGTCGCCCCGGCAAGCCGGTGATCGCCGCCGTCGAGGGATTCGCCCTCGCGGGCGGGCTCGAGATCGCCCTGGCGTGCGATCTGCTGGTCGCCGCGCGGGACGCGCGGCTGGGGATCCCCGAGGTCAAGCGGGGGCTCGTGGCCGCAGGCGGCGGCCTGCGACGCCTACCGGAGCGCCTGCCGCTCGGGGTGGCGATGGAGATGGGGTTGACCGGAGAGCCGCTCGCGGTGGAGCGGGCCCACGCGCTCGGCCTGGTCAACCGCGTGACCGAGCCCGGAGGGGCGCTCGACGCAGCGCTCGAGCTCGCCGCCACGATCGCCGCCAACGGGCCGCTCGCCGTCGCGGCCACCCAGCGCATCTTGCGCGATCAGGCGAGCTGGACCGAGGAGGAGTTCTGGACCCGTCAGGGGGAGATCGCCGGTCGGGTCCTGATGTCGGCCGACGCGCGAGAGGGCGCCGTCGCGTTCAAGGAGCGGCGCGATCCGGTCTGGACCGGTGCCTGACGCCGGGTCCGCGGCGGCCGACCCCGCCGGGCGACCGCTGCCCGACGCTCTGTCGCGCCCGTCGGATGAGCAGTCGACGGGATGTAATCGGCCCGCTGTCGGCGCCGCGGTCTACCGTCAGAGCGTGCCCACCCGACCGACCCCGGTCCGGACCGCCGGTCCAGCCCGGCCGACCCGCCCACCGGGGAGGAACCCATGAGCGCCAGCCCGACCGCACCGTCTCCCGCAGTCGTGGCCGCGCAGGGTACGGGAGACATACGTCTGGAGAAGATCACCAAGCGTTACGGCGACCAGACGGTGATCGACGACCTGTCGCTGCACCTGGAGCCCGGAACGTTCTACGCCCTGCTGGGCGGATCCGGCTGCGGGAAGACGACGACGCTGCGCATGATCGGCGGCTTCGAGGTGCCGACCGAGGGCCGGGTGCTCCTCGACGGACGCGACATGACCGGCCTGCCGCCGCACAAGCGGCCGGTCAACACCGTCTTCCAGTCATATGCGCTCTTCCCGCATCTGACGATCGCCAGGAACGTGGCGTTCGGGTTGGAGCGGCAGAGGATCGACAAGCACGAGGTCAGGCGCCGGACCGCCGAGGCGCTCGAACAGGTCCAGCTCTCGCACCTGTCCGGGCGCAGGCCGGCCCAGCTCTCGGGCGGTCAGCAGCAGCGCGTAGCGCTCGCCCGCGCCCTGGTCAACCGGCCGCACGCCCTGCTGCTCGACGAGCCGCTCGGTGCCCTGGACCTGCGCCTGCGCCGACAGCTCCAGGTCGAGCTCAAGCGGATCCAGCGCGAGGTCGGCATCACCTTCGTCCACGTCACCCACGATCAGGAGGAGGCCATGAGCATGGCCGACACGATCGCGGTGATGAACGCCGGCCGGATCGAGCAGGCCGGATCCGCGGAGGAGCTGTACGAGCGACCCGAGACGGCGTTCGTGGCGAGCTTCCTCGGGACGTCCAACCTCATCGAGTCGAAGCTCGGGGCGACCGACGGCGAGTACACGGAGGTCGAGACGTACGCCGGATCGCTCCTGCGGGTGTTGACCCACCGAACCGCGGGGCTCGGAGACGGCGCGGTGCGGGTCGGGATGCGGCCCGAGAAGATCCGTCTCCGCCCGGCGGGGGAGGACCCACCGGACGGTTGCAACGTGCTCCGCGCACGGGTGACGGTCTCGCAGTTCCTCGGGGTGTCGCTGCACTACACCGTCCAGACGCACGGCGGGCAGGACCTGGACGTGGTCGTCCCCAACACGCTCGGGCGGGCGGAGGGCGAGTTCGCGGCCGGTGCCGAGGTCCTCGTGACCTGGGACGCCGATCAGACCTTCGTCGTGGAGGGCGATCCGGGTGCGTGAGGACCCCCTCGAGCGGTGGTTGGAGCAGCCGATCTCGCGGCGGGGGTTCATCGGGCGCAGCGCCGGGGCCGCGTTGACGATGACCGGGCTGGGCTCGGTCCTGGCAGCGTGCGGGATCGACGGGACGGCACCGGTGTCCCCGGCGGAGCTGGCACGACGGGCGGCCGGGGTCCGTCACCCGAAGGAGCGGATCGGCAACTGGACGTTCGCCAACTGGCCGCTCTACATGGACAAGCCGATCATCAGCGAGTTCGACCGCCGCTACGGGGGGCGGTGCCGGTACGTCGAGGAGATCAACGACAACAACGACTTCTTCGGCAAGGTCCGCAAGCAGCTCCAGGCCGGAGAGCCGATCGGCCGCGACATCGTCGTGCTGACCGACTACATGTCGGCCAAGTGGGTGCGCGCCGGTTACTGCGAGCCGATCGACCGCCGCAACGTCCCCAACGCCGACAACATCGTCCCCAACCTGCGGTCGATCAGCTGGGATACCAAGCGCGAGTACTCGCTGCCCTACCAGTCCGGGGCGGTCGGCCTGGGGTACAACGTCAAGGAGACCGGACGCGAGCTCAAGAGCCTGAGCGAGTTCTTCAGCCCGGAGTGGAAGGGACGGGTGTCGATGTTGTCGGAGGCCTACGACTCCGCCGGCGCCGTGCTGCTGATGCAGGGCAAGGACCCGTCCACGGCCAAGCTCGACGACATGCTGGAGGCGGTCGACGCGTTGCGGGAGCAACGGTCGAAGGGGCAGTTCCGACGGTTCACCGGCAACGACTACACGACCGACCTGACGAAGGGGAACGTCGCCGTCGCTCTCGTCTACTCGGGGGACATGGTCCAGCTGCAGACCGACAGCCCCGACGTGCGGTTCGTCTACGCGGAGGAGGGCTCGATGCTCTTCACCGACAACCTCCAGCTGCCGGCGGGCGTCGCCCACCCGTATGCGGCGGAGACGATGATGAACTACCTCTACGAGCCGGAGGTCGCGGCCAAGCTCTGTGCGTGGGTGAACTTCCTCAGCCCGGTCGACGGGATCCGCGAGCTCCTCGCCCGCACCGACCCGGAGATCGCCGAGAACGAGCTGATCTTTCCGCCCGACGACGTCCGCGACAAGCTCTACCCGTACCCGTCGCTGACGACGGCCGAGGAGCAGGAGCTGTACGCGGAGATGGCCGAGGTCACGGGGAGCTGACGTGATGGGCTCGCGCCTTCGTGTACGCCTGCTGCCGTGGTGGTTCGCCACCCCGGCGCTGCTGTGGCTGCTGATCTTCTTCGCGATTCCGCTGTTGAACCAGCTGACGGTGTCGCTGATGACCGGCGACTCCGAGGCCGGCTACGACCTGACATGGGCGTTCTCGGTCTACAGCGATGCGCTCTCGACGTACGGCGACCAGTTCGGACGGTCGGTGCTCTACGCCGGCGCGGCGACGGTGATCGACCTCATCATCGCCTTCCCCCTGGCGTACTTCATCGCCTACAAGGCCGGGCGGTTCAAGGCGTTCTGGCTGCTGCTCGTGGTCATGCCGTTCTTCGTGTCGCAGGTGATGCGGACCGCGTCGTGGAACCTCCTCATCAACGACAACGGCTGGCTCGTCGGCGCGCTGCGCGATATCGGCCTGCTCGGTGACGAGGGGCGACTGGCGGCGACGAGCAACGCCGTCATCCTCGGGATCTCCTACAACTTCCTGCCGTTCATGGTGCTGCCGATCTATGCCACGTTGGAGCGGATCGACCGGCGTCTGATCGAGGCCGCCGGCGACCTGTACGCCAGCCGGTTCACGGCGTTCCGCAAGGTCACGCTCCCGTTGGCGGTCCCGGGGATCTTCGCCGGGTCGCTTCTCGTGTTCATCCCCGCCGCGGGTGACTTCATCAACGCGGCGATCCTCGGCAACCCGAACACCACGATGATCGGCAACGTCATCCAGAGCAAGTTCATCACCGTGCTCGACTACCCCACGGCCGCCGCGCTGTCGTTCGTCCTGATGGCGGCGATCCTCGTGCTGATCGTGATCTTCAGCAGGACGTTGGGGACGAAGACCGTCACCGAGGCGGCGGGCTGACATGGCCACGACCCCCACCGCCCCTGCCGGACCGACGAGGCCGCGCCGCCACCGGACCCCCGACCGCGAGCGTGGCCTGCGGACCTGGGCCCTGGGCCTCTGGGCGTTCCTGGCGATCGCGTTCCTGCTGGCGCCGGTGGCGTTCATGGTCGTCTTCGGCTTCAACGACAACCAGGGCCGCTTCAACATCGAGTGGCAGGGCTTCACGCTCAAGCACTGGGGCGACGCGTTCGACAACGCCGACCTGACCAACGCGTTCAAGAACTCGCTGACGATCGCGGTGCTTTCGACGATCGCGGCGACCACCCTGGGCACGTTCCTGGCGTTGGCGCTCGGCCGGTTCCGGTTCCGGGGCAAGAGCGTGGCGGAGATGTTCGTCTTCCTGCCCATGGCCACGCCGGAGGTCGTCATGGGCGCGTCGCTGCTGGCGATGTTCCTCGTCGTCGGGGTCAGCACCGGCTACGCGACGATCCTCATCGCGCACATCATGTTCTCGATCTCCTACGTCGTCGTCACCGTCCGGTCTCGGCTGGCGGGGATGGATCCGCACATCGAGGAGGCGGCCCGGGACCTGGGCGCCGGGGAGCTCACGACGTTCTTTCGGATCACGCTGCCGATGATCCTGCCCGGCGTGCTCGCCGCAGCGGTCCTGGCGTTCGCCCTGTCGCTCGACGACTATGCGGTCACGAGCTTCAACAACGGGCAGACGACGACGCTGCCGCTGTACATCTTCGGCGCGGCGCGGCAGGGCGTGCCGCCCACCGTCAACGTCCTCTCGACGCTGCTCCTCCTCACGGTGCTCGTCCTGATGGCCGTGAACCTCGGCGTCCAGAAGGGCCTGGCGCGGCGGGACCGCGGCGACGGCTGAGTGTGCCGCCGCGACCGGACGCGCGCCTCGCCCGCGGGGCGAACGCGACCCTTGCCGTCTCCGACGCCGGGATGAAGGCCGTTCGGTCGCGTGCGGCGATGCTGGTGTGGTGATCGATCGACCGCCACGCATCGTCGCCCTGGGCGGCGGTGGGTTCTCGATGGAGCAGACCAATCGGCTCATGGACGACCACGTGCTGGCGTTGTCCGGGGCGGAGCGGCCGCGGATCTGCTTCCTTCCGACGGCGTCGGGCGACGCCGACCACTACGTCGTGCGGTTCTACCGGCGGTTCGGTGGCGGGCGGAGCGAGCCGTCGCACGTGTCGCTGTTCCGTCGAGACCGCAGCGGCGGGGCGGTCGAGGGTGACCTGGACGGCCACCTGATGGCCCAGGACGTGATCTACGTCGGCGGCGGGTCGCTCCTCAGCCTGTTGGGGACCTGGCGGGCGCACGGACTGGACCGCACGTTGCGGCGGGCGTGGCAGCGGGGCGTGGTGCTCTGCGGGCTCTCGGCCGGCTCGCTGTGCTGGTTCGCCGACGCGGTGAGCGCCTTCCACGGACCGAGCCGGCCCGTCCAGGGGCTGGGACTCCTGCCGTACTCCAACTGCGTGCACTACGACGGCGAGCCCGAGCGCCGGGTCGCCTATCGCGGCCTGGTCGCGGGTGGTCTGCGACCGGGGTACGGGGTCGACGACGGCGCCGCGCTGGTGTTCTCCGGCGACCGGCTCGAGGAGGTCGTGGCATCGCGACCCGGGCCGACTGCGCACCACGTGCGGCGGGGCGACGACGGGCTCGCGGTGGAGACCGAGCTGCCGGTACGGGTGCTCGGCCCGATCGCCTCCGACCGCGCCGAGGGAGCGGCGGCGCACGGTGATCGCACGGGCTTCGCGGGGCCGGGCGGGGGATCCGCGGCCGCGCCGCCGGTCACGCGGGGGATCGTGGCCGCGTGACTCCCGGACCGGTCTTCTGCATGGGCGGTGGCGGGTTCACGATGGAGGGCGGTCTCCCGTCGCTCGACGCGTACATCCTGGCGCTCGCGGACGTCCACCGGCCGCGCGTGCTGTTCATGCCGACCGCGAGCGGCGATCCGGAGGATCAGATCCGCCGGTTCGGCACGGTGTTCGGCAGCTGGCCGTGCCGCCCACGGATCCTGTCGCTCTTCCAGCTCGCCGACTTGGGGGAGCCGCTCGAGGACCTCGTGCTCGCGCAGGACATCATCTACGTCGGCGGCGGATCGATGGTCAACCTGCTGGCGCTGTGGCGCGCCCACGAGCTGCCGGAGCTCCTCGTCGAGGCCAACCGGCGTGGCACTGTCCTCGCCGGCCTGAGCGCCGGGGCGATGTGCTGGATGGAGGGCGGGGTGTCGCGCTCCACGGGGAAACCCACCCCGGTCGACGGGCTCGGCCTGATCCCCGGGTCGCTGTCGGTCCACGCCCGGCAGGCGCCCGAGCGGGGCGTCGCCTATCGGGCGGCGGTCGCGTCGGGGCGGCTCCCGAGCGGATGGACCGCGGACGACCACACGGGGCTGCTCTTCGTCGACGGACGGTTGGAGGAGTGCGTCGCGTCGCGTCCCGACGCCGAGGTACGTCGCGTCGACCGCGCCCCCGACGGCTCGCTCGAGGAGTGCCCGGTGCGCGTCCGAAGGCTGGAGCCCCATGCGGGAGGTGTGGTCACCGATGCGCTGGAGCGCCGCGCCGGACGGCGCGCAGGCGACATCGACGTGCGCGACGAGCTGCGGTTGGTCAACCGGATGCGCGGGCGCCCGGGCCGCGCATCGGCCGCCCGCGGCGGGCGCCGTGGCGCCCGCTGAGCCTGACTCCACCGATGGCGGGGCGAGACGACCCCGGAATCGGTGGGTTCAGGCTGACTGCGGGGCGGCAGCGATCAGCCGCGGACGCGGCGGACCAGGTCGATCGCGTTGCCGATCTGCTGCTTGATGAACTTGGGCGGCACGGTCGGGAGCGCGACGACGGCGGCGACCGCCCCGCGGGCGCCACGCCGGGACGGTGCCTTGGCGGGGCTCGTGGTCGAGCCGGGGGTGGGCTTCTTGCCCTCGGCGACGGGGGCCTCGGCGGGCTTGGCGGGCGACGTCGTCGCGCGGGACGTCGGAGCGGTCGTGGACTCGGCGGGCGTGTCGTTCTCGCCCGTGGGCTCGGCGGGTGCCGGATCCTTCTTGGCGGCCGGCTTGCGCGTCGTGGCCGTCTTCGCGGGAGCGGCCTTCGCGGCCGGCTTCTTCGCGGCCGGCTTCTTCGCGGCGGGCGCTCCGGCAGCGGCCGTCGCATCGGACGTCGCCGCCGCCCCGGCGCCGGCGGGGGCCTTCCTCGCCGCCGGCTTCCTGGCAGAGGCAGCCTTCTGCCCGGCGGCCGGCTTCGCGGGCGTGGCCTTCTTCGCGGCGGTGGTCTTGGCGGCGGGCTTGCGCGCGGCGGGCTTCCTCGCCGCCGGGGCGGCGGTGCCGGCCGGGCTCGCGGCGTCGGCCCAACCATCGGCCAGCTCGACTCGGGCACGGGCGCCGGTGCCGGTGATCGTGACCGGAACCGACGCTCCCTCGAGCGTGGCGCGGCGGTCGGCGGGCACGGCTACGCGCTTGGTGATCTCGCGTCCGTCGGCCAGTCGCAGGCGCACCTGACGCTCGGTGGCCTTCAGGACGGTCGCCGTCGCGGACGAATCGGGAGAGGTCTCGGTAGGCATCTGGCGCCCGATGGTACGCGTAACCGGGTGACAGAGCGCGCATCCCCGTCGACCCGAGGGCTCGTCGACGCGCGCCCGAGCCCGTATAACCCGTTCATGGCTCTGCCGCGATCGCCGCTCATGCGACTCCTCGCCCCGTCCGACGCGTCGCCTGCGGTGGCGATCCTCCTGTGGGCGGCGGCGCTCGCGGTGGCCGTCGGGGCGTACGAGCACGCCTACCTCTTCCACCACGGCTACCGCCATATCGACACGATCGGTGAGCTGTTCGTCGTCAACGCGGTCGCGTCGGCCGCGACGATCATGCTCCTGGCGCTGCGGCGCCGGGGCTGTTCGTCCTGGCGACCCTCGCGGTGTCGGGCGGATCGATCATCGCGATCATCCTGACCCGTACCGGCGATGGGCTCGTCGGGTTTCGGGAGTCGGGGTACGACGGCCGCGCCACGCTGACGCTCGTCGCCGAGATCGTGTCGGTGATCCTCGTGCTGATCGCCATCGCGATGTGGCGGGCCCGGGACGCGGACGGCACGACCGTTCCCTCGTCGGGCGACGGCGGACCGGCGGCGTCGGCCCGGTCCGGTCCGTCGCCCGCCGCGGTGCCGTCGCTGGTGGCCGGTGCCGTCTGCGCGGTCTTCCTGCTCGCGGTGACCCTCGGCATCGGTGTGGGTGACGGCGAGGACGGGCAGCCGCCGGTCGCCGGCGTGTCGACCACCACGGGGGACGCGACCCCGTCGACGACCGACGATCCGGCGACGGGCGACGACCCCCCGGTGGCCGGTGAGGGCCGCTCGGCGACGGAGGACGGGCCGACGACCACCGACGACCCGGTCGCGGCGCTCGGGGCGACCGCCGACACGGGCCGCGACACGTTCACCGGCGAGGGGTGCGGCGGATGCCACCGCCTGGCCGATGCCGGGACCGGCGGGGCGATCGGTCCCGATCTGGACCGCGCCGTCGCCGACCTGGACGCCGACGCGATCCGACGCCTGATCGTCGATCCGCCCGCGGGGCCGATGCCGTCGGACTACGCCGACCGGATCGACCCCGAGCGGCTCGACGCCCTGGCCGCCTACCTGGCGGCGGCAGCAGGGGCGCGGTAGCGGCGGACCGGCCGACCGCGGGCCCCGCGGCGCGAACGCCGCGGGGTCGGGGCTACCGGTTGCCCGGCGAGCGCTTGGGGAACTGCGACACCGGCACCGACACGTCGAGTGCGGTCTTGCAGATCCGGTGCTGCTCGAGGTTGTGCGCCGTCGGGTACCCCTCGCCCGGGCTGGCGCGCTCGGGACGCCCGACGTACCCGATCGCCAGGTGATCGGGCAGGATCTGCATCAGGCGCGGGGACATGTGCGCGCGCGGGCCCATGTTGCGCGGCTCCTCCTGCACCCACACGACCTCGCGGAGGTTCGGGTAGGCGTTGATGAGGTCGCGCAGCGCCTCCTCCGGGAAGGGGTAGAGGAGCTCGACCCGGCCGATCGCCACCGACGGGTTGTCCTTGCGCAGGTCGTGCTGGCGCAGGTCGTAGAAGACCTTGCCGGTGCAGAGGATCAGGCGGGTGACCTGGTTGGGGTCGACGCCCGGCTCGCCGAGCACCGGGAAGAACTTCGTCTCCGACAGGTGCTCGATCCGGTTGCGCGCCTGGGGCAGCCGCAGCAGCGACTTGGGGGTCATGACGACCAGCGGACGCGGCTTCTCGATCAGGGCCTGGCGACGCAGCAGGTGGAAGTACTGCGCGGGCGTCGTGACGTTCGCCACCCGGATGTTGCCCTCGGCCGCCAGCTGCAGGAACCGCTCGACCCGGCCGGAGGAGTGCTCGGGACCGGCGCCCTCGTAGCCGTGGGGGAGGAGCATCGTCAGGCGCGAGGTCTGGCCCCACTTGGCCAGGCCGCTGACGATGAACTGGTCGACCACGACCTGCGCGCCGTTGACGAAGTCGCCGAACTGCGCCTCCCACAGGACGAGCGCCTCGGGTGCCTCCTGCGAGTAGCCGTACTCGAAGCCCAGCACCGCGACCTCGGACAGCGGGCTGTTGTACAGCTCCATCGAGGCCTGCGCCCCGGCCAGGTGGCCGATCGGCGCGTGGGTCGCGCCCGTCTCGGCGTCGTGGAGGACGAGGTGGCGCTGGCTGAACGTGCCGCGCTCGCTGTCCTGGCCGGTCAGGCGGACGGGCACCCCGTCCTGGACGAGGGACGCGTACGCCAGCGACTCGGCGTGCGCCCACTCGATGCCGCCGTCGGGGCCGAGCGCGTCACGACGCTTCTCGAGCTGCTTGGCGAGCTTGGTGTTGACCTTGAACCCGTCCGGGACGGCGAGCAGCTGCTCGTTGAGCTCGCGCAGGACGTCGGCGTCGACCTTCGTCACCGGCTCCTCGGACCGCGAGCGGTCCATGAGGTACGTGCCGGTCGCCGACGTGTCGATCGACTGGCCGGCCTCCTGCCACTCCTGCACCTTGCGCTTGACGCCCTGGTGCAGCTCGCCCAGGTGGGCGTTGAACTGGCTGCGGTACTCGTCGACGGTCGCCTGCTCGACGACGCCCTGCTTGACCAGATCCTGCTCGTAGAGCTCCGAGACACGGGTGTGCCCCTTGATCCGCTTGGCCATCACCGGCTGGGTGTAGGCGGGCTCGTCGCTCTCGTTGTGCCCCCAGCGGCGGTAGCCGATGAGGTCGATGACGACGTCGTGCTCGAACTCCTGCCGGAACGCGAACGCCAGCCGCGTCGCGGCGATGCACGCCTCGACGTCGTCCGCGTTGACGTGGATGATCGGCACGTCGAAGCCCTTGGCCAGGTCGGAGCTCCACTGGGTGGAGCGGCTGTCGTCGGGCTCGGTCGTGAAGCCGATCTGGTTGTTGCAGATCAGGTGGACGGTGCCACCGACGCGGTAACCCTTCAGCGCCTGCAGGTTGAGCGACTCGGCGACGACGCCCTGGCCGGGGAACGCGGCGTCGCCGTGGAGGATGATCGGCAGCGCGACGTCCACGTCCTGCGGGGCGCCGGACTGGCCGCGGTCGGTCTGGGCGGCGCGCGCCGCGCCCATCACGACCGGGTTGACGAACTCCAGGTGCGACGGGTTGCTCTCGAGCACCACGCCGATCGACTTGCCGTCGCTCAGCTCGTAACGGCCACTGGCGCCGTGGTGGTACTTGACGTCGCCGGTGCCGCCCTCGAGGCCCTGCGTGACGGTGCGGGCGGCGGCGAGGGCGGAGCCGCCCTCGAACTCCGTGAAGATCGCGTCGTACGGCCGGCCGAGGTTGTGGGCCAGCACGTTGAGCCGGCCGCGGTGGGCCATGCCGAGGATGACCTCCTGGGCGCCCGCCCGGGCACCGGCGAGCTGGATCAGCTCGTCGATCACCGGCACGGTGATGTCGAGGCCCTCGATCGAGAACCGCTTCTGGCCGAGGTAGGCCTTCTGCATGAACCGCTCGAACTGATCGACCTGGATCAGCCGGTTGAGCAGGCCCTTCTTGCTCTCGGCCGAGAGCGGCGCCCGGAACTCGCCCCGCTCGATCTTCTCGCGCAGCCAGACCCGCTGCTGGTTGTCGGAGATGTGCTCGATCTCGTAGGCGATCGTGCCGGTGTAGGTCTCGCGCAGCTTGGGCAGCACGTCGGCGAGCGTGTCGCCCCGGACGTACGTGCGCAGGATCTTGGCCGGGATCTGCTCGGTCAGCGCCTCGGTGAGGTTGAGCTTGTCGAGGTCCAGGCCGATCCGCGACAGCGTCTCCTCCGGCGAGTCCTCGACCGGCAGGCCCAACGGGTCGAGCCCGGCGATGAGGTGGCCGTGGCTGCGGATCGCGCGGACGAGCGACGTGGCGGCCTGCACCGCCTGCAGGAGCTCGAACGACGGGGCGGCGCCGTCGGCGGCGGGTGCCGGGGCGGCGAGGCCACCGAGCTTCGGCTGTGGCTTCCCGATCTCCGGGCCGAGCTCGGCGCCGATGTCGGCGAAGGCGCCCTCGTAGAACTCGTGGCCGCCGGCGAGGTACTCCTCGACGGTCTTGAGGAACTCGCCCGACTGCGCGCCCTGGATGATCCGGTGGTCGTAGGTCGAGGTCATCGTCATGACCTTCTCGGCGCCGATCGCATCGCCGTTCTCGCCCAGGCCGACCGGGTAGGCGATCGATCCCGTGGCGACGATCGTGCCGTTGCCGACCATGAGTCGCGGGTCCGACGCGTCGGTGCCGATGCCGGAGGGGTTGGTCAGCTGG
>JBFWKS010000082.1:0-14224 GCA_050252545.1 Solirubrobacteraceae bacterium
CCCCGGCGCCCCGATCGACGCCGCGGTCGCCGACGCCCCCAGCGGCCGCGCGAAGGAGATCGACTTGGCGTCGGTCCGGCGGGTGGGCAACGCCAAGCTGCGCCGCCGCGGCGTGGTGGTCGGGGTGCACAGCGACGTCGACGCCGACGTCACCGTACGGATCGTCGCGACGATCGGACGCCGCGACGGGCGGGCGAGCGCCCGCACGGTGACCCTGGCCCGCGTTCGCCGTCGCTCGGCGGCGGGCACCGTGCGCCTGCGACTCCGCCCGACGGCGCCCCAGCGGCTGGCGCTGCGAGGCCTGACGCGCGCCGTTTCGGCCCGGGTGGAGGTGGAGGCGCGCCCGCGCGCCGGGGGCGCCGTCCGTCGTGCGCGGCGGCCGCTGCGGGTGCTGGGGCGCTGACGGCGATTCGGGGTTGAGGTCGCGGGTCGCGGGGCGGGCGTGCGACGCTGAGGCCCCTCGGTGACGGGAACGCCACACGCCCACTCAAGCCGCGGGCCACCCGACGCGGGCGTGCGACGTAGACGGCCGTCAGTGACGGGAACGCAGCACACTCGCCGGACGCGGTGCGGTCGGGAGCTCGGCGTCCCCGCCCTCGGACGGAGCCGACGCCGCCGGACCCGACGCCGCCGGACCCGACGCCGCCGGACCCGACGCCGCCGGACGCGGCGCGGGGGGACGCGGCGCGGGCGGGAAGTCCACGTCCCCGCGCTCGGACGGACGGGTCGTCGACGCGCGGAAGAGCCGTCGGCCGATCCAGCGATCCAGGCGGATGCCGGCCTCGATCGGCAGCTCGCCAAGCGCCTCGCGGACGATCTCGCGCCGCTGCTCCGGGTGCCGGTGCAACGCGTTCAGCAACCCCAGCGCGACGACCCGCGGGCCGACGATCCGCTCCGGGTCGCGAACGCGACCGAAGTTGTCGGCGAGCTGTCCACGGTGCCCGTCGAACGTGCGGATCACCTCGCGCTGCAGCGGCGTGGCCGGCGCGATCGCCCGGCTCTCCCGCGAGCCCCAGTGGTAGGACGCCATGCACGTCCGATCCCGTTCGCGCTCCCACCCCTGCAGGGCCGCGTCGAGCTCGTGGTCGTCACCACCGGCGTCGAGCACCGGACCGACGACCTCGCCGAGCCGCCGCCCGAACCGCAGCGCGTCGCGCTGGCCGGAGCCGATCACCGGGTCCTTGAAGTGCCCGGCGTCGCCGGCGAGCGCCCAGCCCGGTCCGCTCGACGCGCGGAAGAACGAGATCGTCTCGGACGTCGAGCGGATCTTCGTGTGGTCGGTGGCGCCACGCAGGCGGGCACCGATCCCGTCGGGGTCCTCGTCGACCCACCGCTGCCAGGCACCCTCGGGATCACCGCGCACCTCGCCGATCCGCTCGGCGGGCGGCATCACCATGCAGATCAGACGGTCCCCCGGCACCGGGAACGTGTAGCCGATCGTGGTGCCCCAGCGCCACTGCGACATCGTCGCGTGCCAGTCGGTGCCGACGTGCGGGTCGGTCATGTAGCGATAGGCGGCGCCGCGGCCGTTGCGCGACGCCCGGTACGGGCGCCAAGCGCCGCAGCGGGCGGCCACCGTCGAGCGGCGACCGTCGGCGCCGACGACGAGCCGCGCCCGGATCTCGACCTCCTCACCGCCCTCCACGCACCGCACGCCGACCGCCCGGCCGGCCCGCCAGAGGACGTCGAGGACGTCGGTCCCCATCCGCACGTCGACGCCGACCGCCTCGGCGGTGCGGGCGAACTCGATGTCCTGATCGGCCCGCGGGATGCACAGGCCGTAGCCGATCCCGTCGACCGCCGACCAGTGCTCACGGACCTGCACGTCGCCCGCGCCGACGTGGACCCACGGCGACTTGGGCGGGTCGAGCGCGAGCAGCCGCTCGAGCACGCCGAGCCGCGCGGCCTCGGCGACGGCGGACGGGACGAGGGCGTGCGAGGAGAGCGTGTCGGCAGGCAGACGGCGCCGCTCGAGCACCACGACGCGGTGGCCGCCGCGCGCCAGGGCGATCGCAGTCGCCGAGCCGGCCAGCCGCCCCCCGACGACGACGACGTCGGTCTCCTCGGCCCTCACGTCCGCTCCAGCAGGACGATCGGGATCGGCCGGTCGGTCATCCGCTCGTACTCCGCGTAGTCGGAGTACATCTCGACGAACCGCGGCCACATCTCGTCGCGCTCCTCCGGCGTCGCCTGGCGGGCCCGGACCTGCCGTCGCTCGGGCCCGACCCGCACGTCGCCGACCGGGTCGGCCTGCAGGTTGAGCCACCACGCGGGCGGCCGGTCGCTGCCGAGGTTGGACGCCACCACCGCCAGCGCCGGACCCTCCTCGCGGTACATGAGGGCCGTGGACCGCGGCTCGCCGCTCTTGCGCCCGCGGGTCGTCAGCAGCAGCGTCGTCATGCCGAGGAACCGCCGGCCCAGTCGCCCGCGCGTTCCCGCGTAGAGCTTCCGGTGGATCTTCCAGACGACCTTGGCGACGGGGCGGGGCGGGGGTGTCATGGTCCGACGCTACGGGCCGTCGGGAGGACCGTGCCACTCGTCTTGCGCGATCGTGCGCCCGTCGATTCGCGGATTGCGTGGGTCGAGCACCGCCGCCAACCGCAGCGCGACGTGCAGCTCGGTGCGCCGCTCCGCCAACGACCCGGCCAGCCGCTCCTCGACGAGACGCAGGTGGTTGCGCACGGTCTGCTCGTGCAACCCGAGCCGGGCCGCGGCGCCGACGTTGCTCCCGGTCTCCAGCCAGGCGCGGAGCGTCTCACGAGTCCGGCTCGGCAGGTCGTGCAGCGGGGCCAGCTCGGTGGCGACGAGGCGCCGGGCCGTCGGCGCAGCGGCCAGCCCGAGCGTCTCGACGGCGACGTCCCGCGCCCAGGTGACGCCGACGTCGCCGCGGGCCCGCTGCACGCGGTGGGCGAGCTCCGCCGCCTCGTGGCTGACGCGAAGTCCGGCCGCGTCGCGCTCCGGCCCGCCGATCCCGGCGGTGCGGTCCGCATCGGCGAACGCACGCTCGACCGCGGCCCGGTCGGCTGCGCGCAGCGGCCCGGCCAGACGCACCCATGCGCGCTCGCCGACCACCAGCGACGCGGGTGCACCGAGCTCGGTCCGGATCCGGTGCACCACGCCCTCGTCGACCCGCGTCGCCGGACCGGGCAGGACCAGGGCCAGGTGCAGGCCGGTGAGGCGGTAGCCGAGGAAGCGCTCGGCGTCCGCGTTGAGCGCCGGGACCGTCCCGTCGAGCAGCCCGTCGACGAGCCGCCGCCGACGCCGCGCCAGCGACCGCCGCTCGTC
This sequence comes from Solirubrobacteraceae bacterium, assembly GCA_050252545.1. GTDB lineage: Bacteria > Actinomycetota > Thermoleophilia > Solirubrobacterales > Solirubrobacteraceae > Patulibacter. The sequence goes on from JBFWKS010000082.1 coordinate 3,286, forward strand.
GTCGACCGCGTCGTCGTAGGCGGCCATCGTCACGGCGACCATCCGCTCGACGAAGGAGAACAACACCGGGGTGGTCGCGCGGACCGTGTCGACCACCGACACGTCCTCGCGCTCCGCGAGCCGCTCGATCGCGTCCAGCAGGGTCGTCCACGCGACCTCCTGGCCGACCCGGTAGGACCGGGCGACCGTCTCGGCCGGAACGCCCGCGACGGCGAGCTCGTGGGCGAGGGCCACGGCGGCGGCGGGCGCCACGTCGTCCGGTGCCACCCGGTCGGCGAGCAGGTCGATCAGCAGCGCGGCCTTGGCGTGGCACGCCTCGTCGATGAGCGTCCGGATGCCGGGGCGCGAGGCGAGCTCCGCGTAGACCTCGGTCGCCAGCACCTCGGCCAGCCCGCGGCCGAGCTCCTCGGCGTCGAGCTCACCGGCGAGCGCGGCGTGGATACGGGGGCTCCGCGTCGACACGGGCGCATCCTCTCACGGCCCCGCGCGGCCGCCGGGGCCATGTGCCGCGGGCCCGACGCGCACGCTCGCGGCCGCGCGGGGACCGACCGGCCGCGGACGGACGCGACCGCACGCCCTGCGCGACCGAACGCCCCCGGGTCAGTCCGCCGCGACGGCCTCGCCGGCGAGCATCTCGGCCGGGTCGAGGAACGCCAGGTCGGGGCGCGGGACGTCGGTGACGATGTCGGCCAGCGCCTCGCCGACCGCGGGCCCGAACTTGAACGCGTGACCGGAGCACGCCGCGCCGACGAAGACGCCGGGGCGGTCCGGCACCGCGCCGATCGCGAACCGGTTGCGGGGCGCCATCGTGTAGCGGCAGGCGATCGCGTCGGTCACGCCACCGTCCGCCCCGGGGACGAACCGGCGGGCCAGGTCGTGGAGGCGGGCGATCTCGTCCGCGGACACCGGGCGGCGCGGCGCGTCGAGGTCGTCGTCGGGGCCCTCGTCGAGCCCGACCTTCATCTCGTCGCCCCCGAACGCCGGCAGGCCGAACATCAGGCCGTGACCGGGAACGTCGACCGAGAACAGACCGAGCCGCGGCGGCACGGTGCGGGCCGGATCGGTCGCGGCGACGTTGATCGTCACGATCCTGATGACCCGCAGCCGCGGCGCGAGCTCCGGCAGCAGGCGCCCCGTCCACGGCCCGGTGCAGAAGACGACGCGGTCGGCGAGCACCCGGCCGGCCGGGGTGTGCAGCACGAACCCCTCGCCGTCGGCCGCCCAGTCCAGGACCGGGGCCGCGGTGCGGCGCTCGACCCCTGCCGCGTCGCCGGCCGCGCGCAGCGTCCGCATCGCGGCGGCCGCGTCGACGATCCCCGCCGCCGGGTCGTGGACGACGTCGAACCCGTGCTCCAGGCGCAGCTCCGGGAAGATCTCGCGGGCCTCGTCGACGGTCACCGGCGTGCAGCCCGGTCCGCGCAGCGCTCCGCCGGCCGTGCTCGGCCGCGCGTAGAGGCCGCCGTAGACGGTGACGAGCGGGCTCGACGCGTCCGCCTGCAGCGCGTCCCAGGCCGCGTAGGCGCGATCGACGAACCCGTCCCACGCCGGGACGGGGTAGGCGCGCCGGATCATCCGCGTGTTGCCGTGCGAGGAGCCCTCGACGTGACCGGGACGGAACCGCTCCAGGCTCACGACGTCGACCCCGCGGCGCGCCAGCTGCAGCGCCGTCGCGGCCCCGTGGACGCCGTCGCCGACGACGACGACCTCGGCGTGGCGCGGCGTGCGCATCGCCCAGGCGTGGCGCGGGGGCGTGTCGTGCTCGTCGTCGGGAGCCTCCGCCTGCTGCGCCATGCCGTCCGGCCCGACCGGCGACGGCCTGGACGCGCCCGCGCTCGCGACGGTGACGCCGCCGCGGAGCGCGTCGACGAGCGCCTCGACGTCGTCGACGTCGTTGTAGACGTGGAACGACGCCCGCACGACCGCCTCGACGCCGCGGTGCCCCAGGTCCCACTGCCCGTGCGACGCGGGGACGACGACGACGCGCAACCCACGCTCCTGCAGCCGGGCCTGCGTGACGCGCGGGTCCTCGCCGTCGCGGAGGAACGTGACGATGCCGCCACCCGCCGCGGGCGGGTCGACGACGGTGTGGCCGGGGACCTCGGCGAGCCGCTCGCGCAGGAGCGACCCGAGGCGCGCGATGTGCGCGCTGATCGCCGGCATCCCGAGCGCGAGCGCCTCGGAGATCGCGACCCCGAGCCCCAGGCGCAGCGCGTGCGACGCCTCCCAGGTCTCGAACCGCCACGCGGTCGGGTGCAGGTCGAACGCCCGCTCCGATGTCCAGACCGCGCCGCGCACGTCGGGCGCCTCGGGGCGCAGGCGCTCGCGGATCGACGGTGCCACGTACAGCAGGCCGGTGCCGCGCGGACCGCGCAGGAACTTGCGGCCGGTCGTGAAGAGCAGGTCGCAGGCGATCGCCTCGACGTCGACCGGGAGCTGCCCGACCGACTGGGTGGCGTCGAGCAGGTACGGCACGCCCGCGGCCCGGGCCAGCGCACCGATCTCGGCGGCCGGCTCCACGAGCCCGGACGACGTCGGCACGTGCGATGCGGTGACGAGCGCTGCGGGCCGCCGGAGCGCCACCTCGAGCGCGTCCAGGTCGATCCGGCCGTGGTCGTCGGAGGGGACGATCTCGACCTCGATCCCGCGGACCCGCTCGAGCTCCAGCAGGTTGAGTGCCGAGCTGACGTAGCTGGACCGCGATACCAGCACGCGATCGCCGGCCGAGAAGTGCATCGCGTCGATCGCGCGTTGCCAGGCGACGGTGGCGCTCTCGACCTGGGCGATGTCCTCGGCGCGTGCGTTGATGAGCGCCGCCGCCTGGGCGTAGACGCCCTCGATCCGCGGCCGGACGGCGGCCGCCGCCTCGTACCCGCCCATCCGGGCCTCCAGCCGCAGGTGGCGGATGACCGTGTCGAGCACGTCCTCCGACGGCAGGGCCGCGCCGGCTGCGTTGAGGTGGCGGCCATGGGCGGCCCCCGGGGTGCGCAGGCGCTCGGCGGCGACGTCGATCGCAGGAGGCACCGTCGTGGGTACGGCGTCGTCGGTCATCGCGTGGCTCCGGATTGGTGGCAGGCGGTCCGTCGCCCCGTCCCCGACCGTGGGGTCCGCCGGTGCCGGACTCGCGACTCACCTTTCATCGGATCCGAACGGTAGCACTTTGGATCCAACTTTCCAAGCTCGGGATCACACTCCGAAGCGGCTCGCCCGAGAGGCCGGCCGCGCCATGGATGCAACCCGCGTGTGATTGTATCCCATGCGGCGTGCACCCTTCCGCGATCTCCGAGCCCGAGGTTCCACGCCGACGGCCGTCGCTGGGTCTCACGCCCGACACGACCATCGGCCGCGGGTTCTGGGCGGTGTTCGCCGCGTCGCTGCTGACCTGCGTCGCCAACGGCGCGTCGACGCCGGTCCTGCCGCTGTTCGTCCGCGAGGAGCTCGGCGGCGGGGCGGCGACCGTCGGCGTCGTCGTCGGGGCCGGTCCGGTCTTCGCGATGCTGCTGCGGCCCGTGATCGGCGTGATCGCCGACCGCTACGGACGCCGGCGGGTCACCCTCGCGGGCGCCGTCGTCGGCGCCGTCGGAATGGCCGTCCTGCTCGTCGCCTCGTCGGTCGTGGGCGGGACCGGCGGACGCGTGCTCCACGGCCTGGGCGGCGCGGCGGTCAACCTCGGCACGATGGCGTGGCTCGTCGACACCGCCCGCCACCACCAGCGTGGCCGGGTCCTGAGCATCTTCGGACTGAGCATCTGGATCGGACTGGCGCTCGGGCCGCTCCTCGGCGAGACCCTCCGCCACGAGCTCGGGTTCTCCGCCGTGTGGATCGCCTGCGGCCTGCTGTCGATCGCGGCGCTGCTGTGCGTCGCCCCGCTCCCCGAGCCCGACCGCGTCACCGAGGACCCCGGCCGCGATCCCGGGCGCTGGCGTGACGTCGTCCGGCCGGTCGCGCGCCCCGCGACGGTGGCGGCGATCGCGTTCGCGGGCGAGTCGGTGATCCTCACCTTCCTCGTGCTGCACCTGCGGGCGGAGGGGCTGCCGGAAGGGGGGCTCACCGGGGCCGCGAGCGTCTACACGGTCTTCGCGGTGAGCGTCATCGCCGCCCGGATCGTGCTCGGCGGCCTGCCCGACCGTCTCGGCCCGACCCCGACGGCGACCGTGTCGCTGCTCCTCCTGGGCCTCGGCCTGGCCGGGCTCGCCGTGGCCTCGTCGTGGCCGGCCGCGGCGCTCGGCGCGGTGCTCGTCGGGTTCGGGTTCTCGCCGCTCTACCCGTCCCTCGTCATGCTCGCCACCGAGACCCTGCACCCCGCCCAACGGGCCGCGGGGATCGGCGTCTTCGCCGCCTGCAACGACCTGGGGATCGCCCTGGGCGCGCTGCTCGGCGGCCTGCTCGCCGCGGTGGGCGGCGAGCAGGCCGCGTTCAGGGCCGTCGCCGCGCTCCAGCTCGTCGGCGTCGTGCTGCTGCGGCGCGGTCGCCGGCGATCCGCCGACCCGCCGTTCGTCGCAACGGCCGCGGACCGGCCGCCTCCGCCCACCGTGGACGCCGTGCCGTTGCCGCCGTTCGGTGGACCGGCGACGTGACCGGGCGGCGCCACGAGGCGCCGCCGTGCGGGGAGCGGCGACGCGCCCCGGCCCGCCCGCGACTCAGCGATCGAGCAGCGCGGCCGGGTTGACGACGAGCATCCGCTCAAGGTCGTCCTCCCCCACGCCACGCCGCCGCAGCTCGGGCACGATCCGCCGCAGCAGATGGTCGTAGCCCATCCCGCCATAGGCCCGCAGCTGGGTCTTGGTCCACACCGAGCAGCCCATGACGCACCGCTCGGCGATCCCCGGGCGGTCCTGCAGCAGCCCGACGAGGACGTCGAGCCGCTCGGCGTCGGTGGGGTCCTTGTACCCGCCGCGGTAGTAGGCCTCGTTGCCGAAGCACCACTCGAGCGTCGCGCCGGCGTCGGCCAGCGACCCCAGGTAGCCCGCGTCGAGGAACTCGTCGACGTTGCCGAAGATCACCTGCGACGCCGGACAGCCGGCGTCGACGAGGACGTCCAGGACCTCGGGCCCCCGTCGGGCGGCCGGGTCCAGCCGGATGACGATCGGCACCCCGGTCTCGCCGGCGGCGGCCGCCGTCGCCCGCAGCACCCGGTGCTCCGACACGGTGATCGGCTCGCTCGTCCCGACGACCCCGATGATGCCCGCCCGGAACCCGGCGTCCTCGAGCTCCACGTCGATCGCGTCGACGAACCGGGCCGTCAGGGCGTCGTCGTCGAGCCCGGCGATCCAGTCCGGGTGCGGACGGTCCAGGTACACCCCGACCCCGGCCACGACGTTCATGCCCGACCGGCGGGCGATGTCGGGCAGCCTCCGGGGGTCGGCCCCCAGGCCCCACGAGGTCAGGTCGACGACGGTGCGCTGCCCGACCTCCGCGGCGTGACCGAGCTCGCGGACCGCCAGGTCGGCGTCGTCCAGGACGAGGTTGTCCTCGAGCGCCAGCAGGTTCCAGCGGAGGAACCCGAGCGTCTCGATCTCGACCCGGGTCGAGGGCGGCGGAGCCTCGTCGCGAGCCGGCGTGTGCAGCACCCGGGCGTCGCAGATCAGGTGATCGTGCATCGACGTCCGACCGAGGTCCTCCGGGGCGACCGGACCGAGGACGGTCTGGATCATGCCGCTGCGATCATCGGCACGGCCGCGTCCGGCGACGCGGGACGCTCCTCGGCCAGGACGTGCGTGCCCTCCAGCGACCGCAGGCCGAGGGCGACCGTCGCACCCGGTGCCAGCGACGCGGCGTCCGCCCACGAGGGCAGGGTGACGATGAGCTTGCCGAGCGTCTCGTGCTCGACGTCCAGGCGGTAGCGGGTGCCCTGGTAGCTGGCCGTCATGACGCGACCGGTCAGCCGGGGCGCGCCTTCCGGGGCGTTCTCGGCCAGCGCGAAGTCCTCCGGCCGCACGACCGCCGTGCCGCGGCGGGCCTTGACCGGCGCGTCGAAGCCGACCATCCGCCCGTCGTGGACGTCGACGAGGTTGGCCTCGCCCAGGAACTGCGCGGCGAAGATCGTCTCGGGCTGCCGGTAGAGCGTCTCGGGGTCGGAGAGCTGCTCGAGCCGACCGTCGCGCATGATCGCCACGCGGTCGGACATCGTCAGCGCCTCGGTCTGGTCGTGGGTCACCGCGACCGTCGTCACCCCGACCTCGGACTGGATCCTCTTGACCTCCAGCTGCATCGTCTCGCGCAGCTGCTTGTCGAGCGCGGCCATCGGCTCGTCGAGCAGCAGCACGCTCGGCGACGGCGCGAGCGCGCGGGCCAGGGCGATCCGCTGCTGCTGCCCGCCGGAGAGCGAGCGCACGGGGCGGTCGGCCGTCCCACCGAGCTGCACGAGCTCGAGCATGCGCTCGACGATCTCGCGGCGCTTGGGCTTGGGCACCTTGCGCGTCATCAACGGAAAGCCGACGTTGTCCCCCACGGTCATGTGCGGGAACAGCGCGTAGGACTGGAACACCAGGCCGATGTCGCGGTCGTGCGGCGGGCGCTTCTCGACGGACTCGCCGCCGAATCGCACCCGCCCGCCGACGGTCGGGACGAGCCCTGCGACGACGTTGAGCGTCGTCGTCTTGCCCGACCCCGAGGGGCCCAACAGGGTGACGAACTCACCGGGGGCGACGTCCAACGACACGCCGTGCAGGATGTCGTTGCCGCCCAGGCTCACCCGGACGTCCTCCAGCTCCAGACGAACGCTCATCAGGCGTCTCCTCCTCGGGGCGCCGCGAGGCGCCGCATGATCAACGAGCCGATGCCCAGGACGGCGATCGCCAGCATGGTGATCATCGTGGACACGGCGGACAGGGTGGGCGCGATCGACTCCGACGCCTCGCGGAAGATCTGCTGCGCCAGGGTGGTGCTCTCCACCGGCGAGAGGAAGATCGCGAGCGTCGCCTCGTCGAAGCACGTGGCGAACGAGAAGATCCAGCCGCCGAGGATGGCGACGCGGATCAGCGGCAGCTCGATCTTCCACAGGATCGTCGGCCAGCGCGCCCCCATCGTCGACGCCGCCGCGGTCAGCCGGGAGTCGACCATCGACAGCGCACCGGCGACGACGACGTAGACGAGCGGGAAGGTGATCATCGCCTGCGACATCGCCAGCGGCAGCGTCGAGTCCGCCAGCGCGTCGGGCATCCGCAGGAACAGCTGGTAGACGCCGAGCGCGTAGGAGACGTACGGCAGCGCCAGCGGCAGGATGAACAGGCTGCGCATGACGTTGACGCTGCGACCGGCGGCGAGCCGACGCATGCCGAGCGCGGTGGCCGTGCCCATGATCGTGGCGAGGATGCTGGCCTGGAGGCTGATCTTCACCGACGTCCACAACGGGCCGGTCCACGTGTCGTCGGCGAACGCCTCCTCGTACCACTGGAGCGAGAAGCCCTTGGGCGGGAACTCCAGCAGCTGACCGGACGTCCACGACGTCGGCACGACGATCGCCAGCGGCACGAGCATGAACAGCCCGAGGATGACGCCGAGGATGATGAACGGGCGGCGGGCGTACCCGAGGCCCTCGCGGATCTCGCTGCCCATCTCAGCCACGTCCCCACTGTTCGCTGACCTTGAACACCTTGTCGGCGATCACGTAGATGATGATCACGACGAGGAGGAGGAAGAGGCTCATCGCCGCGGCGACGCCTTCCTGCCCCGGGGTGTTGAACGCTCCGCCGATGAGCCCCGAGACCATCGGTGCGGTCGGGCTGCCGAGCAGCTGCGGGGTGACGTAGAAGCCCAGCGACATCACGAACACCAGGACCGCACCGGCCATGATCCCCGAGCGCAGCTGCGGCAGGACCACCGACCACAGCACGCGGAACGGCTTGGCACCGAGCACGCGGGCGGCCCGCAGGTGCATCGGGTCCAGCTGGCGGACCGCCGCGTACACCGGGAGCACGACGTAGGGCAGCATCACGTGGACCATCGCGGGGTATGGGGCGAGCGTCGTCTGGAACACGTCCAGCGGTTCCTCGCGCATGCCGAGCGCCTCCAACAGCGAGAAGAGGGGGCCCGTCGGGAGGTAGAGCAGGATCCAGCCGTAGGACCGGACGAGCAACGATGTCCAGAAGAGGGTGAACAGCGAGATCAGCAGCAGGATCGCGACCCACTTGGGCGCGACCGCCAGGGCGATCGCGTAGACCGTGCCGAAGAACAGCGTCAGGATCGACACCGACAGTGCCAGGAGCACCGTGCGGAGCACCGACTCACGGAAGATCTCGTCCTCGATCGCCGCCGAGATCCCGTGGCCGTCGATCGCCACGTAGACGAGGAACCCCAGCGGCACCACGAGCATGAGGATCATGAGCGTGATCGGCGGGATCAGCAGCCAGAGGGCACCGCTGCCACCGAGCGCGCCGCGGAGCCGGCCACCGGCGCCGGCGGCGCGGGGTCCGACGGGCGCAGAGGCTCCGGGCGGCGGTGCGGGAGGAGTCGCGACGGCGTCAGCCATGACCACGCTCGGGAAGGGACGGCTCGTGCGTGCGGTTCATCGAAGGGTGCGGGTGGAGGGTGACCGGGAGGCCCATCAAGTTGGATCCAGAGTTCGCTGTAGTGGATCCACGCATCGAAAGGTATCGGGTCCCCCGACCGGTTTCAACCCTGACGCGTCGGCCGGCGCCCACGGACGCCACCGGCCGGATGGTCGACCCCCGGCGACCGACCTGCGACCCCGCCGACCCCCGCGCAGCCCGCCGGCCCCGGCGACCGACCACCCCGCGACGGCCCGGCGTCCACGACGCAGACGATAGACGTATGCAATCCGGGCGATATTGGATACCGTCCCGCCATGGCCGCCTTCACCCGCCCCGTCGTCGTCACCGGAGACATCGTCACGCTGGACCCGACACGGCCTCGCGCCGAGGCGGTCGCCGTCGTCGACGGTCGGATCGCCGCGGTCGGCACGGCGGGCGAGGCCCGGGCGGCGGCCCCGGCGGGCACGCCGACGCTCGAGCTGCCGGGAACCGTGCTGCCGGGGTTCATCGACTCGCACGTGCACATGCTGTGGGGCGGCCGCGACGTCGACCGGCTCGACGTCGTCGGTTGCCGCAGCGTCCCGGAGCTGCTCGATCGGGTCCGCGACCGGGCCGCGGGCGACCCGTCGCCGTGGATCGTGGGCTCGGCCGGGATCGACGCCGAGGACCTCGCCGAGGGGCGGTTCCCGACCCGCGACGAGCTCGACGAGGCGACCGGCGGCCGGCCCCTCTTCCTCGACCGCCGCGCCCACGACGCGATCGTCAACGGGGCCGCGCTGCGCGAGGCCGGGATCGACCGCGACACGCCCGACCCGGTCGGCGGAGTGATCGAGCGCGATGCGGCCGGCGAGCCGACCGGATTCCTCACCGAACGTCCCGCCGCCGAGCTCGTAGAGCGGCTGCTGCCGCTCCCGGACGCCGCCGACCGTGCCCGCTGGCTCGCCGCGATCCAGCCGACCTTCCTCGCGGCGGGGATCACGAGCGTCGTCGATCCGGCCCTGCTGCCGGAGGAGCTGCTCGCCTACCGCGCCGCCGCCGACGAGGGGCGGCTGACGGTGCGCACGACCGCGATGCCGCTCGGTGATGGCGAGGTACCGCCGGCCGAGCGCGACCGCTGGTTCCGCGACGCGGGGATCGACTTGGACGATCGGTCCGGCGACCGGCTGCGGATCGGCCCCTGGAAGCTCTTCCTCGACGGGGGCGGATCGCTCGGGACGGCGCTCCTGCACGAGCCGTGGCCCGGAACCGACGACTACCGCGGGAACCAGACGACCGAGACCGCCGCGTTGAACGACTACGCCCGGTGGGCCGCCGAGACCGGGACGGGCCTGGGCGTGCACTGCGTCGGCACGGCGGCGATCGACCTGACGCTCGACGCGTTCGCGGCCGCCGACGCCGTCCGGCCGATCCGGGGCCTGGGCTTCACGCTCATCCACGCCTACCTGTGGCCGACGCCCGAGCAGATGGCCCGCACGCGGGACCTGGGCGTGCTCGTCGCGACGCAGTCGCTGCTGCAGTACGACTTCGGTCCCGGGATGATCCGCCGGTGGGGCGAGGAGGCGATCGGTCGCGCGCATCCGCTGCGTAGCTGGCTCGAGGCCGGCGTCACCGTCGGTGGCGGGTCGGATGGCCCGGGCAGTCAGGCGATCGATCCGCTGATCGCGTTCTGGCAGATGCAGCGGCGCACCGTCGCCGGCCGTGACGACGCGATCGGTGCCCACGAGGCGCTGAGCGCCGAGCAGGCCGTGTCGTTGTTCACCACCGGGGCCGCGACGATCACCCGGGCGGAGGATCGCGGCCGGCTGGTCCCCGGTGCCGTAGCCGACCTCGTCGCCTGCGACGTCGACCCGCTGACCGCGACCCCGGAGGCTTGCCGCGACGGCGCCGTGACGACGACGATCGTCGGCGGCGAGGTCGTGCACCATGTGGGTTGAGCCCGGGAGCGGCGGCTAGCCCCCGGTCAGCCGCTCGGCCAGCCGCTCGGCCGCCCTCCACGCCAGGGCCTCGATCGTCTGCGTCGGCCCACGGCCTCCGGTCGAGGGGAAGGTCGACGATCCGAGCACGACGAGCCCTGGCGCCCCGTGCGCGACGCCGTGGCCGTCGACGACCGACGTGGCCGGGTCGTCGCCCATCCGCGTGCCGCCGTACAGGTGCGTGCCGAGCGGCTGGGCGACCGGCTCCGCCGTCCAGACCCTCGCCGCACCCGCCGCGGTCAACCACTCCCCCATCCGGCCGGCGAGGAAGGCCGCGCGTCGGCGGTCGTCGGCGGCCAGTCCGTGGGTGATCCGCACGACCGGCCGGCCGAGCCCGTCGCGGCGGCGCGGATCCAGATCGATGCGGTGCGCTGTGCGGGGCAGTTGCTCCGGCTGGGCCCAGACGGTGCCGATCGACGCGGCGTGCGCGTCGACCCACGCGCGTGCGCCGGCGTCCGGGTCGGCGCACGCACGCTC
>JBFWKS010000083.1:0-14064 GCA_050252545.1 Solirubrobacteraceae bacterium
GGCGGCGCGCGCTGCCCCGTCGGCGGGGTGGCGGGCGACCAGCAGGCCGCGCTCTACGGGCAGGCGTGCCTGGATCCGGGGGAGGGCAAGAACACCTACGGGACCGGGTCGTTCGTGCTGCTGAACACCGGGACGGAGCGGGTGGGTGACGCCGACGGCCCCGAGGGGCTGCTGTCGACCGTGGCGTGGACGATCGGCGAGCGGACGGTGTTCGCCCTGGAGGCGGCAGTCTTCGCCACGGGCGCGGCGGTCCAGTGGTTGCGCGACGGGTTGCGGATCATCGACAGTGCCGCGGAGACCGAGCCGCTCGCGGAGTCGCTGACCTCCAACGACGGCGTGTACCTCGTCCCGGCCTTCGCGGGGCTGGGTTCGCCCCACTGGGATCCCTACGCGCGCGGGACGGTCGTCGGCCTGACCCGCGGCAGCACCCGTGCCCACCTGGCGCGCGCGACCCTCGAGGCGATCGCCTTCCAGGTGCTGGACGCCGTCCGGGCGATGGAGGCCGCGGGGGCCGCACCCCTGCGGGTGCTGAAGGCCGACGGCGGCGCGACCGCCAACCGCTGGCTCATGCGGTTCCAGGCCGACGTGCTCGGCGTGCCGGTCGTCGTGCCTGCGATCCACGAGACGACCGCGCTCGGGGCGGCGTTCCTCGGCGGTGTGGGCGTCGGCGCGTGGAACCAGCGTGACGTCACCCGCACCTGGCGCGAGGCCGCGCGGTTCGAGCCGGCGATGTCGCGCGACCGGGCCGACACGTTGCACGCCGAGTGGACCCGTGCGGTCGAGCGCTCGCGCGGCTGGGCGACCTGACGGGGCGACCGCCCCGAGCGCCCCGGGCGCGTCGACGCGCCGCCCGCTCCGGCCGTTCGTGGGCGACGCGTTGCAGCGCGGATCGCGGCGAGGGTCCCGGTGGCCCGTCACGAACAGGGGGGCATGCGTCGCCGTGCTCCGTTCGTCTGTGTCGCCGCCCTGGCCCTGGCCCTACCGGGGACGGCGCTCGCGGCCCCCGGCTGGGACCTCCTCGAGCCCGAGCGCGGCAACGAGACCGTCGCCACCGCCACCCCGATCGACCCGGGGACGACGCTCGAGGACCGGATCGTCGTCGGCCCGTCGAGCGTGCGCGACCTCGACCACTTCGCCATCCGCGCCCGCAGCGGCACCTGGGTGACGGTGCGCCTGGACCACCACGGCGAGACGCGCGGCCGGGCCCTGGCGCTCGGACTGCCGCGCGGCCGGAAGGGCGACGCCGTTCGCTGGCGTGTCGTTCGCAACGAATCGGCCAGCACGGTGCGGGTGCGCGTCGGCAACGACGGTCGGCTCGTCGTGCGCGTGCGCTGCGCCGGGACGGCGTGCGACCTGGGCGGCGCGATCCCGTACCGCCTGGTGACGGGCACGTCGACCGCGAAGGTGCGCCGCCGCGCCGCACGGCCCGCGGCCCCGTCGACGCGGAAGCTGCGCGGCACCGGTGTGACGACGACCCCCGACGAGTCCGGGGGCCTCACCCCGGGCCGCCGGCCGATCGAGGAATCGGAGGCCACGGGCACGAAGCCCACGGAGTCCGCGGCCGGCGAGCCGTCCGGCGGAGTGCGCGTCGGCGGTTGAGCCAGGCGCCGCGGTCGGTCGGGGGGCGTACCCTCCCGGGCGAGGGCGAGCGCCGTGTCAGCCGCTCATCCCGCCGAGCTGTCCGCCGGTCACGTGCAGCGTCTGGCCGTGGACGTAGTTCGACCACGGCGAGCAGAGGAAGAAGACCCCGCCGGCGGCCTCCTCCGGGGTGCCGGGGCGGCCGATCGGCACGAGCAGCGGCGCGGTGGCACGCAGCTCGTCGGGGATCCCGAGCTGCACCCGCTCGCCGTCGATCTCGGTGACGTTGCCGGCGTCCTTGGACGCCGTCAGGCGGGTCTCGATCCAGCCGAACGCGACGGCGTTGACGTTGACCTTGAACTGACCCCACTCCTTGGCCAGCGTCCGGGTGAGTCCGACGACCCCCGCCTTGCCCGCGGCGTAGTTGGCCTGCCCGGCGTTGCCCATCGTGCCCGACATCGAGCTGACGTTGACGACCTTGCGGAAGACCTCCAGACCCTGCTCGCGCTCCCGCTTGGCGGGCTCCCGCAGGTGCGGCGCGGCGGCGCGCACCACCCGGAACGGCGCCACCAGGTGCACGTCGAGCATCCGCTGGAACCAGTCGTCGCTGAGCTTGTGCGCCGGTCCGTCGAGGGTGTAACCGGCGTTGTTGACGACGATGTCCACGCGACCCCACGCGTCGATCGCGGACTGCACCACCGTCTCGGGCACCCCGTCCTTGGTGATGTCACCCCCGACGCTCGTCGTCTCGCCGTCGATCGCGTCCGCGGCGGCACGGGCCTCGTCGGCGTCGAGGTCGTGCACGACGACCCGTGCGCCGTGCTCGGCCAACAGCTTGGCGGTGGCCAGACCGATGCCGCGCGCGGCGCCGGTTACGATCGCGGTCTTCTCGTCGAGGACGCCCATGGTGCTCCGTTCGTGTTGGTCGGGCGATCCTACGGTCGGCGGCGCGCCGGGGTGATCGGGCTACGGCTGCGCCGCGTCGGCGTGATCGCCGATCAGCTCCGCGAGCCGGGGCCAGACGCCCGCCGGAAGGTCGTGGCCGAGACCGGCGATCGTCTCCAGCCGCGCGCCGGGGATCGCCCGGGCGGTGGCACGCGCCCCGGAGGGGTGCACCATCCGGTCCCGGTCGCCGTGGACCACGAGCGTCGGGGCGGTGATCCGGCGCAGCTCGGCGGTGCGGTCGCCGGACTTCAGGATCGCGGCCATCTGGCGGCCGACGCCGGCGGGGTGGTGGGCGCGGTCGAACGCCCGGGCGGCGTCGGCGCGCACCCGCGCCTCATCGAAGGGGAACCCGTGTGATCCGACGTGGCGGACCATCGACACCGCGCGCTCGATCGCCTCGTCCCGGTCGCGGGCCGGGGGCGAGAACAGGCGCGGCAGCGTGGTGGGCGCCGGCCGGCCGGTCAGGCGCGCACCGGTGTTGGACATGATCGACACGACGCTGCGCACGGTGTCCGGGTGGCGGGCGGCGAGGGTCTGCACGATCATGCCGCCCATCGACACGCCGACGACGTGGGCCGGGGCGATGTCCAGGGCGCGCAGCAGCCCGGCCGCATCGTCGGCCATGTCGCCCAGGGTGTACTGCTCGGCCGGGAAGCGCCCGAGCAGGATCCGGCGCAGCCTCGGCGGTCGCGTCGGTGCGCGCCACGAGCGCCCGACGTCGCGGTTGTCGATCCGCACGACGTGGAACCCGCGTCCGGCGAGCGCCTCGCACAGCTCGTCGGGATAGGAGAAGTGCTGCTGACCCAGTCCCGGAACCAGCAGCAGCGACCGGTCGCCGGGGTCGCCGAACCGCTCGTGGCAGAGCGTCACCCCACGACCGACGTCGGTGAGCGCCTCACCGTGGCGGCGCACGCCACTGCCCGCCGCCCCGGCTCGGACGACCGGTGGGCCTACGTGCTCGTTCGGCATGTGCGGCGTAGCCTAGATCAGGTCGCGGTAGCCACCGTCGCGTAGCGCGAGTTCCGCCCCGACGGGCCCAGACGCTATGGGACCCGGTGTGGCAGCGAGGTGGCCGGTCCCGACCGTGGTGGCCGGTCTCGACCGTGGGTTCGAGGACAGCCCGTGCAGATCGTGCCCGTCCCGGAGCGGTGGGCGAGGCAGCACGATCGCCGTAGGTGCTCGCACGTCGGGTCCTCGAGCGGTGCCGACAGGCGGACCGGGACGTGCATCCGGGTGCCCGGCGCAAGGATCCCCCGTGCGAGCGCGACGGTCTCCTCGCGCCGATCGGTCGCGCTCCCGACCCACAGTGCCGCCTGGACCGTGCGGTCCCCCGCCGAGCGCCAGAGCGGCACGGGACTGCGCAGTCGTGCCGTCGAGATCGCCTCCGCCAGCGGCATGAGGTGGCCTTCGATCTGCTCGCGTGCGACGGAGGCGAGCTCGGCGTCGGTGACGCCGGGGCGATCGAGCACCAACGGGGCGTCGGCGATCCCGAGCGCCGCGGGGATCCCGTCGGACTCGACGATGAACGTGTCGCACGCCCGGAGGCTCGGCATGCGCCGCGACGTCAGCGCGAACGCGATCGCCGCGCCGGTCACGAGGAACGCGCAGCGCTCGAACCACCACTGCGCTCCGACGTGCCGGTGCTCGGTGCCGCCGAGCGCGGCCGACGCGTCGACGCACGCGGCGAGCCGCGGTCCGGGCCGATGCAGCTCGTCCGAGCGCTCGAATCCGTCGCCCGGCGCGTCGCGCCGGACGATCGTCATCGGCCAGCCGCCGACCTCCAGCCCCGAGGCTTCGGCGATCACGGCATCGAGCGGATGGCCGGTCACCGCGGCTGATCCACCTTCGTCGTCGGGTCCCCGTCCACGGCCGCCGCGAGCGCGGGCACGGCGTGGTCGAGCAGGTACGGCAGGCTCAGCACGCTGGCGAACCCGAGCGCACCGGAGATCTGGTCTCCCAGGTCCAGGTAGATCACGCGGTCGCGCTTCACGGCGTCGAGCCGTCCGAACACCGGGTCCCGGGAGATCTCCTTCTGTGGGCCGAACATCATCACGGCGTCGCGGTCCAGCAGACGGAACCGCTCCTTGCTGAGCGCCGTGAAGAACGCGTCGCCGGCGATCTCGTCGATCTCACCGGGGATCTCGAACCCGAGGTCGGCGAGGAACCGACTGCGGGTGTCCTGGGTCGAGTAGGCGCCGTATCCGTCGGGTCCCCCGTAGGCGAGGACCGCGGAGGCGCCGACGAACGCGGGGTGCTGCTTCCGGACGTCGGCGAAGCGCTGCTCGACATCGGTGACGAGGCCACGGGCCTCGGCCTCGCGGCCGAGCGCCTTCCCGATCTGGACGGTCTGCTCCTGCCACGGCATGCCGAAGTCGACGACGTCACCCGATTGGGCGACCGTCGGGGCGATCTTCGAGAGCCGCTCGAAGTCCCCCTTCGAGATCCCGGAGTTCATGGCGATGATGAGGTCCGGACGCTGAGCGGCGACGGCCTCGAAGTTGATCTCCTCGCCGCCGATGGCCTTGGGCCGCTCCCCGCCGAGCGCCGCCTGGGCCCACGGTCGCGCGCGCCAGTCGTAGCCGCCGAGGAACTCGCGCACGCCGACCGGCTTGACCCCGAGCGCGAGGACCGCGTCCTGCTCGCTGTAGCCGGCCGTGACGACGCGCTCGGGCCGCTTCTCGATCGTCGTGCGACCGAACTTGTGCTCGAGGGTCGTGGGGAACGCGGCGCGATCGTCACCCCCGCCGAGGGCCTTCTCCAGGATCGGGATGACCGTGCGGGTGGCGAACGGGACGCTGAGCACCGACGGGAACGCCAGCGCGGTCCCCTGGCCGATCGGGTGCGGGACGTAGCGTCCCTCCCGCACCACGTCCAGCCGCGAGAAGAGCTTGTCCTGCGAGAGCTTCTCGAGGACCTCGGGCGACTCCCCGGACGTGCCGATGAGGAGGTCGGAGTCCAGCAGGTCGTACCGCTCGGCGCTGATCTTCGCCCGCCCGTACTCGGCCCCCTCGACCGTCCGCACCGCGTCCGGCAGGTGGAGGCCGAGCTGGCCGAGCAGCCGCAGCGAGTAGTCCTCCGGGTTGTTGATCGTGTAGACGCCGGCGGCGACCGCGTTGAAGATGTTCACGGTCGCGCCGTCCAGCTCCGGGGTCCGCTCCTTCGCCGCGGCGAGGCCCTGCTCGGCCTCGGCGACGAGTTCCTTCGCGCGCTCGGGCTTGCCCAGCGCCTGGCCGATGCGCAGCGTCGTCTGCTGCCAGTCGTCCTCCTGCGGGCCGTCCGTGAAGTGGACCGTCGGGGCGATCCGCCGCAGCCGCTCGTACGCCTTCTTGTCCAGGAGGTACGTGTGCGGCGCGAGGATGAGGTCGGGCCTCATCGACGCGATCCGCTCGAACGGGAGCTCCGAGTCGGCGTTGATCAGCGGAGGCCGCTTGCCCCCGAGCGCGGCCTTGGTCCACTCCTGGACGCCGCCCTCGACGAACGTCGTCTCCGCGATCCCGACGGGCGTGACGCCGAGCGCGAGGGCGTCGTCGGTCGCCTGGTTGTCCAGGGTCACGACCCGGGTCGGTGCCCGCTCGATCGTCTGGGACCCGAACTTCGAGCGGACCGTGACGGGGAACGCGGCCTCGCCGCCCGTCGACGTCGTGGCGGCCGGGCCGTCGCCGTCGTCGTCGTCGCCGCACGCCGCGAGGGCGAGGACGAGCGTCGCCAGCAGGCTCGTGAGCAGGAGCAGTCGTCTCATGGCAGGACCTTCGGTGTGGTGGGGACGGGGGACCGTCGGGGGTGGGCCGGGACGCACAGCGGCGTGCCGGTGACGGGGTCCTCGACGATCTGGGCTTCGAGCCCGAACACGTGGTGGATGAGCTCGGCGTCGACGATCGCGGTCGGAGCGCCCGTCGCGTGGACCCGGCCGTCGCGCATCGCGACGAGGTGGTCGGCGTAGCGGGCGGCCTGGTTGACGTCGTGGAGCACCATGACGACGGTCCGGCCGTGGTCGACGACGAGATCGCCGAGGAGGTCGAGGACCTCGATCTGGTGCGCGAGGTCGAGGTACGTCGTCGGCTCGTCGAGGAGGAGGATCTCGGTCTCCTGGGCGAGCGTCATCGCGATCCAGGCACGCTGACGCTGGCCGCCGGAGAGGGCGTCGACCGGTCGATCGCGCAGCTCCGTGGTGGCGGTCGCGGTGAGGGCGGCCTCGACCGCCCGCTCGTCGTCGGGCGACCACTGCCGGAACAGGCGCTGGTGGGGGTGGCGCCCCCGGGTCACGAGGTCCTCGACGGTCAGGCCCTCGGGGGCCTGCGGCGCCTGGGGCAGGATTCCGAGCCTCGTCGCGACGACCTTCGTCGGGAGTCGACCGATCGCCTCGCCGTCGAGCAGCACCGTGCCGCTCCGCGGCGCCATCAGCCGGGCGAGGGCCCGCAGCAGCGTCGACTTGCCGCAGCCGTTCGCTCCGACGATCGCCGTGATCGCCCCCGGAGGGACGGTGAGGTCGAGGTCCGTGACGACCTCGCGGTCGCCGTAGCCGAGCGTCACGCCCTCGGCTCGTAGCTCGGTGCGGGTCATCCGGTCGCTCCCAGGCGGTTGGCGCGTCGCAGCAGGTACAGGAAGTACGGGGCGGCGACGATCGCGGTGATGATCCCGACGGGGATCTCGGTGGGGGGGAAGAGCTCACGGCCGGCCAGGTCCGCGGCGAGGATGAGGAACCCGCCGAACGCGCCGGCCAGCGGGAGCACGGCGGCCGGTGCGACCGAGCCGCCGATGCGGCGGGCCACGTGCGGCGCGACGAACGCGACGAAAGCGATCGGCCCGACCGACGACACGGCCAGGCCGGTGAGCGCGACGGCCACCGCGACGAGCCCGAGCCGCAGCGGCTCGACCCGGACCCCGAGCGCCCGCGCGAGGTCGTCGCCGAGCTGGAGCGCGGCGAGCGACCGGGCCAGCACGGCCCCGAGCGGCACCAGGACGACGACGGCGACCACGAGCGGCCAGACGTGCTCCCATCCGCGGCCGTTGAGCGACCCGACGAGCCAGATGTAGGCCTGTTGGACCTCGAACAGCTGCCCCCGCGTGAGGACGTAGGAGATGCCGGCCTGCATGAGCGCCGCGACACCGATCCCCACGAGGACGAGCCGGTAGCCCTGGACCCCGTCGCGCCAGGCCAGCGTGTAGAGGAGGAACCCGGTGAGCAACGCGCCGACGAGTGCCGCGAGCGGGACGGTCATCGCGCCGCTCGTGTTCCCGAACACGATCACGGCGATGGCCGCGAGCGAGGCTCCGCTGCTCACGCCGATGATGTCGGGCGAGACGAGCGGGTTGCGCGCGAGGTCCTGGAAGATCGCGCCGGCGACGCCGAGCGCGATGCCGGCCAGCAGCGCGGTGAGCGCACGGGGCAGCCGCAGGTCGAGGACGATGAACTCCGTGGCGTCGTCGCCGGCCCCGACGAGCGTCCGGACGATCTCGAGCGGCGAGATCGGGTACTCGCCACTGCCGACCTCGAGGACGAACACGACCAGCGTCAGCATCGCGAGGACGGCGAGCGCCCCGAGCACACGGGCCTCGACCCGGAGCGAGAACGCGCGCGTGCGCACGGCGAGGTGACGGGTGCTCACAGGTTCGCGAGCCTTCCTCGCCGCACGAGCGCGATGAAGAACGGGGCGCCGATCACGGCCGTCACGATTCCGACCTCGAGCTCGACCGGACGGGCGACGATCCGTCCGACGACGTCGGCCCCGAGCAGCAGCAGCGCTCCGAGGAGCATGCTGTAGGGCACGATCCACCGGTAGTCGGGCCCCACGAGTGCCCGCGCGACGTGCGGCACCGTCAGGCCCACGAACGCGATCGGGCCCGCGGCCGCCACCGCGCCACCGGCACAGAGGACGAACCCGACCCCGGCGATCCCCCGCACGAGCTCGACCCGGAGCCCGAGCGAGCGGGCGACGTCGTCGCCGAGGGCCAGGGCGTTCAGCCCGCCGCCGACGGAGAGCGCGATGAGGAGCCCGGCTGCCACCACCGGTAGGACCCCGAGCACGACGGAGCCGTCGCGTCCGGCGATCGACCCGACGATCCAGAACCGGAACTCGTCGAGGGTCTGGGCGTCGAAGACGAGGACGGCGCTCGTCAGCGAGACGAGCAGGGCCGACAGCACGGCGCCGGCGAGCGCGAGCTTGATCGGCGTGGCGCCGTCGCGTCCCGAAGCGCCGAGCGCGTAGACGAGCACGGCGGTCAGCGCCGCGCCCAGCAACGCGAACGCCGTGTACCCCATGATCGTGGTGACGCCCAGCAGCGAGATGGCGACGACGACCGAGAACGCCGCGCCGGCGTTGATCCCGAGGATGCCGGGCTCGGCGAGCGGGTTGCGCGTGACGCCCTGCATCAGCGCGCCTGAGGCGCCCAGCGCCGCACCGACGAGCAGGCCGACCTCGGTGCGGGGCACGCGCAGCTCGCGGACGACGACGTGCGCGTCGGAGTCGTCGAACGCGGTGAACGCCGTGAGCACCTCGCTCAGGGGGACGTCGAGGGCCCCGATCGCCAGCGAGCCGACCACCGCGGCCACGAGCGCGAGCGCCGCGACGGCGAGCCCGGCGCTCCGGGCGCGACCGGAGCTCAGGAAGGACGTCGCGGCCGCACGGCCGGGCGCCGGGGCAATGCCGACCGCAGAGGTCACGTCTGGGGACCCTAACACCGCGCCGGCGCAAAACGTCGGGCGCCCTAATGTGCGGATTCCGGGGCTCGCGGACGGCGTACTCCGGCCCGCATTCCCGGGGTCGGGGGCGGCGTACTCCGGCCCGCATTCCCGGGGTCGGGGGCGGGCGGCCGGGTGCGGGCGCCGGGATCGCGGCCCGCCGGCGCCCTACGTCACAGGCCCATCATGCGGCCGAGTACGTCCTTCATGATCTCGTCGGTCCCGCCACCGATCGGACCCAGGCGGGCGTCGCGCAGCGCCCGCTCGATCCCGTACTCCTTCATGTAGCCCGCGCCGCCGTGCAGCTGCAGGCCGCGGTCGCAGATCTCCAGCAGCGACCGTTGGGTGAGGAGCTTGGCCATCGTCACCTCCTGGATGACGGGGACCCCCGCGACGTGCTTGCGCAGCGTCTCGTTGGTCAGGGCCCGGCACGCCTCGATCTGGGTGGCCATCTCCGCCAATGCCCACCGGGTGCCCTGGAAGTCCGCCAACCGACGCCCGAACGCCTGGCGCTCGGCCACGAACGCCACCGTCTGCTCGAGGACGGCCTCCATCCCCGCCACGGCCCCGACGGCCATCGACAGCCGCTCCCACTGGAAGTTGGCCATGATGAGCTTGAAGCCGCCGTGCAGCTCGCCGAGCAGGTGGTCCTCGGGCACGAACACGTCACGGAAGCTCACCAGCGCCGTGTCGGACGCGTGCCAGCCGAGCTTCTCCACCAGCGAGGCGCTGATGCCGTCGCCGCGGTCGGCCCCGAGCACCTGCGGGTCGTCCTCGTGCTCCGCGCCGGGGTGGTCGCCCCGCTCGATCACGAGGAACGAGATCCCCCCGTGGCCACCGTCATTGGTGGTCTTCACCGCGGTGACGTAGTGCTGGGCGCGCACCCCGCCGGTGATGAAGGTCTTCTCGCCGTTGACGAGGAACCCGCCCTCGACCCGCTCGGCGCGGGTCTGGATGCCGGCCACGTCGCTGCCGGTTCCCGGCTCGGTGATCGCCAGTGCCGCGACCCGCTCGCCGCGCAGCACGGGCCCGACCCACCGGTCTTGCTGCTCCGGCGTGCCGAAGGTCACGATCGGTGGGGTGGCGATCGTCGTCGGGGCCCCGAGGGCCGCGGCGATGCCGCCGGATCCGCCACGGGCGATCTCCTGGGCCCAGACCGCCTCGTGGACGTGGTCGCCGCCCTGGCCGCCGAGCGCGGTCGGGTACGCCGTGGCGGCGTACCCGAGCTCGCCCAACCGCCGGAAGACGGCGGTCGGGACCCACTTGGCGTCCTCCCAGGCCTGGACGTGAGGACGGACCTCGCGGTCCACCCACGCCCGGATGCCGGCCCGCAGCTCCTCGTGCTCGGCGGTGAACGGCGGGGAGGGCACCCGGTGGGCGGTGTGGTCGAGGCCGGGTGTGGCGGAGCTCATCGGACGGGGAGGATGCGGTGGGCGGGGCGGCTCAGAGGTCCATCGACCGGCCGATGTACTCCAGGAGCGTCTCGTCGGTCCCGGCTCCGATCCGGTTGAGGCGCAGGTCGCGCCACGCGCGCTCGATCCCGTACTCCTTCATGTAGCCCGCACCGCCGTGGATCTGCAGGCACTCGTCGGCGATGTCGCACGCCATCCGGCTGGTGAAGAGCTTCGCCATCGAGATCTCCCGCACCGGGTACTCGCCCTGCATCACCCGCCAGGCCGCGTTGTAGGTCATCTGACGGCCCGCCTCCAGCTGGGTGGCCATCTCGGCGAACTTCCAGCGGATGCCCTGGAACTTGCCGATCGAGCGCCCGAACGCCTGGCGCTCCTTGGCGAACGCCATCGTCCGCTCGATGAGCCGCTCGCCCGACGCGACGGCCCCGGCGGCGGCGATCAACCGCTCGCCCTGGAGCTCCCACATGATGTGGTAGAAGCCCTTGCCCTCCTGGCCCAGCAGGTTCTCGTGTGGCACGCGCACGTCTTGGAACGCCAGCAGGGCGGTGTCGGAGGCGTGCATCCCGAGCTTCTCCAGCCGCTTCTCGCGCACGACGCCCGGCGAGTCCATGTCGACGATGAAGAGGCTGAATCCGCCGTAGCCGGCGTCGGGGTCGGTCTTGGTCACCAGGACGATGTAGTCGGCGCGGTGCCCGTTGGTGATGTACAGCTTGGACCCGTTGATGACCCACTCGTCGCCGTCCCGGACTGCGGTGGTCTGGATGCCCGCGACGTCGGAGCCCGCGCCGGGCTCGGTGATCCCCAGGCAGGCGATCTTCTCGCCCCGGATGGCGGGCGCCAGGTAGCGCTCCTTCTGCTCGTGGGTGCCCAGGAGCTTGATCGGCGGGTTGGCCATGTCGGTGTGCACCGCCACGCCCATGACGAGCCCCCCGGAGTGCGACCGGGACATCTCCTCGGCGAGGACGATCTGGGTGGCGTAGTCGCCGCCCTGCCCGCCGTACTCCTCGGGGTAGTGCAGGCCCAGGAAACCGAGCTCGCCCATCCGGCGGAAGACCGAGTCGGGGAACGTCGTCTCCTCCCACTCCTCGGCGTGGGGGGCGAGCTCCTTCTCCACGAACTGCCGGATCGAGCCGCGCAGCTCCTCGTGCTCGTCGGTGAAGATCGGGTGACGCGCGACGGCGCCGTGGTCGGGCTTCAGGGTCTGCTCCGCGCTCATGTGGGCAAAGTAGCATGTGGTACGTTCTACTTCGCCGGGAGATCGAGAGGGGTCTCGCGCCCGGTCGGACCGCCCTGTGAGGGGTGACGGCCCGACCGGGCGGGGCGTACCGGGCCTCCGTGGCGGGTTGGCACCGGGGAGCGGGCGGTGCCCGCCCCGCGACGGGAGCGCGCCGACGCCGGGCGGGATCGACGCCGGGATCAGACGACGTCGAGGAACGCCCCGCCGCGGACCATCTCCATCCGCGTCACCAGGCGGGCGGCCTCGTCGGGATCGTCCGGCAGGTGGGTGTCGAGCAGGGCGTTGACGAGCGTCGAGCGGCGGACCGATGCGACGCGGCCGGTGGCCCCGGCGACGACGTCGTCCAGGGCGGTGCGCAGGCCCTCGGGCACGCGGGCGTTGCGCTCCTCCCACGGGTGGTCGAGCGCGTCCAGGCGACGTCGGCGGTAGCCGCCGATCGTCCGGGCGGCGGCCGCGCCGTCGGCCGGCAGGTTGAACTGCAGCACGGCGGTGACGAGCCCGGCAAAGGTCACCCGGGGACCGGTCGCGGCGACGAGCGCATCGGCCCGCTCCGACAGGTGACGGTCCAGGATCAGCGCAGTCTGCTTGGGCCGGCCGAGCAGGCGATCGGGGCGCAGGCGGTCGACGTCCAGGCCGACGGTCCACGCCGGGAGCCCGTCGGCGGTCGCCCGGGCCTCGTCGATGGTGTCGGCCGTCGGGTCGACCACGGGATGCGACGCGATCGGCGTCGGGTGGTCCTCCGTGACGATGGCGGAGTCACCCTCGGGCGGGGTGGTCTCGGTCACGCGGTCCATCGCCGGGGCGACGCGATCGGCCCGCCGGTCGCTCACGGTCGGGGTGGCATCGGGGGTGGGATCGGCGATCGGGGAGGGCGTCGTGACCGTCGCGGGGGCCTTGGCCACGGCGTGGGCGGCGTTCTCCCGATCCGCGGAGGGGGCCGGGGCGGTCGCGCCCGTGACCACGCCCACGGGCACCGGCGCGATCGGCGTCACCGCGGCGAGCCGGGTCGGCTCCTCGGGGACGACCGCGTCGAGCGGTCCGCGCAGGCCACTGGGAGACAGCTTGAGGCGTGCCATCAGGCGGCCTCGACCAGGACGTCGGTGGCGACGGCGCTCTCGAGCACCTCGGTCGCAAGCAGCCGGAAGGCCTGCGCGGCACGTCCGTCCGGCTTGCGGATCATCAGCGGGACCCCTTCGGTCGTCGCGTCGTGGAACCCGGACCGCATCGGGATCCGGGCCTCCAGCAGCGGCGCGCCGAGCGCCGGCAGCGCCTCGTCGAGCGTCTGGTAGGTGTTGCGGCGCTCGTCGACGTTGTTGCGCAGCAGGCCGAGCGTTCGTACGTCGACCCGGCGACGGCGAAGCGTCTCGAGCGTGGCCAGCAGCGTCGACGCGCCCTTGTAGGCGTTGCGGTCGATCATCGAGATCGGGATCAGCACCTCGGCGGCGGCGAACAGCGCGTTGACCGTCAGCAGGCCGAGGTTCGGCGGGCAGTCGATGACCGCGACGTCGAATTCCGGCAGGACGTCGCGCACCGCCTCGGCGAGGAACTCCTCGCGGCGAACCTGCGACACGAGCGTCAGCTCGACGTCCGACATCCGCGCGTCACCCGAGAGGAGCGACACGCCCGGTGTCACGTCGGGGACGAGGACGTCGGCGGCCTCGGCCTCACCGAGGAACACGTCGGCGATCGTGCCGGCGGCATCCTGCGGATCCCGACCGAGCATCGCGGTCGTGTCGAACTGCGGATCGATGTCGATGACGAGCGTCCGCTGCCCGGCCTCACCGAGCGCGACGGCGAGGTTCGTCGTGACGGTGCTCTTGCCGGCACCGCCCTTCTGGTTGGCGATCGCGATCACGCGGGTCATCGGCGGGGGGCCTTCGGCATCGGGGGCGTCCTCGGTGGTGGAGGGGTGACGGGCGGCGCGGCGACCGGTCGGGACCGGCCACCACGCGCGGGCTCGGAGTGGGGTTCGTCGTCGCGCGCGCCACTCCTTCCCGCCGTCGACGCGAACGCTCGTCCGGGCGGCCACGCGACCGTCGCGTCGGGCACCCGGCCGGCCACCGCCGCGATCTCCCGGACGCGCTCCCGACCACGCGACCGTGCGAGCAGGGGCCCCGCCGAGCGTCCGGGGGCCCGGCCGTCCCGTCCCGCGGTCGCTCGGTCCGACGGTCGTCCGGCCGCACGACCGTCTCGCCCGACGCTCGGCCGACGCC
>JBFWKS010000084.1:0-13968 GCA_050252545.1 Solirubrobacteraceae bacterium
TCAGGGCACCAACACCATCCGCGGGCTGCTGCCCGGGCTGGGCGAGATGGTGACCGCGCTCGACGAGAGCCTCGACGGCATGCGGCCGATCTGGCTCGGGCCCGGCGTCCGCCCGCCCATGCGGCCCGACGCGAACTGCCTGGACCAGTCGCCCGTCAACCTGCACTCTGAGTCCGGCACGCCGTTCGCGGGCTTCAAGCCCGGCGGGTTCGACACCGACGCCGCCGCCAAGACGCGCGAGCAGGCCAAGGACGTCGTCTCGACGCTCCGCCGCACGCTCGGATCGACCGGGGAGTCCCGATGACCGGTGCCGGAAGCCGCAAGGGCCTGCTCGCCGCGATCGCCGTCCTCATGGTGGTCGGGCTGTTCGCCGCCGGGTACGTGCTGGTGCAGCAGCGGTTCCCCGTGCCGTTCCGCGACGTCTACACGGTCAAGGCCGTGCTGTCGGCCGCCGACGGCGTCGCGCCCGGGTTCGGGCAGGCGGTCAACGTGTCGGGCGTCAAGGTCGGCACGATCACCGAGGCCAGGATCGAGGGTCGCAACGCCCACGTCGAGTTCGAGATCGATCGCGACCAGCTCCCGGCGGTGTACGCGGACGCGCGGGTGGACCTGCGCCCGATCACGCCGCTGAAGGACATGCTGGTCGAGCTCGACCCCGGCACCCGCAGGTCGGGCGCCCTCGACCTCGACGTCGAGATCGGTCTGGCGGCCACCACGGCCCCCGTTCCGCTCGGCGACCTGCTCTCGACCCTGGACGCGGACACCCGCGGGTTCCTCACGTCGCTGGCCGCCGGCCTCGGCGAGGGCACCAAGGACCGCGGTCCCGACATCCGCAAGCTGCTGCGCTCGCTCGGCCCGACGGCGGAGCAACTCGGACAGGTCAGCAACGCGATCGACGGTCGTCGCCGTGAGCTCGCGCGGCTGGTGAGCAACATCGCCGCCGTCACCGACGCCGCCGAGTCCGACGGCCGCCTGGCGGATCTCGTGACCGCCGGTCGGACCACGCTCGCGACCGTCGCCGCCCAGGAGACGGATCTGCGCCGCGGGCTGAGGGAGCTCCCCGAGACGGTCACCGTCGCCGACCGGGCACTGACCTCGACCGGCCGTCTGGCGGACGTGCTCGGGCCGGCGGCCAAGGACCTGACGCCGCCGGTTCGTGACCTGAAGGGCACGCTCGGCGCGCTGCGGCCGCTCACGGTCGACTTCGACCGTGCGCTGCGCACGCAGGTCCGGCCGCTGCTCTCGGAGCTGCAGCCCGTCGCCCGCGAGCTGACTCCGGTGGTGGGCAACCTGCGGGCCGTTCTGCCCGACGTCACCCGTGTGCTGCAGGTGTCGACCTACGTCGCCAACACCCTGGCGTACAACCCACCGGGACGCGACGAGGGAATGCTCTACTGGATCGCCTGGGCGTTCCACAACTTCTCGTCGGCGACGAGCACCGCGGACGCCCACGGCAGCCTCTTCCGGGCGATCATCATGCTCAACTGCAACCAGATCTCGACGCTCGTCGATCTCGGACCCCTGATCAAGACCCTGACCGGGTCCGCCCACCTCTGCCCCGCGTGAGCTGACGCATGCTGACCCGCATCTCCAGCCCCCGGGCACTCATCCTCCCGATCGTCTTCGCGCTCGTCTGCCTGCTGCTGGCCATGGCCGCCTGGCGGGCGTTCGGCGGGCCCGTCCCCCTGCAGGGGCAGGGCTACCGCGTCTCGAC
Source organism: Solirubrobacteraceae bacterium (assembly GCA_050252545.1). Taxonomy (GTDB): domain Bacteria; phylum Actinomycetota; class Thermoleophilia; order Solirubrobacterales; family Solirubrobacteraceae; genus Patulibacter. The sequence continues at coordinate 1,715 of JBFWKS010000084.1, forward strand.
CGAGCTGCCCGAGGCGGACTCCGTGCTCGTCAACTCGGACGTGCGGATCGCCGGTGTCAACGTCGGCCACGTCGTCGACGTCGAGAGCCTCGGCAGGTCGGCGCGGGTGACGATGCAGATCGACGCCGAGCATGCACCGCTGCGCAGCAGGGCACGGGTCATCGTGCGCACCAAGACGCTGCTGGGGGAGGGCTTCGTCGAGGTCGCGCCCGGCAGCTCGAAGGCCACCGTCGTGCCCGACGGCGGCACGCTCGATCCCGAGCGCAACGTGCGAGCGCAGCGACTGGACGACGTGCTGCAGACCTTCGCCCCGAGGACCCGGCGCGACCTGCGCGCGATGTTCAACGGCATGGCCGAGGGGTTCGAGGGGCGCGCGACCGACGTCAACCGCACCCTGGGACGCGTCCCAGGGATGCTGACCGACCTGGACACCGTGCTCACCGTGCTGCAACGGCAGCAGGGCCAGCTGCAGCAGCTGATCGCCGGCGGCGGCGATGTCTTCGGCGCGTTCGCCGACCGCAGCGCCGCGGCCCAGCGCGCGGTCGTGGCCGGGGAACGGGTGCTCAGGACCACCGCGGGGCGGGGCCGTGAGCTGACCGCGACGCTCAACGCGCTGCCGGGCTTCCTGGGGGATCTGCGCGTGACCGCGCGCCGCCTGGATGGTGCGACCGGTGACCTCGACCGGGCCGTGCGGTCGCTGGAGCCCACCGCGCCGCTGCTGCGTCCGGCGCTGGTGGCGTTGCGCGACGACACCCACGGCACGCAGCGGCTGTTCCGGCGCCTGCCGGGTCTGTTCCGAGCCACCGACAAGGCGCTGCCGGCGCTCCGGCGGACGCTCGACGAGACCCTCCCCGGCCTGCCCCAGGTGCACATGGCGTCGCGCCAGCTGTTGCCGTTCGTGCAGCTGTCGTCCGCGTCGCGTGACGCGTTCGTGGCGAACTTCGCCAACGTGACCGCGACGATGAACGGCCGCATGGTCGTCCCCGGCGGCGGACTGGGCCAGTACGCGGGCGGCATGCTCACCGCGTGGAACGAGATCGTCGGTGGTTGGACCAAGAAGCTGCCGACCCACCGCAGCAACCCCTACCCGCGTCCGGGACAGACCGACAACATCGCCAAGGGTGGCCTGGAGGCCTACGACTGCCGTCACCTGGGCAACGCGTTGATCCTGCCCGCGTTCGGCGGGGCCCCGGCCTGCAAGGTCCAGGGCCCTTGGGAGTTCAACGGCAAGTCGCGGTACTACCCGCGCCTGGAGCTGCCCGGACCCTAGGCGACCGATGCCGCGGTCGCCCCGGGCGATGCGTCCCGCGGCCGGCGGCGTCCCGCGGCCGGAGAGCCCTGCCGAGCGGCGGGCTCAGGCGGACGGGACCGATGCTCCGACGGCCGGCGCGTAGAGCGCCCGCCAGACGACCGCCGTGCCCTCGTCGATCAGACGGTCGAGGCTCTCGGGGTCGTCGTCGTGCGTGCCCTGGTGCTGCGTGCGCTCGAACATCCAGACGATCCAGGCCGCGGTCTCGCGCGGTAGGAGCCGATCGTCCACCCAGCCGGCCGACTGGCCCTCGGCGATGTGGTCCGCGAACCGGTCGACGAGGCGGTCCATGATCTGCGTCACGACGTCGTGGATCGATGGATCGTGGGTCGCCGCGTCGTACACGGCCGCCATCAGCGGCGCGTGGGCGAGGTACTCGCGGACGGCCGACCGGAGCGCGGTGCGCATCCGGTCGTAGTCGATCTCGGCGCGAAGCCCGAACCACTCCTGCGCCATCCGGACGGTCTGGTCGGAGACCGCCTCGGCGCAGGCCCGGAGCAGGTCGGTCTTGTCGGTGAAGTACGAGTAGAACGTCGACCGCGACAGGTGGCCCTCGGTGACGAGCGTGTGGACGCTGACGTCGGGATAGGCGACGCCGGCCCGCAGATGGCGCTCGATCACCGGCATCAGGGTCGCGACGAGCTCGCCGCGGCGGGCGGCGCGGCGCCCCTCGCGCTCGTCGCGGCTGCTCATCGGTCCTCGGCCCCGCGGTAGAGGATGTTCCACACCAGGTCGGTCAGCGACTGGAGCACCCGGTCGGTGGCCGCGGCGTCGGCGGGGATCAACAGGACCGCCAGCCCACGCTCGAGCATCCACACGAGCCAGGTGGCGGTGGCGTTCGCGTCGACGGCGGGATCGATCGCCCCGCGCCGACGGCCGTCCTCGATCCCGTCGGCGAACTCGGCCACGACCTCGCCGACGAGCGCCCGGAACTCGTCCCGGGCCCGGGTGCTCTGTGCCGTGGTGCCCGCCGCGAGCTCGACCGCTCCGCGGTGGGACCGGTAGGCGTCGGCCAGGCGCTCCATCGCCTCGCGGACGTCGGTGCGGGTGACGGGGGCCGGCAGGGCCCACAGGAACCTCGCGGTCGCCGCCAGCCGGCCGAGGACGAGCTCGCTGAGCGCTGTGAGCAGGTCCGCCCGGTCCTCGAAGTACACGTAGAACGTGGAACGGGCGATCCCGGCCGCTTCGAGCAGCTCGTCGAGGTGGACCTCGCCGGACGGCCGCGGCTCGTCGGCGCTCTGGTCCTCGTACGCGTGCGACAGGTCCAGCAGCATCCGCTGCCGTCGGCGGGCGCGAGCGGACGGTTCGGTGGGCGTGCGGATCGCCATCCACCACCAGTCTATGGCCACGGTCGGCGGCGTGCCGGGAGTTCGGACGCTGCGTCTGTACGGCGGTGGTCGGCGCGTGCGGACATCCACCTGCGAGAGGTCGCGGCGATGGGCGGGTAGGCGCGTGGCTGCCCAGGGATCCCGGCCCGAGAACCGTGCCGGCCGCTCGAAGTCGCACAACCTGTCCGAGCATCGTTATAGTCGTCGCACAGTCTGTCCGAGAAAGAGGAGACGCGCATGGGCCTCGCCACGCATCCGCCCGAGTCCGACCTGGTCCTGCCGCTGCCCGCAGCGGGCGAGGTCTGGGATCCGCACACGATCCACACGCACTACTTCGGCTTCGCCGTGCCCGAGGCGCGGATCGGCGCGTTCCTCTACGTCCGCTACCAGCCGGCCTTCCCGCTCAGCCAGGGAGGCGTCGCGCTCTTCCGCGGGCTGGACAACGTCCACTCGACCGACCTGGCGCACCTGGACTACCAGATGACGATGCCGTGGCCGACGGTCGAGGGCAACGTCATCACCACCGCCAACGGCCTGCGGATCGAGTTCCTGGAGCCCGGTCGCAAGGCGCGCGTGAGCTACGACAGCGGCGACGGCGCGGCGTCGTTCGACACGATCCACGAGGCGGTGACCCCGCTGCTTGCCCGCGGCCACATCGTGCCCGGCGAGGACGACCACCACGGCACGGGCTCGATCTCCGCCACCGGGGGGACGGAGCAGTTCATGCACGTCACCGGGACGCTCACGCTCGACGGCGAGGAGCTGGTGGTCGACTCGTACTACCCCCGCGACCGCTCGTGGGGGCAGGTGCGGCAGGAGAAGCGCGGCGGGCCGCGGCCGATGCCGCCGGTGAGCTGGACGCCGATGTACTTCGGCGAGGACCTGATCTTCAACCAGATCAGCGTCGAGCACCCCGACGCGAACCCCGGATGGGCGGGCACCTTCGAGTTCCCCGAGGGCGCCCCGACGCACCACTTCGCCTGGGTCGTCGACGGCGGCGAGACGAAGGAGATCGTCCGCGTCCGGCGCGAGGTCCTGGAGCGCCATCCGGCCAACTACATGTCGACGAGGCAGGCCGTCGAGGCCGAGGCCGCCGACGGCACCGTCTACCGGTTCCGCGGCGAGGCGATCGCCGCGGCCAACGTCCCCGCCTGGCCCAACGCGTCCTTCCGCGACAGCGTCTTCCGGTGGGAGGACGAGCAGGGACGGGTCACCCACTCCACCTGCCAGGAGCTGTGGTTCGACCGATACCAGCGCGCGATCAAGGCCCGGGTCGGCTGACCGCCGGACCGCGCATCCGCAGACCGAGAGCACGAGGAGCAGACCATGGCCCTGGCCAACCAGACCGATCCGCAGCAGGCGGCCGCCTCCCTCACGGGGTGGCTGCAGACCAAGCTGCCCGACGCGACCGACGTCACGGTGACCGACGTCGAGATCCCGCAGGCGAGCGGGATGTCCAACGAGACGATCATGTTCGCGGCGTCGTGGGCCGCCGACGGGCGTGACGAAGCGGGCCGCTTCGTCGCCCGGGTCGCGCCCACCGGTGAGGCGATCTTTCCGCAGGCCGATCTCGCCCGTGAGTTCCGCGTGCTCGACGCGCTCGGCCGCCACACCGATGTCCCCGTGCCCAAGGTCTGGTGGGTCGAGGAGGACACGTCGGTGCTCGGCGCGCCCTTCGTCGTCATGTCGCGCGTGGACGGACGGGTCCCCGCCGACGATCCGCCGTTCACGACCGCCGGCTGGGTCATGGACCTGAGCCCCGACGACCGTGGCCGGCTGGCCGACAACGGCCTGCAGGCACTGGCCGCCCTCCACGCCACCGACTGGCGTGGACTGGGCCTGGGGGAGCTGGCGCCGCCGGAGGGACAGACGCCGTTCGACGCCGAGCTGACCCGCTGGCGTGAGTACTTCGACTGGGCGGCCGGCGGCGACGACAACCCGACGGTCGAGGCGGGATTCGCCTGGATCGAGGCGAACCGCCCGGCGTCCGAGGGCCCGACGGTCCTCAACTGGGGAGACGCCCGGGTCGGCAACATCATGTTCGGTGAGGACCTGGCCCCCGCCGCCGTCCTCGACTGGGAGATGGTGACCGTCGGAGAGCGCGAGGCCGAGCTGGCGTGGTGGCTGCTCATCATGCGTCACCACACCGAGGGCATCGGTGCCCCGCTGCCCGAGGGGCTGCCGACCGCCGAGCAGACCGTCGCGCGGTACGAGGAGCTCACCGGTCACACGGTGCAGAACCTCCACTTCTACGAGGTCTGGGCGGCCGTGCGGCTGTCGGCGATCATGCACCGCGCCGGCAACCTCATGATCGCGCTCGGCTTCCTGCCGCCGGACGCCCCGATGAAGCTCAACAACCCGGCCAGCCAGATCCTCGCCCGACTCATCGAGCTCGACGCGCCCCGCGGGGAGTCGCAGAGCTTCATCGGCAACCGCAGCTGACCGCCGACCCCGTTCCAAGGAGACCCCTGTGACCCTTCCGGTCAACGTGCTCGCGGCCGTACCCGCGCATCCGACCACGGAGATGCCCTACACGCCGGAGATCATCTTCACGATCTTCCTCGGCATCCCCGTGGCCATCGGCCTGTTCTTCGCCATCCGGCAGATCGTCAAGGGGCAGGGACCGATCCTGCTGCTCTGCCTGATCGGCGGCGCGTTCGCCTGCCTCTGGGAGCCGATCGTCGACGTGCTCGGCCTCTGCTACATCCGCGAGGGCGCGACGCTCACGACGTTCAGCTCGATGGGGCGTGACTTCCCGCTCTTCATCAACTTCGTCTACATCTGGTACGTCGGGGGTCTGGGCTACATCGCCTACCGGATCTTCTCCAACGGGGTGACGAAGAAGGCGCTGTTCACCCTGTACTTCACCGACCTGGTGATCAATATCTTCCTCGAGAGCCCCGGCGTGCTGATGGGTGCGTACGAGTACTACGGTCCGCAGCCGCTGAACCTCTGGGGCCTGCCGCTGTGGTGGGTGTTCGTCAATCCGCTGATGCCGCTGTTCATGGGCGCGATCCTCTACCGCATGCGGCCGCATCTCACCGGCTGGCGGATCGTCGGGATCATCCCGCTGCTGCCGATGGCCGACGGCCTGGGCAACGCGGCGACGGCGTGGCCGATGTGGACGTCGCTCAACGGCGACTGGCCGACCTGGGCCACGCACATCACCGCGGGGATCACGTTCTGCCTCGCCGTCTACGCCGTGTGGATCCTGTCGTTCGTCGTCGCCCGCCCCGAGAGCGAGATCGGCAAGAAGTCGAAGTACACGATCCTGCGCGAGGCGCTGATGAACCCGCCGGGCAGCCTGGACGAGAAGCGGGCGGCGGACGGGACCGGGCAGCCCGGCCCCGCCACCACGCCGGCGCCGGCACCGGCACCGGCGGGCGCACCGGCCTGACGGTCCGTGCGGCCTCGGGCGCGCGGTGCGGGCGTCCGGGGCCGATGGGCCCGCCGTGCCCGTGGGCCCGTTGCGGGCCCGGGGGCGGCCCGGGGGCGGCCGGTCGAGACCGGTCAGCCCGCGTCGGAACGGGGCGATAGCGGCGCGGCGGCGATCGCGACCGCGTCGTCCCGCGGGACGCCCAGCGACAGGAGCAGGCGCGTGGCGCTGTCGATCTCGGCGCCACGCTCCAGGCGTCCGTCGAGGAGGGCCCGCATGAGCGCGAGGGTGGCGCCGACCGTCGCGATGAGCGCCGTGTCGACGTCGCGGTCGTCGAACCGGCCCGTCCGGACGCCCTCCAGGAGCACCTCGCGCGCTCGCGGGACGAGCGCCGCCTCGAACAGCGAGTGGGCGCGGTCCAGGTGGACGAGCACGCGGGCGGTGCGGGGATCGCTCCACACCAGGCCGATGAACTCCCGGTGGGCGATCGCGACCGCCCGCGCCGGATCCGCCGCGTCGGTGCTCCGTCGGATGATCGACGTGGACACCGTCTCCAGGACCTCGGCGACGACGGCCTCGACGGCATCCTCCTTGGCGGCGAAGTGGTTGTAGAAGGACCCGAACCCGACGTCGGCCCGTTCGGCGATCTCGCTGATCCGGATCTCCGACACGTCCTTCTCGGCCAGCAGCGCCCGCATCGCCGAAACGAGCGCGCGGCGGGTCCGCTCGCGGCGGCGGGCCTGGCGTGAGGTCGGCGGGTCGGCCACGGGCGTCGCGTCGTCCACGGCCTGATCGTCGCAGGTCCCGCGGGTCTGAGTCGCCATCGAAGTTGATGAAGAATCAGAAATGATCTAGCCTCGACCGGAAGCGCGGGCGGATCGGCCGCCCGCCGGAGGACGGGAGAGCACGATGGCCCTGTTGAACGAGATCGACCGGGAGACGGCCGCGGTCCGCCTGGGGGCGTGGTTGGAACGGCACCTGGCCGACGGCGGCCGGGTCCGCGTCGGCGAGATCGAGATCCCCGAGACCAGCGGGCTCTCGACCGAGACGCTGCTCTTCGACGCGACCTGGGAGGACGCGGGGCGCGCGAGCAGCGAGCGGCTCGTCGCCCGCGTCGCGCCGCGGGGGGAGGGGATCTTCCCCCGCTACGACCTGGCCCGGGAGCACCGCGTCCTGGACGCGCTCGGCCGCACGGGTGCCGTGCCGGTGCCGCGGACGATCGGCGTCGAGGAGGACCCGGAGGTGCTCGGGGCGCCGTTTCTCGTCATGGGCCGCGTCGACGGACGGGCGGCGGCCGACGATCCGCCGTTCACGGTCGACGGCTGGGTGCTGGGCCTGTCGGTGGACCGACGCGAGGCGCTCCACGACAACGCGCTCGCCGCGCTCGCCGCGGTGCATCGCATCGACTGGCGTGGCCTGGGGCTGGACGAGCTCGATCCCCGCGTCGGCGGCGAGTCGGTCCTCGACGCCCAGCTGCGGCAGTGGCGGGAGACCTTCGCGTGGGCGTCGGCGGGCGAGGCGAACCCGACGGTCGAGGGCGGGTTCGCCTGGCTCGACGCGCACCGCCCGCCCGACGAGCCCGATCCGGTGCTGGCGTGGGGCGACGCACGGCTGGGCAACCTGCTCGTCGACGACGATCAGGCGGTCGCCGCGGTGCTCGACTGGGAGATGGTCACCATCGGTGCGCCCGAGCTCGACCTCGGCTGGTGGCTCTTCATCATGCGCCACCACACCGAGGGGATCGGTGCGCCGATGCCCGACGGCTTCCCCACGCGTGAGCGGGTCGCCGAGCGCTACCGGGAGCTCACCGGCAACGCGGTCCGCGACCTCGACTACTACGAGGTCCTCGCCGCGGTGCGCCTGTCGGTGCTCATGCACCGGGCCGGGCGGCTCATGGCCGAGATCGGGCTGTTGCCCGCCGACGCCCCGATGCGCCTGAGCAACCCGGCGACGCACCTGCTCGCCCGGCTCACCGGTCAGCCCGCACCGGACGCGGCCGCGCAGTCCTTCATCGGGAACCGCGCATGAGCGGTCTCGCCGAGCACGACGAGCGGTCCGAGCTGCGCCAGCCGCCGGGCGCGGAGCGGTGGTGGCAGGACAGCGCGTTCCTCGTCTGGAACGACCACGACACCGGGATCGGCGGAGTGTTCCGGATCGGCCACGAGCCGCACCACGAGGGCGGGATCAGCGCCCTGTGGTTCGGGCTCGTCACCCGGGACGGGCAGCGTTACCGCCGTAACGTCTCCGCGCCTCTCACGACCGCCGACCGGCGCGACGACGGGTTCGGCGCGCTGGAGGGGTGCTACCGGATCACCTACGACGGTCGGGTCCGCTACCACGTCGTCGACGACGACGTCCGGGTCGACCTGGCGGTCGAGGACTTCTTCCCGCGCACGGACTTCTTCCCCTCCGACGCGGGCACCGTGAGCGACGACTTCGCCAGCGCGCACTTCGAGGTCTCGGGCCGGATCACGGGGACCGTGCTCCTCGGCGGACGCGAGTACGTCGTCGACGGGCTCTGCCATCGCGACCGCAGCTGGGGCGTGCGCCGGTGGGACACGCTGCTCAACCACCGGTGGATTCCCGGGACCTTCGGGCCGGACCTGTCGTTCGGATCGATCGCCTGGCACGGGATCGACGGGACGATCCGCCAGTTCGGCTACGTCGTGCGCGACGGCGTCGTCACGCACGCCGAGCAGGTCGACATCACCGTCGTGCTCGAGGCTGACGGCACCACCTACCGTGCGGGCCGGGGGGTGTGGACGTTGCCCGGCGGCGAGGAGTTCGTCATCGACTGCGAGCCCTACGACGCGCTGCTCTTCGAGCACCACAACGTGGGGGATGTCGACGCGATCTGCGAGCTCGTGCGCGACGGACGCCGCGGGTTCTGCGACCTGGCGGTGTCGACCAACCCGCGGGCGGGGCACGGCCCCATCACCGCGGCGCTGCGGGCCACGTCCGTCGACGGCCTGAGCCGGCGTCGCTGAGCCGAGTTCGAGGCCGGTCTCCGCCCTCACCGCTCGCGGTCGATCGCGATCGGTGGCAGCGGGCGGGCGGCGACCTCGGCGGCCTCCGCGGCCGAGAGGCCCAGCGCCTGCAGGAGGATCCGGGATGCCGACGCCCCGGCCGAGGCGGGTAGGCGCCCGGTGAGGACCGCGCGGACGGTGGCGAGCGTCCCGCCGACCATGAAGGTCAGCATCGTGTCGACGTCGCTGATCGCGAACCGGTCCTGGTCGAGCCCGCGTTGCAGGATCGGCCGGGAGAGGCCCGCCGTCACGTCGGCGAAGAGCGCATCGGCGTGGTCGAGCCGGACGATGAGCTGTGCGATCTCCGGGTCCTCGAACGCCAGGCTGATGAATCCCTGCTGGGCGACGGAGACGGCGCGCGCGGGATCGGACTCGACCTCGGCCACCGCGATGGTGGCGTGCGCGACGTTCTCGACGGTGTCGGTGAACACCGCCTCGACGACGGCCTGACGGTCGGCGAAGTGCGAGTAGAGCGACCCGAACCCGACCTCGGCCCGGTCGATGACGTCGCGCAGCCGCAGGCCGTCGACGCCGTTGCGGGCGATCTCGGTGCGGGCTGCGGACAACAGGCGCCGACGCGTGGCCTCGCGGCGTCGGGCGACGCGGGTCCCGGGCGGCGGGTCCTCGGAGGAGCCGGTCATCGGTCGTGAAGGCTAGCCCGCCCGGACCGGCGGCGGGTCCCCGTCGCGGCGATCCGGAGCGCCTGCTCCAAGAAACTGGAGCAAGTGCTCCAGAATCGCTATCGTGGGCCGACCGGCACGGTTGCCGGGGCGCCGGCGCCGGGCGGAACGGGGCGCGAACGGGAAGCAGGAGTAGCGCATGACCGCCACCAACCACTCCGACGCGATCGTCATCGGGGCCGGTCACAACGGCCTCACGACGGCGGCGTACCTGGCGCGGGCCGGCCTCGACGTCCAGGTCTTCGAGGCGTACCACGAGATCGGCGGGATGCTCACCGCCAACCACATCTTCCCCGGCGCTCCCGGCCACGTCTTCAGCGAGGGCGGGATCCAGGCGTCGCTCTTCCGGGCGACGACGATCGAGCGGGACCTGGACCTCAAGCGCTACGGGCTCAAGCAGCTCATCGCCGACCCGTTCCACGTCCACCTGGAGCCCGAGGGGCCGTCGCTGGCGTTCTGGAAGGACCCGGTCAAGACCGCCGGGGAGATCCGCCACTTCTCGCCCAAGGACGCCGACGCGTACCTGCGGTTCGCACGGATGCTCGACGCCGGCGTGTCGCTGGCGCTGCCGTACCTCACCGACCATCCGCTGCGGCCGCGACCCCGCACGGTGCTGGGCGTGATCCCCACCGCGATCCGTCACCGCAAGGAGATCCAGCCGCTGATCCGGTTCTTCACCGGATCGCACACCGACCTCATCGAGGAGTGGTTCGAGCACCCGCTCGTCCGCGCCGCGCTCGCGTCGATGCCGCCGTTCTGCTGGATGCGCTACGACGGCACCGGGTGGGCGCTGATCTACCTGGGCATCTGCCACCGCACGAACTCGTCACGGTTCCAGGGCGGCAGCGGCGCCCTGCCGCGCGCGCTGGCGGGGTACCTCACCGACCACGGCGGCCGCATCCGCACGTCGGCCCGGGTCGAGGAGCTCCTCGTCCGCGGTGGTGCCGTCACCGGGGTGCGCCTGGAGGGCGGCGAGGAGTTCACCTCCCAGATCGTGGTGGGCGCCTGCAGCCCGGTCGTCACCCTCGGCCAGCTGCTGCCCGACGGGATCCTGCCCGAGCAGCTCGAGCGGCGCGTGTCGGGCATCCCGACGCAGAACACCGGGGCCGGCAATCTCAAGATCGACATGGCGCTGAAGGGTCGGCTGGTGCCCACGCGTCACAACGCGTGGCGCAAGGACGGGCTGGACCTGCGCGATCCGATCGTCAGCTGGCACACCTACGACGAGCACATCGATGCGTGGGACGACGCGGTCGGGGGGCGCTGGCCGGAGCGGATTCCGTTCATCTCGATCCTTCCTACGGCGATCGACCCGACGCAGGGGCCGGACGGCCAGGACACCCTGTGGCTGTGGTCGGGGATCATCCCCTCGCGGCCGACCGTGCCGTGGGAGGAGGCCCGGGACGAGGTGCAGCGCAAGGTCCTCGCCGACCTCGCCGGCGTCTACGACGGGATCGAGGACCTCATCATCGACGTGCGCACCTACGCGGCCCCCGACCTGGAGGAGCGGTTCTTCGTGCCGGGTGGCAACGTCTACCACGTCGATCCGTTCGCGCTGCGGTTCGGGCCGTTCCGTCCCGCGCCGGGGTTCTCGTCCTACGACACGCAGATCCCCGGGCTGTTCCTCACCGGCGCCGGCACCCACCCGACCGGCGGCATCGCCGGGATTCCCGGGCAGCTGGCGGCGATGCGCATTCTGAAGCTCGCGGGCAAGGGGGACACGCTCACCGCACGGGCGTTGCGGCGCACCGGACGCGAGAAGATCACCTTCGGCTGACCGGCGGCGGCGATCCTACGTGGCCCCGATCGGCTCGATCGGGGCCCCGGCGAGCGTGCGCGCCTCCTCCGGGTCCAGCCCCAGGGTGATCAGGGTCTGCACCGCGTAGTGGCGGGGGCCGTCCGGGTCGCGGTAGCGACCCTCGACGATCGCCCGGATCAGGGCGACCGCGCCGGCCGAGAGCGTTACGACGGCCGTGTCGAGGTCGACGACCGAGAACCGGCCCGTGGCCAGGCCCTGCGAGATCGCCTCACGCGCGGCCGGCTCGACCGCCGCCATGAACACGATGTCGGCGTGGTCGAGGTTGACCACCAGCCGGGCGAAGTCGGGCTGCTCGTGGGCGAGCGCGACGAAGCGCTGGGTCGAGGTCGCGATGATCGGCGCGGGGTCGCTGCCGGGGGGCGTCCGGTCGAGGATCGCGTCGACGATCTCGGCGAGGCTCTCGCGCACGACCTCGTCGACCAGCGCCTCCTTCGACTCGAAGTGGTTGTAGAACGATCCGAGGGCGACGTCGGCACGCTCGGTGACGTCGGTGATGCGCAGGCCTGCGACGCCGCGCTCGCTGATCACCGCGCGCCCCGCCTCGATCAGGCGGCGCCGCGTCTCGGTCCGCCGACGCTCCGTCCGCGACGGGGCGCTCGTCGCTGTGGGTGGGGCGCTGGTCCTGCCGTCCAGGGAGAGAATCATCGCGGATCGGCGGCGGCTCGGCCACATAAAATGAGCGAGACTCAGGTTTGTAGATTAATCTCTCACAGAGC
>JBFWKS010000085.1:0-13929 GCA_050252545.1 Solirubrobacteraceae bacterium
GCGGGCGGCGGCCAGGAGGGCCGGGACATCCTCCTCGGGAACACCGAACGGACTGGGGGCGCCGCCCATCGTGAGGCTCCCCGTGACGGGTACCCGACGTGGGTTGACCCGGATGGCGACCGTCGCGCGCCGGCCGGCGCGCCGGCCGGCGGCGGCGGCGCGATGGAGCTCCAGGGCACTCTCGACGTTGATCGTCCCGCCGGCGGCGAGCAGTGCGTCGTGGAGCCCGTCGCGCTTGGCGGGTCCGCTGGCGAGCAGCAGCGGCCGCTCGTCGCGGTGGGCGGCGCGGGCGGCGTCCAGCTCGTGCGGCGACGAGACCTCGAAGCCGTCGACGACGGTTCCGAGCGCGCGCAGCACGGGGCCGAAGCCGTTGGCCTTCAGGGCGAAGCAGACCGCCGCCCACGGGGGCAGCGCGGCCCGCAGCGCGGCGGCCCGCTCGGCGGCGATCGTCGGCAGGTAGCCGTAGGCGGCGTGCGGCCCGGGCGCCGTGGCGAGGGCGGCCGCCCAGCTGCGGATCGCGGCGGGCAGGACCGTCACGGGGCGGGCGGCCAGCACCTCACGGGTGCGGTCCGGAGCGAGGCATCCGAAATCCGTCATCTGGGATCGGAGTTGTATAGGGTCCCCTTACTTTTTTGCCGTGACGTTGTTCGGTAGACCTAATTTCAAGTCCGGAGGACCGATGTTCGACCGCCCCAGCCCCCGCCCTCGTGCCCGCCACCCCCGCAACCTCCGCGTGCTCGTCGGGGCCGCCATCGCGTCGCTCGTCCTCGCGGCATGCGGTTCCTCCGAGACGTCGGGCACGGCGGGGGACGCCTCGCCGGACGGCGCCGCGACGCGGACGGTCGCCACGGCGATGGGCCCGGTCGAGATCTCGGGCACCCCGAAGCGCGTGGTCGTGCTGGACACGCCCGAGCTCGACCTCGCGACCACGCTCGGCGTGACCCCGGTGGGAACCGTCAAGGCGTCGGTCGGTGACGGGTTGCCGCGGTACCTTGCGGAGCAGGCCGAGGGGATCGCGAACGTCGGCACGATCGAGGAGCCCGACCTCGTCGCGATCGCGAAGCTGCGCCCCGACCTTATCCTCGGCAGCAAGGTCCGGATCGAGAAGCTCTATCCGCAGCTGACCAAGATCGCCCCGACGGTGTTCACCGAGACGCCGGCCGACTGGAAGGCCAACGTCCGGACGAACGCCCGGGCGCTCGGCCGCGCGACCCAGGCCGACTCCTTCCTGCAGCGCTACGCGGCGCGGGCCCGAGCCGTCGGCGAGCGGCTGGGCGACGCGGCGGCGACGACCGTCGGGGTCGTCCGGTTCCTGCCCGGCGAGATCCGCCTCTACAGTCCGCGGAGCTTCGTCGGATCGGTGCTCAAGGACGTCGGCGTGACGTTGCCCGACGCCGCCGAGAAGGCGACGGACATCAACGCAACGCTGAGCCTCGAGAACCTGCACCGCGCCGACGCCGACGTCCTCTACACGACGGTCTACGGACCGGCCAAGGACACGGACGAGGCGAAGGCGAAGCGACTCCCGGCATGGAAGCGCCTGCAGGCCGTGCGCGCCGGACGCGTCCACCCCGAGCCCGACGACGTCTGGATGCTCGGTATCGGGGTGACCGGAGCGGACCGCGTCCTCGACGAGCTCGAGAGGACCCTCCCTGCGTCGTGAGGGCCACCGACGCGGCGCGGCGCTCGTCGTCGCGCTGCTCGTCCTCGCGGCGACCGTCGTGCTCGCCTCGCTTCTGCTGGGCTCCGGGCCGGTCGGTCCGGGCGCCGCGCTGCGGGCGCTGCTGCACCCCGGCGATCACCCCGACGACTACGGGATGCTGCGCGAGCTGCGGGTCCCGCGGACCGCGACGGGCATCGTCGTCGGCGCGGCGCTCGGCGCCTGTGGCGTCCTCCTGCAGGCGGTGACCCGCAACCCTGTCGCGGACCCCGGCATCCTCGGCATCTCGGCCGGCGCGTCCCTCGCCGTCGTCCTCGGGATCACGCTCTTCGGGGCATCGGGCTCGGCGGCCTACGCGCCGTTCGCCCTGCTCGGTGGCACCGTCGCCGGGGCCGTGGCGTGGTTCCTGGCCGGGGGCGAGCGCGGGGGCGTCGTCGGCCTGGCGCTCGCCGGCGCCGCGTTGGCGGCGCTCTGCGGGGCCCTGACCCAGGCCCTGACCGTCCTCGACGCGGCGACGCTCGACCGGTTCCGGTTCTGGCTCGTGGGGTCGGTCGCCGGCGGCGATCTCTCAACCCTCGCCGGGGCCGCACCGGCGCTCGGGCTCGGGGCGCTGGGCGCCGTGCTCGTCGCGCCCGCGCTGACCACCCTCGCGCTCGGCGACGACGTTGCCCGAGGGCTTGGGCAGCGCGTCGGACCGGTACGCCTCGGGGCTGCGCTCGCCGCCCTGCTGCTCGCGGCCGGCGCGGTCGCCGTCGCCGGGCCGATCGCGCTCGTCGCCCTGCTCGCCGCCCACAGCGCACGGCGGCTGGTCGGCCCGGGCGTCCCGCTCCAGCTGCTCGTCGCCGCGCTGCTCGGCGTGGCGGTCCTCGTGGGGGGGGACCTCGCCGGGCGGCTCGTCGTCCCTGCCCGCGAGCTCGCCGTCGGCGTCGTCTCGCCGCTCATCGGTGCGCCGCTCTTCGTGTGGCTCGTGACCCGGGGACGGACGGCCACATGATCCTCCACCGGACGGGCGCCGAAGCGCGGACCGGGCGTCGCGCCGGCGGACGCCGAGCGTGGCTCGTCGCGCTCGGGCTCGGGATCGTCGCGCTCGTCGCGGCGGTCGCCGACATCGCCTGGGGCGGCAACGACATGCGCCTCGACGTCGTCGTGCGATCGCTGACGGTCGGCGTCGACGGCGGTACCGATCTCGTCGTCCGCGACCTCCAGCTGCCCCGCGCGTCGCTTGCGCTGCTGGTCGGGGTCGCGTTCGGGCTTGCCGGCGGGGTGTTCCAGAGCGTGCTGCGCAACCCGTTGGCCTCCCCCGACATCGTCGGCACGGCGCACGGGGCGAGCCTCGCCGGCGTCGCGGGGCTGCTGCTCGGCGCGTCGTACGTGACGTCGATGGGTCTGGCGGCGCTCGGGGCGCTGGGGGCGACGGTCCTGTGCCTCGTGCTTGCGCCCCGCCGCGACGTGCTGCTGCTCGTGCTCGTCGGGATCGGGATCGCGGCGATGGCCGGGGCGGGGATCTCGTTCCTCCTCACCGTCGGCGACATCAGCCAGACGTCGCGGGCGGCCGTGTGGCTCGTCGGCAGCCTCAACGGGACCGACGCGGTCGCCGTGCGGGCGACGGCGCTCGGCCTGCTCGTGCTCGTCCCGCTGCTGGTGCTGCTGGCGCGCCGGATCGACGTCCTCGTCCTCGGCGACGACGTCGCGGGCGGGCTCGGGATCCGTGTCGGCCGCGACCGGGCGCTCCTGCTCGCCGTCGCAGCGGGACTCGTCGGGGTCGGGGTCGCCGCCGTCGGTCCGTTGGCGTTCGTCGCGTTCCTCGCGCCGCAGATCGCGCGGCGGCTCGCCGGCACGGTGGCGGCTGTGTCGTTGCCGGCGTGCGCGACCTCGGGTGCGGCGCTCGTCGCGGTAGCGGACCTCCTCGGGCGGCGGGTCGGGTCGCCGGGCGAGCTCCCGGTGGGGATCGTGACGGCGGCGCTCGGCGCGACGGCGTTCCTGCTCCTGCTCGCCCGCCAGCAGCGGGCGCGCACGGGGCCGGTGGTCCGGTGAGTGCCCGGTTCCACCAGGGCCGCGCGCCGCCCGCCACTGCGGTCGGACGACGTGCGTCGCCGGGAGTCGAGCCTGCGAGAGCTGCTACTTGATGAACAGCATCTCCTGGTACAGCGGCAGCGGCCAGAGGTCGTCGGACACGATCCGCTCCAGGCGGTCGGCGACGTCGCGGACGGCGTTCATCGCGGGGATCACCTCGTCGCGCATGAACTTGACGTGCTCCATGTCGCCGAGCTCGCCCTCCTTCGCGTTCAGGCGCTCCAGGTCGAGGATCGCGGTGAACAGCTCGTCGACGAGCGCGCGCGACTCGGTGACCGGGGCGTCGAGGCCGGCCTCCTTCAGCCGCGTGAGGTGCGCGACGGCGGCCGGCAGGATCAACGTGCGGGCGATCGTCGCGGCCGTCTCGGCCTCGATGTTGAGCTTGACGCCGTACTGCTCGAGGAGGACCTCGTAGCGAGCCTCGACCTCGCGCTCCGACAGCACGTCGTGCTTCTCGAACAGCGCAATCGACGCCGGCGCCACGATCTCCGGCAGCGCATCCGGCGTCGTCCGGAGGTTCTTGAGGCCGCGGCGGGCCGCCTCCTCCTCCCACTCGGCGGCGTAGCCGTCACCGTCGAACACGACGCGACGGTGCTTGCCGTACACCTCGCGCACGATCTCGGTGACCGCGGTGCCGAGCTCGGTGCCGGCCTCGAGCTTGGCCGACAGCATCTCGGCGAGCTCGTCGATCGAGTCGGCGGCCATCGTGTTGAGGACCGTGTTCGTCAGACCGAGCGACTGGTTGGAGCCCGGGGCGCGGAACTCGAACTTGTTGCCGGTGAACGCGAACGGCGACGTGCGGTTGCGGTCACCGCCGTGCAGCGGGATCGGCGGCAGCACCGGGGTGCCCATGCCGAGGTACGAGCCCGGCGACGACGGGTCGCCCTCGCCCGACGTGATCGCGTCGAACGCGGCCTCGAGCTCGGCGCCGAGGAAGATCGACATGATCGCCGGCGGGGCCTCGTTGGCGCCCAGGCGGTGATCCTGGCCGAGGCTCGCGACCGTGGCCCGCAGCAGGCCGGCGTGCTCGTCGACCGCCTTGATGACCGCGGTGCAGAAGAACAGGAAGATCAGGTTCTCGTGCGGGGTGTCGCCCGGATCGAGCAGGTTGCCGCCGAGGTCGGTGCCCATCGACCAGTTGTTGTGCTTGCCCGAGCCGTTGACGCCCGAGAACGGCTTCTCGTGCAGGATGCAGACCAGGCCGTAGCGGCGGGCGGTCGTCTCGAGCACCTGCATCACGAGGTGCTGGTGGTCGGCGGCGACGTTCGACGTCTCGAACAGCGGCGCGACCTCGTACTGGCCCGGGGCGACCTCGTTGTGGCGCGTCTTGATCGGCACGCCGAGCTTCGCCAGCTGGTTCTCGGTCTCCAGCATGTACGCCAGGACCCGCTCCGGGATCGTCCCGAAGTAGTGGTCGTCGAGCTCGTGGCCCTTGGGCGGCTTGGCGCCGAAGAGCGTGCGCTCCGCGATCTGCAGGTCGGGACGCTCGTAGTAGTACTGCTCCTCGATCAGGAAGTACTCCTGCTCGGCGCCGATCGTCGTGAACACGCGCTGGGGCGCGTCGTCGCCGAGCAGGCGCAACGCAGCGATCGCCGCCCGGCTCAGGACGTCCATCGAGCGCAGCAGCGGGATCTTGCTGTCGAGCGCCTCGCCGGTCCACGACGTGAACGCCGTCGGGATGCAGAGCAGCGCGCCGTTGGGGTTCTCGAGGATGAACGCCGGCGACGTCGGATCCCACGCGGTGTAGCCGCGGGCCTCGAAGGTCGCGCGGATGCCGCCGGTCGGGAACGACGACGCGTCCGGCTCGCCCTGGATCAGCTCCTTGCCGGAGAACTCGGCGATCGCGCCGCCGTCGCCGGTGGGGGAGAAGAAGCTGTCGTGCTTCTCGGCGGTCGACCCGGTCAGGGGCTGGAACCAGTGCGTGTAGTGGGTGGCGCCGGCCTCCAGCGCCCAGTCCTTCATCGCCGAGGCGACGGCGTCCGCGAGGGACACGTCGAGTGCCTCGCCCCGCTCGAGCGTGCGCTGCAGCCGCCGGTACACGTCCTTCGGCAGACGCTGCCGCTGGACGGCCGGGCTGAAGACGTGCGTGCCGAAGATCTGGTTCTGCGGACGGGTGAGGTCGTCGGATCCGAGCGGCGTGTCCTCGACGGACCACTGGGCGGCGGAGACGTTCCTCTGGCGGGACTGGGTCATGGGGTGCGGAGCCCTCCTTGGGGTGCTTGAGCGGGCGCGGCGGCGGGGGCGCACACCGGAATGTGCGCGCACGAAGCGGACCGGCGGCGAGCGTAGGCGCGCCCAGCTGGGGGGAACTTTATCCGGATGGACAACCCGCACGGGCCGGGGGGTGCCGTGGTGGACAACCGCCATACGGCTGGAGCGTCGGCGTCCGCCCGCTTGCTCCAACGGGACAGCCGACCGGTAGGCGGGCTCCCGCAGGCTCTGGTCGTCCGCTCAAGGAGGAACCCGGATGTCTCGAATCCCACTCTCGGCGCGCGGTGGCTCCATGGCCACCGACACCGCCCGAACGACGGCTGTCCCCGACGATCCCCGCACCGCTCGCGGGCGTCTTGCCCGTGTTGCCGGTGTTGCCGGCGTCACCGCCGCGACCGCACTGCTGTTGCCCGGATCGGCGCTCGGCGTCACACCGCCTGACGAGGGCTTCGGCACCGACGTCACGGCGATCGGCTCCAGCTTGGCCGAGCTCGCCAACGAGGTCAACCTGTTCTGGCTGATCTTCGGCACCGCCCTGGTGTTCTTCATGCAGGTCGGCTTCCTCGGCCTGGAGCTCGGCTTCTCGCGCGGGAAGAGCGTCGGCGCGGGCGTCGCGAAGATCATCGTGAACCTGTCGGTCGCGTCCGTCGCCTGGTGGGCGATCGGGTTCGGCGTCGCGTTCGGCGGCAACGGCGACGACGGCGTCGGGTCGACGCTGATCGGCACGACCGGCTTCTTCTTCAACAACGGCACCGACGTCGCCGGAACGGCCGCCGGGGCGACCGAGGCCACGTCGTTCATGTTCCAGTTCACGTTCGCGGCGGTCTCGTTGGCGATCGTCTGGGGCTCGACGCTCGAGCGGATCAAGTTCATCGCGTACCCGATCTTCGGGTTCATCTTCATCGCGTTGATCTACCCGCTCGTCGTCCACGCCGGCTGGGGCGGGGGCATCTTCAACGACATCGGTCCCGGCCACCTGGACTTCGCCGGCTCGACGCTCGTCCACCTGACCGGTGCCACCGCGGCGCTGGCGGCGGCGATCGTGCTCGGTCCGCGGCTGGGCAAGTACGGCAGCGACGGCAAGCCGCGGGCGATCCCCGGCCACTCGATGCCGATCTTCGGCATCGGCGTCCTCGTCCTCTGGCTCGGCTGGTTCGGCTTCAACGGCGCGTCGACGGCCGCCACCGACGGCGGAGCGTTCTCGCACGTCATCATCGTCACCAACATCGCCGCGGCGGCCGGCGTCATCGGCGCCGCGATCACGAGCCGTCTGGTGCTGAAGACGTTCGATGTCGGCATGATCGGCAACGGCGCGATCGCCGGTCTCGTCGCGATCACCGCCCCGGCCGGCTACGTCGAGATCTGGGCCGCGCCGATCGTCGGTGTCGTGGCCGGTGTCGTCGTCGTCCTCGGCGTCCTCGGGTTCGATCGCCTGAAGGTCGACGACCCGGTCGGTGCCACGTCCGCCCACGGCCTCGCAGGCATCTGGGGCACGCTCGTTACCGCGGTGTTCGCGTCGCCGCGACTCGTCGACGAGGCTCAGCAGGGCCTTTGGTACGGCGGGAGCTTCGACCTGATGCTCACCCAGATCGTCAGCGTCCTGATCACGATCGCGTTCGTCTTCGCGGCGTCGTACACCGTGTTCAAGGTCATCGACCTGACCATCGGCCTGCGCGTCAGCGAAGAGCAGGAGCTCGCCGGGCTCGACATCTCCGAGCACGGCATGTACGGCTACCCTGAGCAATTCATCCCGGAGGCTGAGCTCGTCGGCTCGGCGAAGTAGAGGCAGATTCCCATGAAGATGGTCATCGCATACATCCGCCACGAGGCGTTCGAGCCGATCCGGGGAGAGCTCCTGGGACTCGGCTTCCCGAGCCTGTCGATCGCCGAGGTCAAGGGCTCGGGCCGGCAGAAGGGCGTGACGGAGCGCTACCGCGGCGCGTCGCTCACGAACTACCTGCGGCCGAAGGTCAAGATCGAGTGCGTCGTCGACGACGGCGACGTCCAGGCGATCGTCGACACGATCCTCAAGCACGCGCGGACCGGTGCCGTCGGTGACGGCAAGGTCTTCGTGATGCCGGTCGAGGAGGCCTACCGCATCCGGACCGGCGAGGCCGGGCCCGAGACGCTGCAGGCGCACAGCGAGGACGAGATCCAGAAGTGAGCTCCGGTCCCGTGGGCCGTCCGGTCCACGGGACGCCCCGCCGTCTCGTCACGGGCGTCGTCGACCTGCCGGTCGGCGGCGCCCGTCGCGTCTTCCGGTGCGTCAGTCCTCGTCGGGGACGACCCGGTTGGTCTCCGGGTCGATCGTGGTCGAGCGCGGCGTCTTGCTCACGCGCACGGAGAACGTGCCCTTCGTCGTCCCGCGGGTGGCCTCGACGGGCGCGTTGCTGTCGACGCCTCCCGCCACCCGCCAGGTGACCTTGTGCGACCCGGCGACGACCGGGGTCAGCTTCCACCTGAACGTCTTCGACGCGCCCTCGGGGAGCGGGCCCAGGGCCCACGTGTTCACGTAGGCGGTGGTCGCGCCGGCCGGTGGCGCGTCCAGGACCCAGATCGGGCGGCGCGGATCGGCGACGCGCCCGGCCCCGTTGTCCTCCGACGCGATCGTCCGCTGCAGGCCGTCGAGGACGACCGACACGTCGGGCAGCGTCCGCGAGTCCTCGTTGCGGACCGTGACCTTCAGCGTCTCGGTCTTCGCGAGCTCCTGCCCCTCCTCGAACGACGCCGTGACGGAGACCGCGAACGGCTTGCCGTCGGACGCGTCCTCGATGTCGGGGGCCTCCGAGCCGCACGCCGTCAGCAGCAGCGCGCAGCCGGCGACGCCCATGAGCGAGGTGAGGTGACGTGGTCCGGGTACCGGCATGGCGCGGGCAGGCTACCACGGGTCGGGAACGCCGTCGGATCGTGATGCGCCAGTGAGGGCCGCGGTATGGACGCAGCGACCGGACGAGCTGTCCGGGGTTCGGCCCGGCGCCGATGTGGTCTTTGGCACACAGACGCGTTCATAGCGTAGGCTTGCCACGTTCCGGCGCGCCCGTCGCCGGTGGGGAAACACGAGGGTTCATGGTCCGCACCGTCTCGAATCGCGTCTTCGATCCAGCCAAGTCGGCGCTGGAGGAGATCGGCGACATGATGATCCTGACCGGCAAGACGCTGGTCAGCGCCGTTCGTCCTCCGTACTCGTACGGGGACGAGTTCGTCCACCAGTTCCTGTTCGCGCTACGGCTCTGCTGGTTCCCGCTGCTGATCTCGACGGTCGCGTTCGGGTTCGGGGCGCCGGGGCTGCAGGCCGCGAACTTCCTGGTCCTGTTCGGGTCGCTGGACCGCCTGGGCGGCTTCTTCGTGCTCGCGTCGATCCGCGAGTTCGCGCCGTTCGTGACCGCGGTCGTGCTCGCCGGCGTGGCCGGCACCGCGATCACCGCCGACCTCGGGGCCCGCAAGATCCGCGAGGAGCTCGACGCCCTCCAGGTGCTCGGCATCGACCCGATCAAGAGCCTCGTCGTGCCGCGGTTCCTGGCGCTGATGATCGTCACCGGCCTGTTCGACGTCTACGCCCTGCTCTTCGGCATCTTCGGCGGCGTCGTCGCGACCCTCGCCAACGGCGCGCCGCTCGGGCCGTTCTGGGCGACGTTCTTCAGCAACGCCTCGGTCACCGACCTCTGGGGGTCGTTCCTCAAATGCACGCTGTTCGGCGCGATCATCGCCGTCGTCTGTTGCTACAAGGGGATGACCGCCAAGGGCGGCGCGGAGGGCGTGGGTCGAGCCGTCAACCAGGCGGTCGTGATCGCCTTCATGGGCGTCTTCGCCTTCAACTACGTCTTCACGCAGACGCTCCTGGCCACCAACCCCGAGATGCTGGTGATCAAGTGAGCGCCGCCGCCCGCCACCGTCCGTCGTCCGAGGGCCGCGCATGAGCTCGCCGCTCAACAGCGCCAAGGACGCGCTCGCCGGCTTCGGCGAGATGGGCCGCTTCTCGGGGCGGATCGTCGGCCAGGTCCTGACCCTGCGCGTGCTGCGGTTCCTCGGCGAGGCGCTCCGGCAGTGCGGCGTGCTGATCGTCAGCTCGACCGTCGTCATCTGGGGCCTCGTCTTCGTGATCGGCCTGCAGTGCGGCCTCGAGGGCGCGTACTTCACGCGCTCGATCGGCTCGCCCGCGTACGCGGGCGTGTTCGCCGCCTGGTGCGACCTGCGCGAGCTCGTGCCCTACGCCTTCGGCTACATGATGGCCGCCAAGGTCGGCACCGGCATCGTCGCCGAGCTCGGCTCGATGCGCATCTCCGACGAGATCGACGCGCTCGAGGTCATGGGCTTCGACTCGGTGCTCTTCCTCTGCGCCACGCGCCTGCTGGCGGCCTGGCTCGTCCTGCCGTTCATGTACGTCGCGTCGATCGGCGCGGGCTTCTTCGCCAGCTACCTGGCGGTCGTCGAGCAGGTCGGCGACGTGTCGTCCGGCGGCTACCTGCTGATCTTCTGGATGTTCCAGAACCCGCCGGACCTGCTCTACAGCCTCATCAAGGCCATGTCGATGGCCACCCTCATCGTCCTCGTCGGCTGCTACTACGGCTACAACGCCGGTGGCGGACCGGTCGGCGTGGGCACCGCGACGGCCAAGTCGATGGTCGTCAACCTGATCATCGTCCACATCATCGGAATGCTCGGCACCCAGTTGTTCTGGGGCGCGAACCCACGAGCGCCCATCGGAGGATAGGTACCCATGCCGCGAATCCCGCGCGTCCCCGGCTTCGGCGGACGAGACGACAAGCACGACGACCGGGCCCCCGAGCCCGGGCCGGCCCCGGCGCCCCGCCAGGACACGGAGACCGAGCTCGACCTGCCCGAGGATCCGCCTGCCGCGGCGGCGCCCTACGGCGACGCGCGCGAGCACGTGGAGCTCGGCCGCGAGCGGGAGGAGGCGCCCGCGGCGCGCGAGTGGGCCGAGGCCCCCGTCCCCGTCACCGCGGCGGCGACCGGCGCCGGCGCGCCGCACACCCGCGTCGTGTCGGAGCCCCCGACCGGCGACGAGGACGAGTACGCGTGGCACACCGGGGTCCGTCACCCGACGGGCAAGCCGGACGCGGTCGAGTTCGTCGAGACGCACAAGGCGTTCGGCCGCAACCGGATCCTCCGCGGCCTGAACATGGGGCTGCCGGAGGGCATGATCTCGATGATCCTCGGGCCGTCCGGTACCGGTAAGTCGGTCTGCATCAAGCACATGGTCGGCCTGCTGTACCCCGACGACGGCGACGTGCTGGTGCACGGCGCGTCGGTGCCGGGCATGGCGCTCGAGCCGCTGCTGGACATGCGCAAGAAGTTCGGGGTGCTGTTCCAGGACGGCGCGCTGTTCGGGTCGATGAACATCCGTGACAACGTGGCGTTCCCGCTGCGGCAGCACACGGACAAGGCCGACAAGGACGTGCTCGAGATCGTCGACCGTCGCATGGACGAGGTCGGTCTGGCGGCGGCGTGGGACAAGTTCCCCAACGAGCTGTCCGGCGGCATGCGCAAGCGCGCCGGGTTCGCGCGCGCCCTGGTGCTCGACCCCTCGATCGTGCTCTTCGACGAGCCGGACTCGGGTCTGGACCCGGTCCGTACCGCGCTGCTCGGCGAGCTGATCATGGAGATCCACGAGGAGATGATGGGCGAGGCCCAGCAGCGCGGCCAGGAGCACCTGCCCGCGTTCTCGCTGATCACCCACGACATCATGACCGCGCGTCGCGTCGCGCAGTACATCTCGGTGCTGTGGAAGGGCCGGATCGTCGAGGCCGGTCCGGCGGAGCAGCTGTTCAACTCCGACAACGCGTTCGTGAACCAGTTCCTGGCGGGCGCGTCGCGCGGCCCGCTGGGCATGAACTAGGCCCATCGGGTCGACGTCGCGCACCATCCGTCCGCCGCGATCGCGGCGGACGGCGCGCCGCCCGATCGTGGCCGGCGCCCTGCTCCTGGCGCTCGCAGCCACCGCGCTGGCCCTCATCCTCGGCGGTCGCGCCGAGCCGGTTCGCCACGTCGTCGTCCTCCCGGACGCGGGGACGCTCGCCGTCGGGGACGAGGTGCGCGTCGCCGATCTGGCGGTGGGCGCCGTCCGGGCGCTGCGGCTCGGACCCGCCGGGGCGGAACGCGCACGGGTCGAGATCGAGGTCCGGCCGCCCGACGAGGTCGGCGCGTTGCGGCGCGGTACCACGGCGGCGGTGCGCGGAGGTGGCGGCCGCACCACGCTGACCCTCCGGCCCGGCCCCGACGACGCACCGCCGCTGGCGGCCGGCGAGGCGATCGGCGGCGGCGCGACGGACCGCGGTGGATCCCGCGTGGCAGGGTCGGCCGGCGGCCCCGCCAACGGCGACGCCGGGCGACGGGGTCGCCGGTCCGATCGCGCGTCGCCGGAGCGACGACGTGCGACCGCTGCGCTCCGACGTGCCCTGGCCCGTGCCGACGGGCCCGACGCCGTGCTCGCGGCGCTGGCGGACGACACCCGCCGTCTGCGCCGGGTGATCGCCGGGACCGCACGGATCGCGGACGCGGTCGACGGGGAGCGCGCCTCGCTGCGGCGGACGCTGACCCGCGGCGAGCGGATCGTCGCCACCCTGCGCGACGGTGGGGAGGAGATCGACGGGACGCTGCGCCGGGCACCCGCGGTGGCACGGCGGGCGACCTCCGCACTCGCGGGGCTCCGTGGGCTCCTCGACGACCTGCGCCCGGTCGCCGAGGCTCTCGGCGACGCAACCGGACCGCTCGGAACGGCACAGCGGGGCCTGCGGGCCGCCCTCCGCGACGCCGGGCCCGCGATCGAAGCGCTCCGGCACCTGGTCCGCGATCCGGGCAAGGGCGACGACCTCCTCGACCTCCTCGCCCGCGGCCCCCGGGCGGCACGGACGCTCGTCCCCGCGCTCGACTCGGCGACGAGGAGCCTGGCGGGCCTGCGCCCGATCGCGGCGTTCCTGCGCCCCTACGGGCCGGACCTGGTCGGCGCGCTGGCCAACGCGACGGCCGCCACCGCGGGGTACGACGCCAACGGCCACCTGGCCCGCGTCCAGCCGCTCCTCGCACCGGATCCGGCGGGCGCCGACCCGCTGCTGCGTGGCGCCGTCGGGGCGCTGCGGCGTGAGCGCGACGACGAGGCCGATCCGCGATCGGCCGTCCGGCGCTGCCCCGGAGCCGCGACCCAGCCGCGCCCCGACGGCTCCAACCCGTACCGCGGGGACGACGGACGTCTGGACTGCAACCCCGAGCCGGCGGTGCCCGGACCGTGACCCGGCGGACGATCATCCCGACCGTGGTCGCCGCCGCGGCCGTGCTCGCGGGGTGCGGCGGAGGCGGCGGCTCGATCGTCCGCGCGACGTTCCTCGACGCGCACGGCGTCGCTCCCGGCACGACCGTGCGGATCGACGGCCGCGACGCCGGCGTGGTCGACGCGGTCGATCTGGACCGGCGGGCCCGCGCCGTCGTGGCGCTGCGGCTTCCCGAGCGGACAGCGGCGCGGTTCCGTCGGGACGCGACCTGCGTGCTGACCGAGGCCACCGTCGGCGATCGGGTCGTCGCCTGTCGGCCGACGACGACCGCGGACGGGGACGTCGCACCCGCCCCGCTCGCCGCCCGTCGGCACGGCGGAACGTTCGTGCGGACGCTGCCGGTCGACCGCACCGCCGCCGTCGTCGACGCCGCGCTGCTCGACGCGGTCCGCGACCACGATCCCGATCGGCGCCTGGGGATCGTCGTCCGCGACCTGGGGGTCGGCATGGCCGACGCCGGCCCGGACCTGCGCCGGGCGCTCCGGGCCGCGATCCCCGGCCTGCGCGACGCCGACAGCACCCTGGACGCGCTGGCCGACGCGACCGCCGATCTCGACCGGACCGCGGCCCGCGCCCGCGGCGGGCTGCGGAGCCTGGCCGCCGAGCGCGACCGGATCGGCCGGTCGCTGCGGCGCGGCGCGGCGCTCCAGCAGGCCGTCGCCGCCCGCGCGCCCGAGATCGGCCGGACGCTGCGGGCTG
>JBFWKS010000086.1:0-13888 GCA_050252545.1 Solirubrobacteraceae bacterium
TCCAGCAGCGCGAACCGCTTGATCGTCTCGACCTGGGCGAAGTCGGCGTTGGCCTCGGCCACGACGCCGTCGATCAGCTCACGGATCTCGGGCTTGCGCGACAGGTCGGCGTACGTCGTGTAGGAGACGTTGGCCCGGGTGGCCCAGTCACCGACGGTGTCCTGCTCGATCCCGATGAGCGCCACGAGGTACCTGCGGCGGTCGCCGACCACGATCGCCTCGCGGACGAACGGCGACACCTTGAGCCGGTTCTCGATCTCCGACGGCGACACGTTCTTGCCGCCCGCGGTGATGATGATGTCCTTCTTGCGGTCGGTGATCCGCACGAAGCCGTCGTCGTCGAGCACGCCGATGTCGCCGGTGTGCAACCACCCGTCGGGATCGACCGTCGCCCGCGTCGCCTCCTCGTCGTCGAGGTAGCCGACGAAGGTGCCGGGCCCACGGGTGAGGATCTCGCCGTCCTCGGCGATCCGCAGCTCGCTGCCCGGGTAGCTCGTGCCGACCGATCCGATCCGCACGTCGCCGTCGGGCATCGCGGTGCCGACCGCGGTGTTCTCGGTCTGCCCGTACACCTCGCGCACGGGCACGCCGATCGCCCAGAACGCCTCGAGGATCTGGGGTGCGATCGGTGCGGCACCGGACGCCGCCATCCGTACCCGGCGCAGGCCCAGCCGGTCGCGCAGCGCCCGGTACAGCAACAGCTCGCCGACGGTGCTCCGCGCCCGGTCGCCGAGGCCGACGCGGCCCCCCATCCGGGCCCGCGCGGTCTTGCGTCCCGCGGCGGTCAGCCTGCGGTACGCCATCCGCTTGAGCCGGGAGCTGTCGCCCATCCGCACGTCGACCGTCGCGTGCATCTTCTCCCACACGCGCGGCACGCCGACGAAGAACGTCGGCTGCACCTCGCGCAGGTCCTGGGAGAACGCCTCGCCCCCCTCACCGAAGTTCACGACGTAGGCGGACTCCAACGCCGAGATCAGCGACACGACGCGCTCGGCGACGTGGCAGAGCGGCAGGTACGACAGGATCTCGTCGCGCGGGCCGGCGGGGAACACCCGCGCGAACGCGTCGCCCGCGGCCCGCAGGTTGCGGTGGTTGAGCAGCGCGCCCTTCGGCGGACCGGTGGTGCCCGACGTGTAGACGATCGTCGCCGGCGCCTCGGGGTCGAGGGCGGACACCCGGTCCTCGAGCTCGCGGACGGTGCCGGCGGCGCCGCGCTCCTCGAGCTCGCCCCACGTCATCAGCGACGCGTCGGAGGTGTCGACGTTGCGCGGGTCGATCACGACGATCGTGCGCAGCACCGGCAGCCGCTCGCGAACGGCGAGCGCCTTGTCGAGCTGCTCCTCGTCCTCGGCGATGAGGACCGTCGTGGCGGAGTGGGCCAGCAGGTACTCGACCTCGTTCGCCGGGCAGGTCGGATACACCCCGACGGTCATCGCCCCGAGGCCCTGGATCGCCAGGTCGGCGATGACCCACTCGATCCGGTTCTCGGCGTGCACGGCGACCCGGTCGCCGGGCCCGACGCCCAGATCGGTGAGCCCGCGGGCGATCCGGGCGGTCCGCTCGGCGTACCCGCGCCACGTCGTCTCGGCCCACACCCCGCGGTGCTTCTGGCGCAGCGCGACCGCGTCGGGGGTCGTGGCGGCGAGCTCCAGCAGCCGCGCGGGTAGGCTCGGCGCGCTCACGCCGCGCCTCCGAGGTAGGCCTGGATGACCTGCTCGTCGGCCTGCACCTCGGCGGGGGTGCCGCTGGCCAGGCGCCGCCCGAAGTCCAGGGCGGTGACGCGATCGGCCAGGTCCATCACCAGGTGCATCTCGTGCTCGACGAGCAACATCGCCAGGTCGAGCTCACGACGCACCTGCATGAGGTAGCGGGCCATGTCCTCGGTCTCCTCGAGGTTCATCCCCGCCACGGGCTCGTCGAGCAACAGCAGCTTGGGCTCCATCGCCAACGCCCGGCCGAGCTCCAGGCGCTTCTGCAGGCCGTAGGGCAGCAGGCCGGCGGGCCGGTGCCGGTGGGCCTCGAGCTCCAGCAGCTCGACGATCCGCTCGACCGCCTCGCGGTGTTCGATCTCCTCGCGCCGGGCCCGACCCCACCACAGCGCGCCGCTCACGAACCCGGTGCGCATGAGGTGGTGACGGCCGAGCATGAGGTTGTCGACGACCGACAGCGCCACGAACAGCCCGAGGTTCTGGAAGGTGCGGGCGACACCGAGCCGGGCGATCTTCGCCGGGCGTTGACCGATCAGCTCACGACCGTCGAAGGTGATCGACCCCTGCTGCGGGTGGTATACGCCGTTGATGCAGTTGAAGATCGATGTCTTGCCGGCGCCGTTGGGGCCGATCACCGCGTGCAGCTCGCCGGGGGCGATCTCCAGGCTCACCCCGTCCAGGGCGGTCACGCCGCCGAACCGCAGGGTGACGTCGGTCAGCGCCAGCAGCGGCGCTCCGGCGGTCCCGTCGGGCGCACCGTCGACGGGGGAGGACGAGCCGGCACCGGGCGGCGGTGTCGCGCCGGGCGTGACGGTCGGGTCCGGATCGGTGCCGGGGGTCGGCAGGCCGTTCACGCGCCCCACCGCTTGCGCCGGCGGTACGACTTGACGTCCCGGAACGAGCGGCGGTGCGATCCGTCGCCGTCGCCGCTGGTGATCCCCAGGTAGAACTCCTGGATGTCCTGATCGCCGAGCAGCTCGGCGGCGGGCCCTTCCTTGACGACCTTGCCGGTCTCCAGCACCGTGCCGTGCGTGGCGATCGACAGTGCCATGTTGGCGTTCTGCTCGACGAGCAGCACCGTGGTGCCCTGCTCGTTGAGCGTCACGATGATGTCGCGGATCTGCTCGACGATCCGCGGCGCCAGTCCCAGCGACGGCTCGTCCAGCAGCAGCAGCTTGGGCGACGCCATCATCGCGCGGCCCATCGCGACCATCTGCTGCTCACCACCGGACAGGTAGCCGGCCGTCGCGTCGCGGCGCTCGGCGAGCGTGGGGAAGAGCTCCATCACCCGCTCGTACGCCTCGCGGTTCTGGGCCCGATTGCGGGTGAATCCGCCGCTGCGCAGGTTCTCGTCGACGGTCATCTCGGCGAACACCCGGCGGCCTTCCATCACCTGCGCCACGCCACGTCGCACGATCGCCGGGGCGTCGCGCCCCGAGATCCGCTCGCCGGCGAGCAGCACCTCGCCCTTGGTGATCCGTCCGCGGTGGATGTCGAGCAGGCCGGTGATCGCCCGCAGCAGCGTCGTCTTGCCTGCGCCGTTGGCGCCCAGGAGGGCCACGATCGCCCCGGTGGGCACCTCGAGTGACACACCACGGAGCACCAGGACGACGTCGTCGTAGACCACCTCGAGCCCGTGTACCGCGAGCATCGGGGACGTCGCGCCGGGTGCGTCTGATGCGGCACCGGACGGGCCGGTGCTGGTGGGGGTGAACGCCATCGCTGGTGCTACCCAAACAGATGTGAACGCGCCAAGGCATGGGTGAATCCGTCACGGTCCGAGGTCAAAGCGACACGAATCGGGGCCCGGTCATCGTCCGTCCAGCACCGGGTGCATCAACCCCTCCGGAGGCCGAACATTCGTCCGTCGGGGTTGACGGCGCGCCGCTCGCGGTGGGCGCGGGCGGTCCTGCGGGGGTGGGCAAGGGAGTCGCAACCCGCCCGTCACACGGCGGTGGTCGGGACGACCTACCCTCCGACGTTCGTGCCCGACCGCGAGCCCACGCACCCGGAGGATCCCGACCGTGCACCGCAGGACGGCCTGGCCCGCCGCCCGGGCGCCCCGGGCGACGCCCCGCCGGTACCCCTGACCACCATCCTGCGCGAGTGGGGACGGATCGGCTGCCTCGGGTTCGGTGGGCCGCCCGTCCACGTCGCGATGCTGCGCGAGCTCTGCGTCGACCGCAGGCGGTGGGTCGACGACGACGCGTTCGAGGACGCGGTCGCCGCGACGAACCTGTTGCCGGGACCGGCGTCGAGTCAGCTGGCGATCCTGTCCGCCTGGAACGTCCGCGGGACCGCCGGAGCCGTGATCGGCGGGCTCGCGTTCGTCCTGCCCGGGCTCGTCGCGATGATCGCGCTGGCGGTCGTCTTCCTCGCGGCGTCGCCGCCCGATGCGGTCCGCGGGGCGGGGGCCGGTGCCGGGGCGGTCGTCGCGGCCGTGGCGCTCCACGCCGGGGCGGGGCTGCTGGGCCCGAGCTGGCGTCGTGCCCGCGACGCACGACCGTTGCGCTGGGGCGCCTACGTCGGGCTCGGAGCCGCCGCGGCGATCGTCGTCGGGCCCTGGCTCGTGCTCGTCCTCCTCGCCTGCGGCGCGCTCGAGCTGGCATGGGGGCGCCGTCCGCCCGCCACGCGATCCGGGCCCCGCGGCCGCGGTGGGCTGGGCGGCGGGCAGCGTGCCGGGGACGGCGGTGGTGCCAGGCGCGTCGGGCGCGGCCTCGGGTCGGTGGGTCGTCGCGACGCCGATGCCGGGGGCGGCCGCCTGTCGGTCCATGCCTGGCCGATCGTCCTGGCTGCGGCGGTGGGCGCCGGCGGTCTCGGCGCGTTGGCGTGGACGGCGTTCAAGGTCGGGGCGCTGTCGTACGGCGGTGGGTTCGTGATCATCCCGCTGATGCAGGCCGACGCGGTCGACCTGCACGGATGGATGACCGACGCACGGTTCCTCGACGCGGTCGCGCTCGGGCAGGTCACCCCGGGACCGGTCGTGCACACCGTCGCCGCGGTCGGCTATGCCGCGCACGGCATCGGGGGCGCGTTGCTGGCGGCGTTCGTCGCCTTCGTCCCGTCGTTCGTGCTGGTCATGGTGCTGGCGTCGCGGTTCGACGCCATGCGTGCGAACCCGGTTCTGCGCGGGTTTCTCGACGGGGCCGGGCCGGCGGCGATCGGGGCGATCCTCGGCACGGCGGTACCGCTCGCGCTGGCGTTGCAGGAGACGTGGCAGTTCGGTCTGCTCGCGGTGGGTGGGGTGGCGCTGCTCGTGCTCCGCGCGTCGATCGTGTGGACCCTGGTCGCGGCCGGTGCGGCCGGCGCGCTGGCCGTCGTGGTCCTCGGGGCGCCGATCGCCTGAGCGGGACGACCGATCGGGCCCTGCCGTGGTGCGGCCCCGCCGGCCTGCACCGCGCCGACCGGCCCGCGCCGCGCCGCGCCGATCAGCCGGCGACCCGCCGCTCGTCCCGGGGAACTCCGCCGGCGTGGCGACGGAACGCGGCCAGGAACGCGCCGCGGTCCTGGTAGCCGACGCGGAGCATCACGTCGCGGACGCTCATCGTCGTGCTGCGCAGGAGGTCGCGGGCGGCCTCGACGCGCACGCGCTGCAGGTAGTCGCTCGGCAGCTCGCCGGTCGCGGCGCGGAACCGGCGCGTCAGCGTGCGCTGGCTGACCGCGAACCGGTCGGCGACGTCGGCCAGGGCGACGGTCTCGGCGTAGTGGGCCTCGAGCCAGCCCTGGATCCGCAGCACGAGCGCGTCACCGTGGGCGCGCTGGGCGTCGAACCCGATCGCGGCCCCGTCGTACCCACGGCGCAGATCGACGAGCAGCCACTCGCTGATCCGGTGGGCGACCTGGCACCCGTAGCGTCGTTGGACGACCCGGACGAGCAGGTCGCACGCCGATCCCAGGCCGGACGCGGTGCAGACCCCGCCCGCCTCGACCATCGGCCGTTGCGGCCGAACGTCGACCTTCGGGTACCGCTCCTGCAACTCGCGCGCCAGCGGCGGGAACACCGTCGCGGCCTGGCCGTCGAGGAGACCCGCCTCGGCCAGCAGGAACGTCGCGTCGGCGACGCCGGCGATCGTCGCGCCGCCGTCCCGCGCACGCTGCAGGAACGGCACGATCTCCGGGTTCTGCGCCAGGGTGCGCTCGGGGACGCCCCACGACGCCCCGACCCACACGAAGTCGCACGCCCCGATCGACTCCAGGTCGTGGTCGACATCCAGGGGGCGCCCGGCGATCCCGCGCGCGGGCCGGCCGTCGGGCGTCGCGAGCACGACGCGATCATCGCCGGGTGGATCGAACGCCGAGAGCGCGGCCGCCGCGCCGAGGACATCCGTCGCGAGCGTGACGCTGGCGGTGACGCAGGAGGTGGGGGCGAGGACGACGAGGGTGGCCACGGACGCGACGCCAGCCTACGCCTGCGCCCGGGCCGCGGGGGATCGGTGCGCGGGCGCGAGTGCGGGCCGGGGCGCCCCGCGGGCGGGCCGGTTCCGCAGCGACCGATGGCTTCGCGACGGCCGATGGCTCCGCACGACCGATGAGTCCGGGGGCCGGTGCGGGTCGGGAAGGGCATGGCCACGTTCGTCTGCCTGCACGGCGCCGGAGGGCACGGTGCGTACTGGGACCTCGTCGCGCCCGAGCTGTCGCGGGCGGGGCACGAGGTCGTGACCGTCGACCTGCCGTGCGACCGGGACGTGGGACTCGCCGCGTACGTGGACGCCACCGTCGACGCGATCGGTGTCCGGGACGGCGACCTGGTGCTCGTCGCGCAGTCGCTCGCCGGGTTCGTGGCGCCGCTGGTCAGCGCACGCGTGCCGGTCGCGATGATGGTCCTCGTCGCCGCGATGGTCCCGCGGCCGGGAGAGTCGGGCGATCGGTGGTGGGTCGCCACCGACCACGATGCGGCGGTGGCCGCCCAGGGACTCACCGACGACTCGCTGGAGGCGCTGTTCGTCCACGACGTGCCCGCGGCGGTGCTGGACGCGATGCCGCCACCGCGCGACCAGTCGGGCCGGCTGCTCGCCGAGCCGTGGCCGCTGCCCGCGTGGCCCGACGTCCCGACCAGGTTCCTGGCCTGCCGAGACGACCGGTTCTTCCCCCTGGACTGGCTGCGGGGCGTCGTCCGGGACCGACTGGGGATCGAGCCGACGGTGATTCCCGGCGGGCACTCGGCGTTCCTCAGCCGCCCGCGGGAGCTGGCCGAAGCGGTGCTCGACTGCTGGGCGAGGCAGTGAGCGGATCGATGCTGCCGGTACACCGTCGGACGGTCGTCGGGCTGCGGCCGGCTCTCGCCCACCACCGTCATCGCGCTGAGCGTCCTGTTCGTCGCGCTCGGCGGCATGCGCTACGCCGCGGTGACGCTCCGGGGCCGATCCGCCACGGGTTCGGCGGTCCGGGAACCCACGCGCCGCCGCCCGACTGGCGCATACGATGTCTGCATGCGCACTTCAGCGTCGCGTCCACTCCTTCTCGGCACGCTGCTGGTGACGGGGGCGATCACGCTTCCGGCAGCGGCGTCCGGCGCCGAGCCGTCAACCGTCGACGACCCCGTCGGCGACCGCGCCGCGGATCTGCCGGGCATCTCGACGGGCGACGTCGGGGACATCCGGACGGTCACTGTCAGCACGACCGAGGACCGCTGGATCCGGTTCGATGTCGAGACGACCGTCGAGACGCCGGCACCGCACCTCTTCGTCCACCTCAAGTCCGGGAAGTCCCGGTTCCAGGTCCGCGGATCATCGGTGTACGCGGTGCGGACCTTCGATGTCGAGGGCGGTCGCGCAAGGCGTGTCGGCGCCGCCAAGGTGACCAGCGTGTCGAGCGCGACGACCCGGATCGAGCTGTCGCCCGCGTCGCTCGGCGGTCCCTCCACGTTGCGCTGGCGGGTCGACGCGATGCGCGAGCTGCGGCTCCTCGACACCGTCCCCGACCCGAAGGCGGGCGCATCGGATGCCGAGGCGGCGTTCGCCACGTACCGCGTTCCCGGCGGACGGATGCGCGTTGCGGGACCGAAGCGCGTACGGGCAGGCCGGAAGGTCCGGTTGCGGGCAACGGGGTTCCCGGCGCGCACCCGCCTGGGCGTGCAACTCCAGCCGACGAAGCACCGGGACGGTAACGCGTTCGGGATTGCGATCCGGCCCAAGTTCCGGACCGACGCCAAGGGCCGGCGGACGATCCGGTTCACCCTCCCGCGGCGCTATTACAGCTGCAGTCCGGGCGGTGACTGCAAGCCGCACCGCTGGTCGCGGCGGTCGCGGATCGACATCAACGTCTGCACGCTGCCGACGTCGTCGCGGTCGCACTGCGTGCGGCGGGTCGCGCGGCTGCGGTGACTTCCGTCCCGTCTCGCCGCTCGCCGCCCGGCGGCCGCGGGAGTTCGCTGCAGCGGTTCAGCGGCGCCGGGAGGAGCGCTGAGCGGACCGACGCTGCCGATGCGTCGTCGGAGCGTCGTCGGGCTGCGGGTCGCCTGCGGAAGCGCTCGCGCAGCGCGTCGGCGAGCCGGGGGAACTCCGTCGCCGGCCTGCCGGTGAGCAGACGGTTTCCGCCAGCAGGAACGGCGCGTCGGCGATCCCGGTGATCGTGGCCCCGGCCTGTCGCGCGCGACGCAGGAACGGCAGGGCGGCGGCGCTCTCCTCGGTGTCCAGGGTGGCGGTGACGGCGGGGGCGGGGAGGACGAAGGTGGCCAGGGTACGCGGGCATCAGCCTACGTACTGGGAGCACCCCGGCCAGGGCCTCGGCGCCGAACTGCGGTGATGCGGAGATAACCCTACGGTGGGCGTGCCTTGTTCGTGGGCATAGCGGACGCCACGGTGGAGCCGCCTCGGGACGTCGGTCCCGTAGTCCCTCGAATGGAGTCCATGATGCCTAGCGAACCCACCCGCCTCGCCCGCACGGTGCGGCGCCTCTCGCCGACCACGGCGATCGCCCTCGCGGCGCTGTTCGTTGCCCTCGGCGGCACCAGCTACGCAGCGGTGTCGCTGCAGCGCAACGCCGTGTCCAGCACGCACATCAAGAAGCGCGCCATTACCAACGCGAAGATCCGCAAAGGCGCGGTGACCAACGCGAAGATCCGCAACAACGCGATCACTGGGAGCAAGATCAGGTCCGGGGTCCTGAACGCCAGTCACTTCGCGCCCGGCACTCTTCCCGCCGGGACCTCCGGCGCCCCGGGTTCGCAGGGCCCCGCGGGTCCGCAGGGGCCCGCCGGACCTTCCGGACCGAAGGGCGACACGGGCGACGCGGGTCCGCAGGGCCCCGCCGGACCTTCCGGGATGTCGGGCTACGAGGTCGTCCAGTCCGAGATCGTCACGGTCAACGCCGGCCAGCAGGCGACCGCCGCGGTGTCGTGCCCGTCCGGCAAGCGCGCGGTCGGCGGCTCCGGGGGGCACACGGGCAACGTGACCACGCCCGGGCTGTACCTCGCCTCCAGCCAACCCAACGGCACCGGGAGCACCTGGTCGATCCGCGTTCACAACGCTTCGGGGGTCACCCAGAGCTACCGGGCGACCGCGGTCTGCGTGGCCGTCGCGCCGTAGCGCGCGACCATCCGATCGTCACCGCAGCTTGCGGGCCAGCTCGTCGCGGGTGCTGATCCCGAGCTTGCGGTAGGCGTTGGTCAGGTGCAGCTCGACGGTGCGGCGGGTGAGGAACATCGCCTCGGCGATCTCGCGGTTGCCGCGGCCCTCCGCCGCCAGGTGGGTCACGCGGCGCTCCTGCGGGGTGAGGGCGTCGGCGCCGTGCGCCATCGGCCGACGCGGACGTGCTCCGGTGGCGCGCAGCTCCCCCATCGCGCGGTCCACCAGCGTCCGCGATCCGCAACGGTGGGCGATGTCCATCCCCTGGCGCAGGATCGTGCGACGCTCGGTCACCGGGGCATCGGTCATCCGGGTGCCGAGCTCGACGAGCGCCCGGGCGTGCTCCAACCGTGCGCCGGAGCCCTCAAGGGTCGCGACCGCCGCCCGCAGGTCGGCCACCCCGTCCGGCCCGTCGCGCAGCTCGCCGCGCACCCGCAGGGCGACCCCGATCGCGCGGGGCGCACCCGGGCGCCGGGCGGCCACCAGCTCCTGCTCGACGAGGCGCAGGGCGGTCTGGTGGTCGCCGCGCTCGGCGTGGATCGGCGCGGCGAGCGAGCGGTGGGGGCGGGCCGCCGGGTTGCCGTAGCGCGAGCGGACCGCGCGCCGGGCCACCTCGTCCAGATCGGCCAGCGCGCGCTCCGGATCGCCGTCGGCGTGCCACAGGCGGGCCCGGGCCATCAGCAGGTGGTCGACGGTGCCCAGGTCGGGCAACGGCCCGGTGAGGAACGACCGCTCGAGGGTCTCGCGCACCCGTGCCGTGTCGCCGCGCTCGAGGGCGGCCTCGATCGCCCACCCGAGCGAGATCGCGAAGCACATCGGGTCGGCCTCGGCGAGCTCGTCGAGGACGAGGGCGGCGTCGGCCTCGGCCTGCGCGATGTCGCCGGTGTAGACGCATGTGCCCGCTCGGAGGGACGTCGCGTAGGCCAGGCCGACGAGCGAGCCGCGCTCGCGGGCCAGCGCGATGCCGGCATCGGCGTGGGCCCGGGCCGCCGGCCAGTCGCCGGCCCACGCCATCGCCGTGCCGGCGTAGACGAACAACGGCGACGCCGGGCCGACGTCCCGCAGCAGCGCCCCGTCGCCTGCGGCCCGGCGGGCGACCGCGGCCACGTCGGCAGCGGGTCGCGCTCCGGTGGCGGCACGGTCGGCGGCCAGGTGGGTGAGGACCGCCCGTTGCCCGGGGGTCGCCGCGGCGGCGACCCGGTCGGCCAGGGCCTCGGGCCGGTCGCGGTTGTCCCCGACGAGCGCCTCGGCGTTGAGGGCGTGTCCCTCGAGCACCAGGCGCAACTCCGCCTGCTCGGGGTCGTCCGCGTCCAGCGTGTCGATCGCCGCACGGCAGACCGATGCGCACTCCGTGAGCCGGGCGAGGTGGAAGAGCGCGTCGGCCCAGCGAATCGCCACGTGCGCCGCGGTCACCGCGTCCTCGGCCAGCCGGTGCGCCGCGGTCAGCTGCTCGACGCCGTCGGGATCCCGGGCCTGATCCAGCACGATGCCGAGCAGGGTGCGCAGCCCGCGCTCGGTGGCGGGCGGCGGTGACTCCTCCAGCGCGCGGCGCAGATAGCGGGTCGCCTCCTCGGGCCCGCCACGGGAGCGCATCGCCACGGCCGCTTCGAGCAGGGTCGAGACCACCCAGGGCTCGCCGATCGGGATCAGTGCCGCGGTGGCCAGCAGGTGCGTGGCGGCGCGCACCGGGTCGTCGCGGTGCAGGAGCAGGGCCGCGTGACGGTCGATCCGGGCGCGCTCCGCCCGCGGCAGGTCGTCGAGTACCGCGTCGCGCAGCACCGGGTGGACGAACCGCAGCGCCGGACCGGGCGTCAGCAGCTCAGCCGCGACCAGGGCGTCGACGGCTTCGAGGACGTCGATCGGCGGCAGGTCCAGCAGGCCGGCGATCTCGGGAACCGAGGTCGCGTCCCCGAGCGCGGCCGCCGTCCGGGCCACGGTAGGAGCCGGCGCGGCGAGCGCCGCGAGCCGTCGCTGGACGAGCCGGGCGACGACGACGGGGGCGGCCGCCGGGTCGTCGTTGGCGGGCTCCCGGCGGCCGGGCCCGTGCGCTGGACGACCGGGTGCCTCGGTGGGCCGCCCGGGCCCCGGCGGCGTTCCGAGGTGCGGCTCGACGTCCGCGATCGGGCGGGTCGCACGCAGGAGCTCACCTGCGAAGAGCGGGTTGCCTCCGCTGCGACGCCAGATCGGGTCGGCCCAGCCCGCGGTTGAGGCCGGGACGGGCCGCTCCCCGTCCTCGTCGCGTTGACGCGACGCCGCCAGGCACCGTACGCCGTCGCGCGACAGCGGTGCGGGACGCAGGGTGATCGCCCCGGGGGCGGTCAGTAGCCCCTCGGCCGGGGGCGTCCGGCCGTCGTCGCGCTCGCCGGTCCGGCGCGCGACCACGAGCAGCAGGGGCAACTCGTCGATGCGCTCGGAGAGGTAGGCGAGGAACCGGCGGGACGGGGCGTCGACCCATTGCAGGTCGTCGACGACGAGCACGAGCGGGTACCGGTCGGCGAGGGTCACGCACAGCCAGTGCAGACCGTGGAGCAGGGGGAACAGACCTTCGTCGTCCGTGGCCGTCCGGCCGTCGTCGAAGAGCGGCAGCGCCAGCGCGGCCGCACCGCCGATCGCCTCCGGGTCGTGGTGGCGCAGGTCGTGCGTCACGGGTCCCAGGAGCCGGAGGACCATGCCGAGCGCAAAATCGCGCTCCAGCTCGGTTCCCCGGCCGGAGCCGACCGCGGTGCGCGCGTCGCGCCCGGCCGCGTCGGCGACCCGGCGCAGCAGCGCCGTCTTGCCGATGCCGGCGGGACCCTCGACGAGGACCACCGCGCCGCGCCCGGCGCGCGCACGCTCCAGGGCTCGGCGCAGTGTCCGTTCCTCGGCGTCGCGCTCGAGCAGCGGCGATGATTCCGCCGATTCGGGGTCCGGACCGGGATGGTCCGGTCGGCCGTGGATCGTCGGCGACACTGCGCGCAGGATACGGGGTACGCGCTCGCCCGTCGACGATCGGGGCGGCTCCGCGGGCTCATTCGTGGGCCGGTGGGCGCCGGACCCGGAGCCCGGGCTACGAGGCGGCGTGCGGCTCGTCGTCCTCCGTCGTGGGCGGCTCGAAGGCCGAGTCGAGCAGCCAACGACCGTCCTCCCGGACCAGGTCGTAGACGAGCCGTTTGGCGGGCCGGCCGCGACGAGTGGAGAAGCGGACGTTCGCACTGGCGATCACGCCGTCGACCCCGGTGACGCCCCGCACCCCGGCCTCCTCGACGAAGGTCACGGTTGCCCCGTCGGCGGTGAGGCCTCGCAGCACCTCCAGGCACGATCGCCGGCTGCCGGAGAGGTTGCTGCGCAGGAACGCCCGCGTCACGTCGCGGGCACAGGAGCGCGCCGGATCGCGGCCCAGGAGGACCCGCTCGGTCGTGGACCGCACCGCGGCGGCGACGGACGCCGACGGACGGCGGCTGCACGCACGCAGCCCGAGCTCGACCGCCGCCGCGATCAGGGCACCGCCCCGGTCCAGGTGCGCCCGGACGGTCGGCTGCCACGCCGCCTCGTCTCCGGCCGCCGCGGCCCGTGCCGACGCCTCGAACGCGTCCGCGTAGGCGGTCGCGGCGTCGAGGAACGGGAGGAAGCGCTCCCGCAGCGAGGGCGGTGGGTGAAGGGCCTGCAGCCGGTCCGCCTGATCCCGCACCGTCTGGGCGCGTCGTGCGTCGTGGGGGGCACGGTCGGCGAACGCCTCGGGAGCGCCCAGCTCGCGGGTCAGGTCCCGGACGTCCCGGGCGTGTTGGATGCACACCGCGTCGACCGTGCCGAGGAAGCGGGTCGGATCAGCGGGCGGGGCACCGGGGCTCGGCACGGTTGCCGTGGAGCTCGACGCCCCGGTGGTCGGCGGGGGCGTCGTCGCGTCGTCACCGCAGCCGCCCAGGAGCAGCGCGGCGGTCACGGCGAGCACCACCGGGTGCGGAATCCGTCGTCGGCGGTGGAGCGGAGGTCGAGGCGGCACGGACGGCATCGCGGAAGGGTGACCCCGCGACGGGTGCGAGTCCATGGGCGACGTCCACAGCGTTCGGCGGGCCGGTCCGCAGGTCTACGCGGTCGATCCGTGACGGCCACCGGTCGCTGCGGGCCGCTGAGCGGCCCGCAGGGCCTCACGGCTCTCGAGCCCCAAT
Organism: Solirubrobacteraceae bacterium; assembly: GCA_050252545.1. Taxonomy (GTDB): domain Bacteria; phylum Actinomycetota; class Thermoleophilia; order Solirubrobacterales; family Solirubrobacteraceae; genus Patulibacter. The sequence goes on from JBFWKS010000086.1 coordinate 13,420, forward strand.
GTCCGCATCCCCGCCCGGACGTGGGCGGCGACCGTCGCCTCGCTGACGAGGAGCTGCCCGGCGATCTCGTCGTCGGTGCGTCCGCTCGCGGCGAGCTCGATCACCGCACGCCTGCGCGGCCGCAGCCCCGCCGCCCCCGGAACCGTCGGCCGCCGCGGTCGCGCGCCGGCGCCGCGCAGGAGTCGCAGCGATCTGTCGACGAGGACCGTCGCCCCCGCATCGTGGGCCGCGTCGAGGCCGCGGTGAAGCACGGTCCGGCTCGCCGCGAGGGCGCCGTCCGCCTGCAGCGCGGCGCCCAGGTCGACGAGCGCCTGGGCGTGCTCGAGTCGGTCAGGCGCCCCCTCGAGCAGATCGACGGCGTCCTGCAGGTCGGCGCGGCCGGCCGGCCCACCCCGGATCCGCCCGCGGGCGCGCAGCACGGCGCCGTGGGCGCGCGGCGCGCCCAACGCCCGGGCCCCCTCCAGCGCCG
>JBFWKS010000087.1:0-13879 GCA_050252545.1 Solirubrobacteraceae bacterium
GCGGTTCGCCACCGTGCGCACGTCGCCGTCGGACGAGCTGGGTGCCAAGCTCACCACCCTGCTGGCCCTGCGCGATCTGACGTTCGATGATCTGGCGGCGTCGATCGTGTCGTCGCCGGTGCCGCAGCACGCCGACGAGTGGCGCCTGATGTCGGATCGCTACCTGGACCACGAGACGGTGATCGTCCGGCAGGGGATCAAGACCGGGATGGCGCTGCGCTACGACAACCCCCGCGAGATCGGTGCCGACCGCCTCGTCAACGCCGTCGCCGCCTACGAGCGCTTCCGCCGTGCGTGCGTCGTCGTCGACTTCGGCACCGCGATCACGTACGACCCGGTGTCCGACGACGGCGAGTACCTCGGCGGCATCATCAGCCCCGGCGTCGAGATCTCCCTGGAGGCGCTGACGAGCCGTGCCGCCGCGCTGCCGCGAATCGATCTGATCGCGCCGCGCCAGCTGATCGGCAAGTCGACGATCGAGGGGATCCGCAGCGGTGTGATCTACGGGTTCGCCGGCGGGGTCGACGGGATCCTGGGCCGCCTGCGCGAGGAGCTGGGGGAGGGGACGGCGTTCATCGCCACGGGCGGCCTCGCCCGGCACATCGTCCCGCACTGCCGCCTGATCGACGAGGTCGACGACCTGCTGACCCTCACCGGCCTGCGGCTGCTCCACGAGCGCAACGCCTAGCTACCCTCAGAGCGTGCCCCTGCCCGCCCTCACCGAGCCGTGGACGCTCGCCGGCCTGCGGATCCCCAACCGCGTGACCCTCGCCCCCCTGGCGGGGATCGGCAACTGGGTGACCCGGCTGCAGGCCAAGCGCTACGGCGCCGGCTACGCCGTGAGCGAGATGGTCTCGTCGTTCGCGATCCACCACCGGAACGAGAAGACGCTCCGCGACCTCCTGACCTTCAAGCCGGAGGAGCGCGACGGCGGGCCGGTCGCGATCCAGCTCTTCGGACAGGACCCCGACGTCATGCGGTCGGCGGCGGCGTACGTGGCCGAGCACGTCCCGCAGGTCGACGTGATCGACCTGAACATGGGCTGCCCCGTGCCGAAGGTCTGCAAGACCGGCGCGGGCGCGGCGATGCTCAAGGACCCGGACACCGCGGTCGCGGTCGCCCGCGCGGCCCAGGAGGGGTCGGGCCTGCCGGTGACGGTGAAGCTGCGCTCCGCCAGTCGCAAGGACGGCGAGCACGACGGCTACGCGTTGGCCGCCCGGCTGGTGGACGAGGCCGGCGTCGCCGCGATCGGCTTCCATCCGCGATCCGCCCAGGTCCAGCACAAGGGGACGCCGGACTACGAGCTGGCGGCCCGGCTCGTCGAGGAGCTGCCGGTGCCGGTGGTGCTGTCCGGCGGGCTCCACGATGCGGCGCAGACGATCGCGGCCTTCGAGCAGGTCCGTCCCGCAGCGGTGATGATCGCCCGTGGGGGCCTCGGCAACCCGTGGTTGCTCTCGACGTTGCTGGCCCGGCGTCCCGACGAGGCCCCGACCCTCGCCGAGGTCCTCGAGGAGACGGATTGGGTCATCGACCGTACCGTCGAGCACCTGGGTGCCGAGCGGGCCGCCCGCTACCTGCGCAAGCACTACCCGTGGTACGTCGCCCGGCTCGTCGAGGCCGGTGCCGTCGCCGGGGGCGACCCCGCCGCCCACCGGGCACTGCAGGACGCGCTGCAGCGCAGCTCCGACGTCGAGGCGGCCCGTGGCCTCCTCCACGACGCAGGTCTGGCGCCGGTCCACAGCTGACGATGCAGGGCCGGCCCGGCCGGCCGCCGAACCCCAGCGGGGCGCGTCGTGGGAATCCCCCGCCGGTCGGCCCGGGCGGACGTGGTGGACCCCGTTCGGCCACCCTGGCCGGGTTCGCTGCGGGCCTGGCTATACTGCCCGGTCGCCGCGCGGTGGACAGATCGTCGGCAGGCCAGCACACCCCCACGATGCGACGGTCGCCGCAACGCGCCGTCCAAGAAGGTCACTTCCAGATGCCGAAGGACGTCATCCTGACCCCCGAGGGTCTCGCGAACCTCAAGGCCGAGCTCGAGCACCTCTCGACCGCCAAGCGTCGTGAGATCGCGGAGCGGATCAAGGACGCTCGCGAGTTCGGGGACATCTCGGAGAACTCCGAGTACGACGATGCCAAGAACGAGCAGGCGATGGTCGAGCGCCGCATCCTCGACATCGAGGAGCAGCTCCGCTCGGCGTCGGTCGTCGACGAGGCGCATCTGACGACGGATGCGGTCCAGGTCGGCACGCGCGTGTCGGTCAAGGACGAGCGCGGCAAGACCAAGGAGTACTCGATCGTCGGCTCCGCCGAGGCGGACCCCAAGGAGAACAAGCTCTCCAACGAGTCGCCGGTCGGTCGCGCGCTGCTGGGCAAGCCGAAGGGCACGACGGTCACCGTCAACCTGCCCAACGGCAACACCCGCACGCTCGAGATCCTCGGCATCTCGCGCTGAGCGGGCGCGGATGAGCGACCCGATGGCCGACGAGGCCGGCGACGGCACCGACCTGCTCGCCGTCCGCCGGGCCAAGCTCGACCGCCTGCGAGCCGCGGGCATCGACCCGTTCCCACACGACTTCGACGGCGTCGAGCCGATCGCCGAGGTCCGCGCGCGCCACGAGCACCTCGAGGACGGCGCCGAGACCGACGTCCGCCACCGCATCGCCGGCCGGCTGCGCGCCCGCCGCGGCCAGGGGAAGATGGCGTTCCTCGACCTCGACGACCGCTCCGGCCGGATCCAGCTGCAGGCGAAGCTCGACGTCCTCGGCCCCGAGGTCATGTCGCGGCTGCTCGACGACGTCGACCTCGGCGACCTCATCGGCGTCGACGGCGTCGCGTTCATGTCTCGCCGCGGTGAGCTCACGCTCCGCGTCGAGGAGATCACCGTCCTGGCGAAGTCGCTGCGCCCGCCGCCCGACAAGCACGCCGGCCTGCAGGACACCGAGGTCCGCCAACGCCGCCGCGAGCTCGATCTGATCGGCAACGACGAGACCCGCCGCGCGTTCGTCACCCGCTCGCGGATCGTCTCCGAGATCCGCCGCTTCCTCGACGGCGAGGGCTTCCTCGAAGTCGAGACCCCGGTGCTGCAGCCGCTCTACGGCGGCGCGCTGGCCCGGCCGTTCACGACGCACCACAACGCGCTGGGCCGCGACCTCTACCTGCGGATCGCGACGGAGCTGTACCTCAAGCGACTGATCGTCGGTGGGCTCGAACGCGTCTACGAGCTCGGCAAGAACTTCCGCAACGAGGGCATCTCCCACAAGCACAACCCCGAGTTCACGATGCTCGAGTGGTACGAGGCCTACGCGGACGTGGAGGACGCCGCGGACCGTCTCGAGGCCTGCGTCCAGCACGTCGCCCGGGCGATCGAGGACACGGTCCCGCCCAGCCCCATCCGCTGGACCGAGCCCTGGGCGCGCAAGACGCTCGCCGGGGCGATCGAGGAGGAGACGGGCATCGACGTCCTCGCGCACCGCACCGCCGAGGAGCTCGCGGCCGTGATCCGCGCGTCGGACCGCACCGACGTGCACCCCGACGACCGCACCTGGCCGCAGCTCGTCGACGACCTGCTCAGCAAGGACGTCGAGCCGAAGCTGATCCAGCCGACGATGCTCTTCGACTACCCCGTGGAGCTCTCGCCGTTCGCCAAGCGCAAGCGCACCGAGACCGGCGAGGACACCGGCCTGGTCGAGCGCTTCGAGGCGTTCGCGCTGGGCATGGAGATCGCCAACGCGTTCTCCGAGCTCAACGACCCGGACGAGCAGCGCCGGCGCTTCGAGGAGCAGGCGCGGCTGGAGCTGCAGGGCGACGACGAGGCGCAGCAGTACGACGAGTCGTTCGTCGAGGCGCTCGAGCAGGGCATGCCGCCCACCGGGGGCCTGGGCCTGGGCATCGACCGCCTGGTCATCTGCATGACGGGACGCAGCACGATCCGCGAGGTCGTCCTGTTCCCGACCATGCGCGACTGAACCGGCGGCCCGAGGGGCGGGGTCGTCGGCCGCGTCCTGCCGTCCTCGGTCGTCGGGTCGTCCCGACGTCCGGGTCGCGTTGCCTCCGGTGCCCGGGCGTGGTGGACTGGTGTCATGAGCACCATCGCCACCGCGCCCGCAACCGCCCCGGACCGCCGGTCGGGTGCCACGGCGTCGTCGGTGCTCACCGTCGGGCCGCACGGCACGCGTCGTCGACGCGACCGCCTGGCGACCGAGGAGCCGCTCGAGATCCGGATCGGCGGTCCGGGCGAGGAACCGGTGTCGGTGGCGGTCACGATGCGCACGCCCGGGCAGGATCACGAGCTGGCGGCGGGCTTCCTCGCCGCCGAGGGACTGCTCGGCGCCGGGATCGTCGGAATCAGCCTCTGCGCGCCGAACGTCGCCCGCGTACGGATCGCGTCGCCGGTCGATGCATCGCGTCTGCGACGCCGCGTCGAGGCGACGTCGAGCTGCGGCATGTGCGGCCACACGACGCTCGACGAGGTGGAGGCCCGCCTACCGACCCTCGTCGGAGGACCGGCCGTCGACCATGCACTGATCACCGCCCTGCCCGAGCAGGCCCGTGACGCCCAGCGGCTCTTCGACCGCACCGGCGGGCTGCACGCGGCGTCGGTCTTCACCGGCGACGGTGACCTGCAGGTGGTCCGCGAGGACGTCGGCCGGCACAACGCGGTCGACAAGGCGCTCGGGCACGAGCTGCTGTTCGGTGCGGCGGAGGGACCGCGCGGCCGAACGGTCCCGGACGGCCCGGTCGGGCCGAGGGGCGACGACGCGCCGCCCGGCACCGCGACCGCCCGCGACGCGATCCTCCTGCTGTCGGGCCGGGCGAGCTTCGAGCTCGTCCAGAAGGCGGCCGCCGGGCGGATCGCCGTCGTCTGCGCCGTGTCGGCACCGTCGAGCCTCGCCGTCGACGCCGCCGGCCGGCTCGGGGTGACCCTGATCGGGTTCCTCCGCGGCGACACGTTCAACGTCTACGCCGGAGCGGAGCGGGTGATCCGGTGAGCCGTCACGGCACCGACCGTCGCGATCACGATGCGGCGGAGAACGACAGCGGGCTGCGGGTCGGCCCGCCCGCCGAGCACGCCGTCGGCATGCCGGCGACCGTCTCGATCGCCCGCCAGACCCTGCGCCACCTCGGGCCCGTCCGTGGGCTGCGCGCCTACGCCGCGATGAACAAGCCGGGTGGGTTCGACTGCCCCGGCTGCGCCTGGCCCGAGCCCGAGGGCGACGCCGCGGGCGGCCAGGGTGGGGCGCACCACCTGGAGTTCTGCGAGAACGGCGCCAAGGCGGTCGCCGAGGAGGCCACCCGCCGCACGATCGACCGCGGGTTCTTCGCCCGCCACGACGTCGACGACCTCCGCGGGCGGGCCGAGCACTGGCTCGGGCAGCAGGGCCGCCTGACCGAGCCGATGCACCTGGCGCCGGGGGCCGCGCACTACGCGCCGATCTCCTGGGAGGACGCGTTCGCGCTGATCGCCCGAGAGCTCGGGGCCCTGGACTCCCCGGACGAGGCGCTCTTCTACACGTCGGGTCGCACGAGCAACGAGGCGGCGTTCCTCTACCAGCTGCTCGTCCGCGCCTTCGGGACGAACAACCTGCCCGACTGCTCCAACCTCTGCCACGAGTCCTCCGGGGTCGCCCTCGGCGAGACGATCGGGATCGGCAAGGGCAGCGTCACGGTCAACGACCTCGTGATGGCCGACCTCATCATCGTGGCCGGCCAGAACCCGGGAACGAACCACCCGCGGATGCTCATGACGCTCGAGGAGGCGAAGGAGCACGGCGCCCGGATCATCACCGTCAACCCGCTGCCCGAGGCCGGCCTCAAGCGGTTCGACAACCCACAGCGGGTGAGCGGCCTGACCGGTCGCGGCACCGATCTGGCGGACCTGCACCTGCCGATCCGCCTCGGCGGCGACCTCGCGCTCTTCCAGGCGCTCGGCCGCCGACTGCTGCAGGCCGAGGAGGAGGCGCCGGGCACGGTGCTCGACCACGAGTTCCTCGACGGGAGGACCGAGGGGTTCGACGAGCTGCGCGAGCACCTGCTCGATCTCGACGACGACGAGGTCACCGTCGCAACCGGCCTCACGACGGCCGAGATCGACGAGGCGTTCGCGCTGCTGCTCGCGTCGCGGCGGACCGTCGTCTGCTGGGCGATGGGCCTCACGCAGCACAAGCACGCCGTCCCGACGATCAAGGAGATCGTCAACGTCCTGCTGCTCCGCGGCGAGATCGGCCGCAAGGGCGCCGGGCTGTGCCCCGTACGGGGCCACAGCAACGTCCAGGGCGACCGGACGATGGGGATCTACGAGAAGCCGGCGGAGTCGTTCCTCGCCGGTCTGGACGCGACGTTCGGCATCCGCTCGCCCCGGGAGCACGGTCTCGACGTCGTCGACGCGATCCGCGCGATGCGCGACGGCCGGGCCCACGTCTTCATCGGCATGGGCGGCAACTTCGCCTCGGCCACGCCCGACACCGACGTCACCGAGGCCGCGCTGCGCGGCACCCGCCTCACCGTCCAGGTGTCGACCAAGCTCAACCGGTCGCATCTCGTCACCGGTCGCGAGGCGTTGATCCTGCCGACCCTCGGCCGCACCGATCGTGATCCGGGTCCCGACGGCGAGGTGCGGGCCGTGACCGTCGAGGACTCGATGAGCGTCGTCCACGCGTCGCGCGGCCGGTTCCGCCCGCCGTCGAAGGCGCTGCGCAGCGAGGTCGACATCGTCGCCGGGATCGCCCGCGCGCTGTTCGGGCCGGCCGCGACGGACGCCGGGACGTCCCCGGGTCGGGCGGTGGGGCCGTCCGCTCGGGCCGAGGTCGTCGCCGGCGGGGAGGTCGAGGCCGCCGCGACCGACCGGGGCGACGGTGCCCCGATCGTCGGCGACCGGGCGGCGGCGGCCGCGATCCCGTGGGAGGACCTCGCCGCCGACTACGCCCGGATCCGCGACCGGATCGAGGCGGTCGTGCCGGGGTTCGAGTCCTTCAACGCACGCGCGGCGTGGCCGGGCGGGTTCGTGCTGCCGCACCCGCCGCGTGACGAGCGGCGGTTCGACACGCCGTCGGGTCGGGCCCGGTTGACCGTCAATCCGCTGACCTGGCCGAAGGTCCCCGCGGGCCGGATCCTGCTGCAGACGCTGCGCTCGCACGACCAGTACAACACGACGATCTACGGGATGGACGACCGCTACCGGGGCATCCACGGCGGACGGCGGGTCGTGTTCGTCCACGTCGACGACCTGGCGGCGCTCGGCCTCGCCGACGGCGACACGGTCGACATGGTCGGCGAGTGGTCCGACGGGATCGTCCGCCGCGCGGACGGGTTCCGCGCGGTCGCGTACCCGACCGCCCGGGGCTGCGCGGCGGCGTACTACCCGGAGACGAACCCGCTCGTGCCGCTGGACAGCACCGCCGAGGGCAGCAACACGCCGACGTCCAAGGCGATCGTGGTGCGGATCGTGCCCGCCGGGACCGTGGTCGAGGCGGAGCCGACCCACACGTTCGTCCACTCCTGACGGTCCGACGAGGACCGCGGGGCCCACTGGTACGATGCCTAACAGGGAATAGACGACCGACCCGGATCACGCATCTACCCGACCGAGCGGGGCGTTTGGATGGGTGTACGGGCCGATCGACACCCCCGACGCAGCACCCTCCGGCCGGACCCCCGGCGGGAGGCTCCGAGGAAGGACCAACATGTTCGAGCGATTCACAGAACGAGCCAGGCAGGTCGTCGTTCTCGCCCAGGAAGAGGCGCGGACGCTCAAGCACAACTACATCGGCACCGAGCACATCCTGCTCGGGCTGCTGCGTGAGGAGGAGGGCCTCGCCGCCCGTGTCCTCGAGTCGCTCGACATCACCGTCGAGCGGGTCCGCGCGCAGGTCGTCCGCATCGTGGGATCGGGTGAGGAGGTCACCTCCGGCCAGATCCCGTTCACGCCGCGGGCGAAGAAGGTGCTGGAGCTCGCGCTCCGCGAGGCGCTGAGCCTGGGCCACAACTACATCGGCACCGAGCACATCCTGCTCGGGCTCGTCCGTGAGAACGAGGGCGTCGCCGCCCGCATCCTGCTGGACTTCGACGCCGACAGCGAGAAGATCCGCAACGAGGTCATCCGGATGCTGTCCGGTCCCGGCGGCCGCCGGCAGACCGCCGGCTCGTCGGTGGGCGGCAGCGCCCAGCCCGGAGGCGAGGGCGGGGGCGCGCAGAAGCGCAGCTCGAAGGTCCTCGACCAGTTCGGTCGCGACCTCACGAAGCTCGCCGCCGACGGCAAGCTCGACCCGGTCGTCGGTCGCGAGACCGAGATCGAGCGGATCATGCAGATCCTCTCCCGCCGGACCAAGAACAACCCGATCCTCATCGGCGAGCCGGGCGTCGGCAAGACCGCCGTCGTCGAGGGCCTCGCCCAGCAGATCTCCTCGGGTGAGGTGCCCGATCTGCTGCGCGACAAGCAGATCTACACCCTGGACCTCGCGGCCCTGGTCGCCGGGTCGAAGTACCGCGGTGAGTTCGAGGAGCGGCTCAAGAAGGTGATGAAGGAGATCGCCAACAAGGGCGACGTCATCCTCTTCATCGACGAGATCCACAACCTCGTCGGCGCAGGCGCCGCCGAGGGCGCGATCGACGCCGCGTCGATCCTCAAGCCGGCGCTCGCCCGTGGCGAGCTGCAGACGATCGGCGCCACGACGATCGACGAGTACCGCAAGTACCTGGAGCGCGACTCCGCCCTGGAGCGGCGCTTCCAGCAGGTCCGCGTGGAGCAGCCCTCCGCGGAGGAGGCCGTGCAGATCCTCAAGGGGCTGCGCGACCGCTACGAGCAACACCACAAGATCGAGATCACCGACGAGGCCCTCGAGGCCGCCGTCGAGCTCGCCGACCGCTACATCTCCGACCGGCAGCTGCCGGACAAGGCGATAGACCTCGTCGACGAGGCCGCGTCCCGCAAGCGGATCCGCTCGATGGGCGCCCCGCCCGTCTTCCAGGAGGTCGACGAGCAGATCGCCGAGGCGCGCCGCAAGAAGGACGCCGCGATCGAGGCCCAGGAGTACGAGTCCGCCGCCGCGCTGCGTGACGAGGAGCGCAAGCTCGTGCAGAAGAAGCGCGAGCTCGTCGAGCAGTGGGAGCAGGGCGAGGGCGAGCAGCCGCGCCTCTCGATCGGCGAGGAGGAGATCGCCGACATCGTCTCGATGTGGACCGGTATCCCGGTCTTCAAGCTGACGGAGGCGGAGACCCGTCGCCTGATGCGGATGGAGGAGGAGCTCCACGAGCGCGTCATCGGCCAGAAGCAGGCCGTCGATGTCGTCTCCAAGGCGATCCGTCGCTCGCGCGCCGGGCTCAAGGACCCCAAGCGCCCGACCGGGTCGTTCATCTTCCTCGGCCCGACGGGCGTCGGCAAGACCGAGCTGGCCAAGGCGCTGGCGCAGTTCCTGTTCGACGACGACGACGCGATGGTCCGCGTCGACATGTCGGAGTACATGGAGAAGCACGCCGTGTCGCGGCTGGTCGGCTCGCCCCCCGGCTACGTCGGCTACGACGAGGGCGGCCAGCTGACCGAGGCGGTGCGGCGCAAGCCGTACTCGGTGCTGCTGCTCGACGAGATCGAGAAGGCCCACCCCGACGTCTTCAACCTGCTGCTGCAGATCTTGGAGGACGGCCGACTGACCGATTCCCAGGGCCGCACGGTCGACTTCCGTCACGCGATCGTGATCATGACGTCGAACATCGGCGCGTCCGAGATCGCCAAGTCCACCCCGCTGGGCTTCCAGGTCGGCGACGACGACGAGGCGGTCAGCTACGAGGACATGAAGCAGCGGGTCACCGGTGAGCTGAAGAAGGCCTTCAAGCCGGAGTTCCTCAACCGGATCGACGAGGTCATCGTCTTCCACAAGCTGACCAAGCCGGAGATCACGCAGATCGTCGAGCTCATGCTCGACCGGGTCCGCAGGTCGCTGCGCGACCGCGAGCTCGAGCTCCAGCTCAGCGACGAGGTCAAGGAGCTGCTGGTCGAGAAGGGCTGGGATCCCGCGATGGGTGCCCGTCCGCTGCGCCGGGCGATCCAGCGCTACATCGAGGACCCGCTGGCCGACTACGTGCTCGCCAACCAGGTCGACACGGGCGCCACCGTGCGCATCGACCGCGTCCCCGAGGGGGAGGCGGAGCGCGAGGTCGTGCTCACGACGGTCGAGACCGAGAAGGTCCCGGCCGCCGTCGGCGCCGCCGAGGACGATGCGGCCGCCGCGCCGGAGGACGCGCCGCCGGCGCCGGACGCCTCCAAGGACGAGGCCCCCGACGAGAGCTGACCGGCACACCTGAAGCGGATCGACGGCCGGGCCACCCGACGGGTGGCCCGGCCGTCGGCGTTTGCACGGCCATCGCCGGCCCGGCCAAACGGACCCGTGCGAGGGTCGTCACCGACGGGGCCGGCCGGCGGTCGGTTCGTTGCAGGGATGCGGCACGGCACCCACGCGGTAGGTTGTCGGGTTGATGCGGGGCTCCATGCGCCATAGGTCTCTGCGGCTCGCGAACGGCGGCCGCGCGTGACCGACCGGGACGACAACCCCGACGAGAGCCCCACCACCGACGACCGGCGCGGGGCGTTCGGGGCCTGGGTCCCCGGCGAGGCCGGCGTCCTGCCGCGCGGCGTCGCGGCCCAGGCCCGTGCGCGGCTGGATCGGATGCGGGGACCGCGTCCCGACGGTGGCACCGGTGCCGTCGACGGCACGGCCGCCGACGACGCGTCGCAGGGCGAGCTGCCCGCCGCGTCGCTCGACGCCGCCACACGGGTCGTCAGCGCCGGGCTCGCTCCGGCGGAGCAGGGCAGACCGTTCCTGGACGGCCCGACGTTCGCGGCGCCGTTCCACGCCGCCGGGGAGCTGAGCGACAGCCCGTACTACTACGGCCGCATGGGCAACCCGGGGTTCGAGGCCTACGAGCGGGCCCTCGGCGCCCTCGACGGCGGCCACGCGGTCGTCTTCGCATCGGGGATGGCCGCGGCCGCGGCGGTCCTGCTGCGGCTGCTCGGCCCGGGCGACCTGCTCGTCGCGCCCACCGACGGCTACCCCGGGGTCGTGCACATCGCCCGCGAGCACCTCGCCATGCGCGGCGTCGGCGTGCGGCTCGTCCCGACCGACGACCAGGCGATCCGCCGGGCCGCCAAGGGCGCGAGCCTCGTGTGGATCGAGTCGCCCGCCAACCCCGGCCTGCAGGTGCTGGAGCTCGAGGAGACGATCGCGTCCTGCCGCGGCGCGGGTGCCCGCGTCGCCGTCGACAACACGCTCGCCACGCCACTGCGCCAGCGTCCGCTGGAGCTCGGCGCGGACATCGTCGTCTCGTCCGACAGCAAGCACCTGACCGGCCACAGCGACCTGGTCCTCGGTCACGTCACGGTCGGCGACGAGGAGACCGCCGGCGAGCTGCGCCAGTGGCGGACGCTCGTCGGGTCGATCCCGGGCCCGTTCGAGGTCTGGCTCGCCCACCGGTCGCTCGCGACGCTCGACGTGCGCCTGCAGCGCCAGGAGCAGGTCGCGGCCGCCGTGCACACCGCGGTCGGCGACCGCGACGACGTCACCGACGTCCGCTACCCCGGCTTCAGCAGCGTCGTCGGGTTCGACCTGGGCAGCCCACGCCGCGCGCGGGCGTTCCTGTCCGCCCTCCAGATCGTGCTCGAGGCGACGAGCTTCGGCGGGATCCACTCGTCGGCCGAGCGGCGCGACCGGTTCGGCGACGGACAGGTCACGCCCGGCTACGTCCGGTTCAGCGCCGGGATCGAGGCGCCGGACGACGTCGTCGCCGACATCGTCCGCGCGCTCGATCTCTCGCGCTGATCCGCGCCGCGCCGCGCCGCCCGGGCCCGGACGCGGTCCGGGCACGGGCCGGCCCACGCGGCGCCGTGTCCCGGGTCTCGTCGAGCTCGCCGGCCTCCGCCGTCACCGACCGTAGATTGGGACGCGATGGCCCGCGCCGCGACCGTGCACGTGTGCTCCGCCTGCGGGCACGAGACCCCACGCTGGATGGGCCAGTGCCCCGGTTGCGGCGAGTGGGGCACCCTGACCGAGGAGCGCGCTCCGGCACGGCCGGCCGGCGGCCGTGGTGGCCGTGGCGGCGGATCGACGGGCCGGACGAACGGCGGCGTGCCGCCGGGCCGCCCGACTCCGCTGCGCGACGTCACCGCGCCGGCTGTTCCGCGGCTGCGCACCGGCCTGGGCGAGGTCGACCGGGTGCTCGGCGGCGGGCTCGTCCCGGGGTCGCTGGTCCTCCTCGGTGGTTCGCCCGGGATCGGCAAGTCGACGCTGCTCAACACCGTCCTGGGCCACCTGCAGGGCGCCGGGCGATCGACGCTCTACGTGTCGGGGGAGGAGTCCGCAGCACAGGTGCGGCTGCGTGCGACGCGGCTCGTCCGCGCCGACGGCACCGCCGGCGTCCCCGGGGCGCTCGACGTCCCGATCCTCGCCGAGACGGACCTGTCGACGATCGTCGCGACCGTCGAGGCGGAGCGCCCCGACGTGTGCGTCATCGACTCGGTCCAGACGATGTCCGACCCGGACCTGAGCGGCGCGCCGGGATCGGTCGGCCAGGTCCGCGAGGTCGCGGGCCGGCTCATGGAGGTCGCCAAGCGCCTGGACGTGGCGATGGTCCTCGTCGGGCACGTCACGAAGGACGGTGCCCTCGCCGGCCCGCGGGTGCTCGAGCACCTCGTCGACTGCGTATTGCAGTTCGAGGGCGAGCGCGAGCGCACCTACCGGACCCTCCGGGCGCACAAGAACCGGTTCGGCTCCACCAACGAGGCGGGGGTGTTCGAGATGCACGGCGTCGGGCTCGTCGAGGTGCTGGACCCGTCGGCGCGGTTCGTCGGCGAGGCCACCCGGGCCGCCGGCTCCGTCGTCCTCTGCGCGATGGAGGGCACCCGGCCGCTGCTGGTGGAGGTCCAGGCGCTCGTGTCGCCGAGCGAGCTCGTCCCGCCCCGCCGGGTCTGCAACGGCATCGACCGCAACCGCCTGGCGCTCGTCCTGGCGGTGCTCGCCCGCCACGCCGGGGTGGCCACGAGCACGAGTGACGTCTTCGTCAACGTCGTCGGCGGCGTCCGGGCCGACGAGCCGGGTGCGGACCTCGCGGTGGCGCTCGCGGTCGCGTCGGCCGCCCGGGGGGTCGTGCCCGGTGGGGAGGAGCAGGAGCTGCCGGTGGCGTGCTTCGGGGAGGTGGGCCTGACCGGCGAGCTGCGCGGCGTCGCGCACGCCGAGCGGCGCCTCGCGGAGGCCCGCAAGTTCGGTCTGCGGACGGTCGTCCATCCCGAGGGGACCCCGACGCTGCGCAAGGCTCTCCGCGCGGCCCTGCCGTCCGCCGGGCCGGGGCGCGGCTGAGGTCCCGGAGGGGTCCCGTCGCCGGGTGCGGGAGAAACCCGGTATCGATTGCTACAATCGGTGCGATGGCGCAGCGATCCGGTGAAGAGCTCCAAGAGCTCGACGGTCGTCAAGAGCCCCGCCTTGTCAAGGCACTCGAGATGATCGCGCCGGGAACGGCGCTCCGCGAGGGGATCGATTCGATCCTCACCGCGCACACCGGCGGACTGCTCGCGATCGGTGAGCCTGAGGAGATCACCCATCTGTGCTCGGGTGGCATCCGGCTGGACATCGACTACACCGCGGCGATGCTGTACCAGCTGGCCAAGATGGACGGTGCGATCACGCTCAACGCCAACGCGACGAAGATCGCGATGGCGAACGTCCAGCTCGTCCCGGACCCCACGATCCTCACCCAGGAGACGGGCACCAGGCACCGCACCGCCGAGCGGGTCAGCAAGCAGACGAGCGCCTTGGTGATCGCCGTGTCGCAGCGGCGCGAGGTCGTGTCGGTGTACGTCGACGGTTACCGCTATCAGCTCGAGCCGATCCCGGTGGTGCTC
>JBFWKS010000088.1:0-13822 GCA_050252545.1 Solirubrobacteraceae bacterium
GTGGTCCGGACAGACCTGGCGCACCGAGCGCTACCGCGCCGGGCGCGCCGACGGCACCCCGTGGCCGTCGCTCAATGCCGCCAAGCGCCCGTTCGACGGATCGCTCAACGCCGCGATCCGCGCGGCCGGGTACGAGCCGGCCAAGCCCGGACCACGCCGCCGCGACACCGTCGACCCCGCACAGGCCGCCCGGCTGCAGATGCCCCCGGACGTCCGCGTGATGCTGGATGCGACCCTGGCCGCGGCCAGGGACGCCGAGCGCCGCGCGGCGAAGCTCACCGACCGGTTGGCGCAGGCCCGGGACCGCAACGAGCGGCTCGCTGCCGATCTCGCCGACGCCCGCGGACGCACGGCCACGGTCGACGTGGACGAGCACGAGCGGCTGCAGGCCCGGCTGCGAGGCGTGGAGGACGCGTTGCGGCGCAGCCGAGCCGAGGCCAACGCCTCGCGCGAGGCCGAGGAGCGCCTGCGCCAGTCGGTCGCCACCGACTCCGGTACCGATGCGGTCGCGGCCGAGCTGGCATCGCTCCGCGCGGGCGCGTCCGACGAGCCCGGTCCGGTCGGTCCCGCGGTGCTCGGCGACGCCGTCACCCGCCTGGCGGTGGCGCGCCGCGTCGGCGGCCGGGCGGCGGTCCGCGAGGCCCTGTGGCAGGTGGCCCGCTCGGCGCTCGCGTGGCGCGCCCGGACGTGACCTCAGGACCGTCGGCACTCCGCGGAGTGCCGACGGTCCCGGCGTACCGGCGGGACGTGGCTCCGGATCGCGGCCGCTCCGAGCGCCAAGGCGCCGTCACCCCCGCACCGGCCGCTCCCGTCGTCGCCGACCGGCCGGCGCCGCCGGCCTACGGGCCGGCCGGCCCGTCCGGGAACGCCTGCACGAGCAGCGTCCGGACGACGTCGTCCAGGAAGTCGTCGCGCGCGATCGGTGGCCGGTCGAGCACGTACCGCACCGGCAGGTGCTGGGCCAGCTCGACCATGCTCCAGGTGATCCGCTCGACGTCGTCGTGGCGCAGGGTGTCGCGGCGCAGCGCCAGCGCCTGGAACACGAAGGCCGTCAGGCGCGTCCGGATCCCGTGGATCGCCGCGGCCTGGTCGACCGGCGGCACGCGCTCCAGCAGTACCCGCATGAGATCCGCCTGGGCCTCCAGTGCCGACAGGACGCCCTCCATCACGGTGCGGATCGCATCCGCCGGGTCGGCCTGCAGCGCCGCATGGCGGACGGCGGGCTCGAGGCTCGCTCCGAACCGGTCGACGAACCGTTCCGTCACAGCGACCAGCAGCTCGTCCTTGTCGGAGAAGTAGCGGTACAGGCTGCCCGGACTCGCTCCCGCCTCGCGGGCGACGGCGTTGGTGCTCGCCGCCGCGTACCCGTCGCGCTCCAGAACGCGAGCGGTTGCGTCGACGAGCCGTTCGACCATCTCTCGCGAGCGGACCTGTGTCGGCTTGCGACGGGCGTTGTCGACCATTCGATGATGGTTCCAGGAACGCGAGTTGAACGCGAGCGATCGCTCGCCCTACCGTGCCGGGCATGCACGCTTCGTCGAAGGCTTCCCCGCGCGTGGCGATCATCGGCGCCGGGTTCAGCGGGATCGGGATGGCGATCGCGCTGCGCCGCGCCGGTGTCGACGACATCACGGTCATCGAGCGCGCCGACGGCGTCGGTGGCGTGTGGGCGCACAACGACTACCCGGGAGCGGCGTGCGACGTGCCGTCCTACGTCTACTCGTACTCGTTCGCGCAGCGGCGCGACTGGTCGCGGCCCTGCTCGCCCCAGCGCGAGGTGCAGCGGTACCTCCACGACGTGGCCCGGGACCACGGCGTGCTCGACGACCTGGTGCCGCGGACCGAGATCGCCGACGCGCACTGGAGCGACGAGACCCTGGAGTGGACGCTGGAGGCCACCGACGGCCGGACCTTCGTCTGCGACGTGCTGATCCCGGCGTGCGGGCAGCTCACCCGTCCCCGGATCCCCAACCTGCCCGGCCGCGAGGACTTCGCGGGGCCGAGCTTCCACTCCGCGGAGTGGGATCACGACGTCGACCTCTCCGGCAAGCGGGTGGCGGTCATCGGCACCGGAGCCAGCGCGATCCAGTTCGTGCCCGAGCTCGCGGACACCGTCGCGGAGCTCGACGTCTACCAGCGCTCGGCGCCGTACCTCCTGCCACGCACCAACGCTCCGTATTCGGCGCCCGTCCGCATCGCGATCCGTCACGTCCCCGGCCTGCAGCGCGTCCGTCGCGAGGGCGGACGGCTGCTCCTGGAGGGTCTGATCGCCGGGATGACCGTCGCGCCACCGGTGCGGTGGGGGGTGGAACGGGCGTCGCGGACGTTCATGGCGTGGCAGACCCCTGATCGAGACCTGCGTGCCGCGACGACCCCGGACTACCCGTTGGGGTGCAAGCGGATGCTGTTCTCCAGCCGCTACCTGCCGGCGCTCGGCGGCGACCACGTGCAGGTCGTCACCGACGCGATCGACCACGTGCGCAAGGACGGCGTGGTGACCGCCGACGGGACCTTCCGGCCGGCCGACGCGATCGTGTGGGGGACGGGGTTCCAGACGCGGTTCGTCGCGCCGATGCGGATCCACGGCGGCGGCGGTCAGGAACTCACCGACGTCTGGGGGGATGCGCCACAGGCCCACCACGGGATCACCGTCCACGGGTTCCCCAACCTCTTCCTGCTGTACGGGCCCAACACGAATCTGGGCGTCGGGTCGATCGTCGAGATGGTCGAGGCGCAGATCGGGTACGTCGTCGACGCGCTGCAGACGCTGCGCCGGCGGGACGCCCGGGCGATGGAGGTCGACCCGGCCGTGCAGGCGGTGTCGTGCGCGAAGGTCCAACACCGCCTCGACGGCTCGATCTGGACGGCGTGCTCCAGCTGGTACCGCACGGCCGATGGCCGGGTGACGACGAACTGGCCGGGGTTCATGCGCGAGTACGCGCAGACGGTGCGCCGCGTCGATCCGCGGGAGTACGCGTTCCACGGCGGTTCGGGTGACGAGGTGGACGCGGTCGCCGGCGAGGGTGGGGCCGGGGCCGTCGGGGGCGCCGGTGCGGTCACCGGGACGGGTGGCGCCGTGGTGGGCGCCGCGGGCACGAGCACGCGATCGGATCGGTCCGTCGTAGGCGGCGCGACGCCACCGGACGGAGGCCACGCGGTGGCGGGCCGGGTGGCGGCGTGAGCGCCTCGAGGGTCCCGCTCGATCCGCTCGCCGACGCGGCGCCGCTCGGTCCCGGGTCGGTCACCTGGCGCTGCTTCGGCGACGCCCGGGGCTTGCTGCTGGCGTACCGGGCCGGGATCCTCCAGGCGATGCACCCGGTGATCTCACGGGCGCTCACCGACGGGTCGGACTTCTTCTCCAACCCGTTCAGCCGCCTGGCGCGATCGGGACCGCCGATCCTGCGGGCGGTGTACGACGCCGACCCCGATCGGCAGGGGCACTGGATCCGCGATCAGCACCGGCCGATCAAGGGCCGGATGCGGGACGGGCGGCGGTACCACGCGCTCGATCCGGACGCGTTCTTCTGGGCGCACGCGACGTTCTTCGAGGGCCAGATCGCCACGCAGCGGCTGTTCGGCACGCCGTTGACGGTGGAGGAGCGTCGCCGCGCCTACGCCGAGTCGATCACCTGGTACTCGCGGTACGGCGTGAGCATGCGCCCGGTACCGCCGGACCACGACGCGTTCCTGCGCTACTGGGACCGGATGCTCGAGGAGACGCTCGCGGCGACCCCGGCGGCGACGTACGGCGTGGGCCGGATCCCGTTCCTGCCGGCGCCGTCGGACGACATCCCGGCCGCGGCGTGGGCGGCGTTGCGCCCGGCCCTGGTGCGCGGCGTGCCGTGGCTGGGGCGGGGCACGCTCCCGCGGCGGGCGCGCCGCATCCTCGGCGTCTCCTGGACCCCCGCCGACGAGGCCGCATTGCGTGCGGTCCGTGTGGGCGTCCGCACCGCCTGGTCGCTGCTGCCGCCCGACGCGCGGATGGTGCCGATCGCCCGCGAGGCGATCCGCCGCGAGAGGCGGCGGGCGGGGGAGGCCGATGTCGCCGCGGGGGAGGCCGAGGAATGAGGGCGCGACGCGGGCCGGGCCAGGCTGGGGGGCGGGGCGGGATGGCGTGGAATGAGGGCGCGACGCGGGCCGGGCCAGGCTGAGGGCGGGAAATCGCGGTTCGTCATCGTGGGGCGATGACGAGCCGCGTTTTCGGCGCACCACCCACCGCGGCGGGCGGCTTCCGCGACGGATCACCGGCCGTCGTCGAGATCGTGGCCGCCGAGATCGCGCTCGACGTCGACGGGTGGCGTCGCCGGGGGCCCAAGGCGAGCGACCGCGGACGGGGCCCGAGGCGAGCGACCGCGGAGCGCGGAGGACCACCACGAGATCGACACGATCTCGGCACGGTTGACCCCTCGAATCGGCACAGGGACGGTCCATAGCGTCGGCGCCCATGAGCTCCGACGCCGCCCCCCATTCCCACAGCGACCACGATCGGCGCACCGCCGGACCGGCGGGCGGCCACCCGCGCGAGGGCGATGGGGCACCGGGGGTCGGCCCCGCCCGGGGAGCGGGGCCGAGGGCGGCGGACGGGGCGGCCTCGGCCGGCGGATCGTCGACGCCCGACACCCAGACGTTGTCCGCGGTCAACGGCCGGGCGACGCTGTCGCTCCTGCTGGCCCTGCTCTGGCTGTTCGGGATCGGCAGCGTCGCCGCGATGGTCCTCGGTCGTCGTGCGATGCGTGAGATCGACGCCGCCCAGGGTCGCCAGACCGGTTGGGGCGTCGCCGTCGCCGGGTGGCTCCTGGGCCTGCTCGGCCTCGTCGGCACCATCGTCCTGATCGCGCTGATGCTCTTCGGCGGCGAGGACGTGTCCTCGAGCTTCGAGTTCCGCATCGACGGGCCGTGAGCGGGACGCTCACGGCTGCTGCGCTTTCGCAGCCCCGGAGCCGCATCCCGCGTCGCCGGGCACGAACCCTCACGCGCGGCACGCCCTCGGGCGGGACGCGTCGGCGCGTCACCCGGCCGGGCGCCTACCATGGAGGGTCGCCCATGGCCGTGCTCATCGCCTCCGACCTGCAGAAGGACATCAACGGCAACCCGCTGTGGAAGGGGCTGTCGTTCAAGCTCGAGCGCCGCGACCGGATGACGCTGTCCGGTCGCAACGGGGCGGGCAAGACGACGCTGCTCCGGATCCTCGCCGGACAGACCCGTCACGACGGCGGCGACCTGAGCTTCGAGAAGAACGCGCGCGTGATCCTGCACGACCAGCGTCCGCCGCGCGAGCAGGGGATCACGCTGGAGGAGTACGTCACGTCGGGTCGTCAGGACCTCATCGACCTGGAGACCCGCCTGCGCAAGTACGAGCAGCGGATGGCCGACGGCGACCTGGACGTCTTCGACGCCTACTCGCGCGCGACGACCGAGCTGGAGGCGCTCGGCGGCTACCGCTGGCGGGACGAGGCGGCCGACACCGTCCGCGGCCTCGGGTTCACCGACGCCGACCTCGGCCGCAATCTCGAGACGTTCTCCGGCGGGCAGCTCACCCGCGCATCGCTCGCCCGTGCGCTGAGCGCCAAGCCCGACCTGCTGCTGCTCGACGAGCCGACCAACCACCTGGACCTCGAGTCGCTCGAGTGGCTCGAGAAGACCCTCGTCGAGTACGAGTCGGCGATCGTCCTCGTCGCCCACGACCGCTGGTTCCTCGAGGCCGTCGGCACGTCGGTGCTGGAGATCGAGGCGGGCCGTGCCCGGTTCTTCGCCGGCACCTGGCACAACTGGCGCAAGGAGCAGGCCGCCCGCGAGATGGCGCTCGGCAAGGCGATCGCCAAGCAGGAGGCCGAGATCGCGCGGATGGAGGACTTCGTCCGCCGGTTCAGCGCCAAGGCGACGAAGGCCCGCCAGGCCCAGTCCCGCGTCAAGGCGCTCGACAAGATCGAGCGGATCACGCGGGACCCCAAGGACACCCGCACGATGGGCTTCCAGTTCAAGAAGCCCGAGCGCGCCGGCAAGATCATCTTCGAGCTCGAGCACGGCCGCGTCGAGGTGCCGCCGCCGACGATCGTCAAGGACCAGAGCACCGGCGCGACGCGCACCGTGTCCGACCCGAACGCGCGCGTCCTGCTCGACAACGCCGAGATCTGGCTCGAGCGCGGTGAGCACGTCTGCCTGGTCGGCCCCAACGGCGTCGGCAAGACGACGCTCATCGAGACGCTCGCGGGACGGCGGCCGCTCGCCGACGGCGTCATCCGCACCGGTCACAACGTGCAGGTCGGCTACCTGTCGCAGCACGGCGAGGAGCTCGACTTCCCCGGCGCGCGCACGGTGATCGAGGCGTGCATCAAGGCCACGGGGCTCAAGCCCAACGAGGCCCGCTCGCTGCTGGGCAAGTTCCTGTTCTCGGGCGAGGACGCCGAGAAGGACCTGGCCGGCCTGTCGGGCGGCGAGCACAAGCGCCTGGGCCTGGCGGTCCTCGTCGCGTCGAGTGCGAACGTCCTGATCCTCGACGAGCCGACCAACCACCTGGACATCGAGTCCCGCGAGGCGCTCGAGGACGCGCTCAGCGATTTCCCCGGGTCGCTCGTGATGATCAGCCACGACCGGGCGCTGCTCGAGGTCGTCGGGACCCGCACCGTCGCGATCGAGGACGGCGAGCTGCACAACTACCTCGGCGGCTGGCAGCAGTACGTCGAGATGCGCGAGGAGCGCCAGGCCGCCGAGCGCCAGGCCCGCGAGGCCGGCCGACGCGCCGACACGGGAGCGGCGGCGTCGACGACGGCCGGCGCCACGAACGGTGGGGGCGCGAGCAGCGGCACCGCCGCGGGAACGGGCACCGGTGGCGAGCGGTCCGACGGAACGCGCGCCGGGAACGGCGACGGAGCGGGCGGCAAGGCGAAGGCGAAGGGCGGGGGCGGCACCGCGACCGCTCCGCCGCTGTCGAAGAACCGTCGCCGCGAGATCGAGAAGACCGAGTCGCGGATCGAGAAGGCCGAGACGGCGCTGGTGGAGCTCGAGGCGGAGCTCGCCGCGCCCGACGCGTGGGCCACGCCGGAGGCCACCGACCGCAACACCAAGCGTCACGAGGACGCCAAGGCCAAGGTCGCCGCGCTCTACGCGGACCTGGAGCGCCTGACCGACTGACCGGTGCCCGGCCCACCGGGGCCGGGGTCGGCACCCGTCACCCGCGCCGCGTCGTCAGAACCTCCTGCAACCGCCGGGAATCGCCGTCGGTCCTCGCTTCACATCTTCGTCACCGTGCGGTCACCAGGTCGTCACGGGAGCGGGCTCCACGGAGCGCACCCTTTCGGACATGAGCACCGACGAGCGTCCGGACGATCACCGCGGCGTGCCCGACCGCTCCCACGTCGACCCACGGCGCATGCCGGACGGCACGGCGCCCGGGGCCTCGAGCGTCGATCTGCCGCCGGCGCTCAGCCGCTGCGATCTGCACGTCCACTCCACGGCGTCGCAGCTCAGCAAGCTCGGCGTTCAGCGGGCAGCCGGCCTGCCGGAGTGCGCGACGCCGCCGGAGGAGGTCTACGCCCTGGCCAAGCGCCGGGGGATGGACTTCGTGACGATCACCGATCACGACACGATCGCCGGGGTGCTCCAGATCGCCGACCGGCCCGACGTGTTCCTCGGCGAGGAGCTGACCGCCTGGTTCCGCGGCGAGCCGCACGCCGTGCACGTCCTCTGCCTGGGCCTCACCCCGGACGACCACGACTGGCTGCAGGCCCACCGTCACGACGTCGTGCGCTGCGCCGAGTACCTGCACGAGAACGAGATCACGACCGCGCTGGCGCACCCGTTCTTCTACGTCGAGGCACCGCTGACCGCGCGCCACCGCCGGATCCTCACCGAGCTCTTCCCGGTCTGGGAGACCCGCAACGGGTCGCGTGCCGCCGAGCTCAACCGTCCGGCGGCCGTCGTCGCCGAGACGCTCGGCAAGACCGGCGTCGGTGGCACCGACGACCACGCCGGCGTCGATATCGGCCGCACCTACACCGAGACCCCGCTGGCCTACACGCCTGAGGAGTACCTCGCCCACATCCGCGCCGGCCGGGCCGTCCCACGTGGCACCCAGGGCAGCGCCGCCCGCTGGGCACACGCCGCGATCTCGCTCTCCGCACGGACGTTCGGCGTCGGCGCGGCACCGGCACCCGAGTCGGTCGTCCCCGGCCGCTCGACCGCTCCGACCGAGCGCCCGCGGCCGCAGGCGATCGGGTCGATCGTGTCGCGGCTGCTGTCGGAGGCCGACGTCCGCCGCGGCCAGAACGGCGAGGACGTCACCCCCGACGACGCGCGGGCGATGCTCGGCGCGTGGCTCGACGCGGTCGACCTGGGGCACCTCGACCTCGAGGCGCTGCTCGCCACGCTGCAGGCCGACGGGTTCGAGCACCACGACCTGGAGGCCCGCGCCCGCGCCGTCCACGAACGTCGCGCGGCGGCCGCGACCGACGCCGTGATCGCCGCGGTGGAGTCGATCGCCGAGGGTGTCGAGCCCGACCTCGGCGCGCTCGCCGGGCAGCTCATCGACGCGTTGATCCCGATCATGCCGTACGCGCCCTCGGCCGCCTTCCTCGGTCGCGAGAAGCGCAAGCTCGACGGGCGCGTCGACGGGGCCCGGCCCCGCGTCGCGCTGCTGGCGGACGGCATCGGCACCACCCACGGCGTCACCCGCGTGCTCGCGGCCCTGCGCGAGCGCGGCGCGACCGGGTTCGACGTCGACGTCATCGGCACCGACGGCCCGGTCGACCGGCGCCTGCCGGCGGTCGCCGAGATCGAGGTGCCGTTCTACCCGGGCCTGCGGATCGGGGTGCCGTCGATCCCGGCGCTCGTCGACGCGATCGCCGAGGGCCACTACGACGTCGTCCACGTGGTGTCGCCCGGACCGACCGGCATCGCGGGGCTGGCGCTCGCGAAGGTCCTCGACCTGCCGGTGCTCGCCAGCTACCACACGGAGCTGGGCGCGTACGCGCAGTTGCGTACCGACGACGAGCGGGTGGGGGAGTGGGCATCGGTCGCGACCGCGCTCTTCTACCTGCAGGCCGATGTCGTCCTGACCCCGAGCCCACAGAGCGACGAGGCCGTCACCGCGCTCGGGATCCCGGCCGACCGGATCGGCCGCTGGGACCGCGGAGTGGACCTGGGCCGGTTCGGGCCGGATCGGCGCCGTGCCGAGGTGCGTGACCGCTACCGGGACGCCTGCCCGGTCGACGATCCGCTCTTCGTCCTGTACGCCGGCCGTCAGACGCGCGAGAAGGGCGTCGAGCTGTTGATCGAGACGGTCCTCGAGGCGCGGCGACGTCAGCCGCGCCTGCACCTGCTGCTCGCCGGCGGCGGGCCCGAGGAGCAGCTGCTGCGCGATCGCCTCGGTGAGCACGTCACGTTCCTCGGCTGGCTCGACGGTGACGCGCTCGCTGACGCGTACGCCAACGCCGATGCGTTCCTCTTCCCGAGCCGCACCGACACGTTCGGCCAGGTGATCCTCGAGGCGCAGGCGTCCGGGCTGCCGGTCGTCGCCGTCGACGAGGGCGGGCCGCGATCGCTGATCGACGACGAGATCGACGGGCTGCTGCGGCCCGCCGATGCCGATCGGCTCGCCGAGGCGGTCGTCGGGATCCTCGAGGATCCGGGCTGGGCGGCGCTCCTCGCCGCCGGGGGCCAGGAGTCCGCCGGCGAGCGGACCTGGGAGGCGTCGTTCGGTCGCCTCGCCGACGGGTACCGCACCGCGCTCGCGGCCGGAACGCTTCGCGAGGCCGAGCGCGACGCCGCTGCTACCGCCGCGCACGATGCGGCCCGCCCCGAGCGTCAGCGCCGCGTCGCCTGACCGGCGGGCGCGTCGCGCCGGTCAGCGTCGGGGCTCGGCGCTGCCGTGCCGCTTGAGCTCGATGCCCGCGAGGACGTGCGCGACGCGCTCACAGTCGTCGACGGCGTCCTCCATCGCGGTGTAGATGTCCTTCCACCGGATGACGAACAGCGGATCGAGGCCCTCGACGAAGAGCGACCC
Organism: Solirubrobacteraceae bacterium; assembly: GCA_050252545.1. Classification (GTDB taxonomy): domain Bacteria; phylum Actinomycetota; class Thermoleophilia; order Solirubrobacterales; family Solirubrobacteraceae; genus Patulibacter. Next base: position 10,001 of record JBFWKS010000088.1, read on the forward strand.
GATCGCATCGCGGCTCGTCCGGTCCGCCTCGTTCTCCAGGCGGTGGATCCGCACGAGGTGCTCCTCGGGGTCACCTCCGGCGCAGAACGCGCGGAGCGCCTCGTCGACGGCGGCCCCGGACTCGACGAGCAGCCCGGCCATCCGGGTGGCCTGGTCGGTCGGCGCCTCGACGCGGTACACGGCGAGCATGTCGCCGGCGGCGTCGGTGGCGTCGATGACGTCGTCGAGCGCGCCTGCGAGGCGGTATCCGTCCTCGACGTCGAACGGCCACGAGTCGGGCGAGCCCAGGCGCAGGTGGTGGATGACGTCGTGGGCGATCCGGTCGCCCTCGTGCTCGATCCGCGACAGCTCCTCGGTGAGCCCGCTGCGGTCCGGGCACTCGGCCACGAGGACGCGCAGCGTCTCGGTCGCGCGCACGATCGTCGGGCCGAACGCGGCCAGCAGGTCCATCAACGGGTCGTTCGTCGGCCGCTGCGAAGCGGCACGGTCTCGGGTGGAGAACATGACCATCACGACCCAAGCTAGCGTCGATCGAGGGTCGCTCCGAGGGGGTTCACCGGGGTTTCACGACTGGTTCACGGGACGGTAACGGCGGTGACGCGCCAACCGCGGAGACTCGCGCTCGATGACCGGCCCGGCTCGCACGATCATGACGCAGGAACGCGCACCGGGCTCGACGGAGCCGATCACGGTGGATCCCATCGAGATCCGACCGTCGGAGGGCCTGACCGTCGTCGCCGGGCGTGTCGTCGCCCTGTCGGTCCGCGAGTTCGACCTGCTGATCGCGCTCGCCGAGCGCTCCGGTCACGTGGTCGCCCGCGACGAGCTCTTCGCCACGGTCTGGGGCCGCACCCTCCGCCGGGGAGACCGCTCGATCGACGTCTACATCCACAAGCTGCGCCAGAAGCTCGAGCGGGCCTCGCCGGGGTGGTCGTTCATCCACACCCACATCGGGTTCGGCTACCGATTCGCCCCCGAGCCGCATGAGGGGTGACCTGCCGCACACACCGTGCGGGCCACGACGCTCACCGGTTCCGTCGGTGACGTCACGTTCACATGCTCTTCACCTGCGTGCCACAAGCGCGTAACAGAATCCCGGCCGGTGGCTGCCACGCTCCCGACCGTCCAGAACCCCGAACGATCTGAAGGAGACCACGTGCGGATTCGTACGTTCACCACGGCCGGCGTCACCGCCGTGCTCGCCCTGGGCATCGCGGCCTGCGGCGACGACGACAACAGCAGCACCGACACGGCCGGCTCCGGCGGCGGCGACGCCGACACCAGCCTTTCCGGCACGGTCAAGATCGACGGCTCGTCGACGGTCTTCCCGTTCGGCCAGGCCGCGGCGGAGCTGTTCCAGGAGCAGTACCCGAACGTCCGCGTCACGGTCGGCCAGTCCGGCACCGGCGGCGGGTTCGAGAAGTTCTGCGGCGGCGAGACCGACATCTCGCAGGCGTCGCGTCCGATCAAGGACGACGAGGAGGTGCCGCTCTGCGAGAAGGCCGGCATCGGCTTCGGTCAGCTGTCGGTCGCCAACGACGGCATCGCCGTCGTGACGAACAAGGATCTGGTCGTCGAGTGCCTCAAGACCGATCAGCTCAAGGAGATCTGGAACAAGGGCTCCAAGGTCAAGTCGCTCAAGGACGTCGATCCGTCTCTGCCCGACACCGAGCTGTCGCTCTTCGGCCCGGGCACCGACTCCGGCACGTTCGACTACTTCACCGACGAGATCAACGGTGAGGAGGGCGTGACTCGCGAGGACTACGAGGCGTCCGAGGACGACAACCAGCTCGTCACCGGTGTCGAGGGCTCGGCCGGCGGCATGGGTTACTTCGGCTTCTCGTACTACGAGGCGCAGGCCGACAAGCTCAACCTGGTGTCGGTCGACTCCGGCGACGGCTGCGTCGCCCCGTCGACCGACACGATCCAGGACGGCAGCTACAAGCCGCTGAGCCGCCCGCTGTTCGTGTACCCGTCGGCGGAGGCGCTCAAGCGCCCCGAGGTGAAGGCGTACGTCGACTTCATCATCGAGAACCAGGAGGCGATCGCCACCGCCGCCAAGATGGTTCCGCTCACGCCCGAGCAGGTCGAGGCCGCCAAGGGCGAGCTCGCCAAGATCGAGGGCGCGGCCTAGCCACACCGGCTACACCGCGAGAGAAAGAACACGCATGGCGGAGCACCAGCCCGCCGGCGGGTCCGGTGGTGGGGCCCGGGTCGATCTGACCCGGGCCCGCACCGCGCGGAGCGTCGGTGAACGATTCATCCATCTCGGACTGGGCGCTGCCGCGCTCGTGTCGGTCTTCGTGACCTTCGCGATCGTGTTCTCGCTCCTCAAGGACACGCTGTCGTTCTTCGGTGAAGTCGGCATCGGCGAGTTTTTCTTCGACACCCGCTGGACCCCGCTGCTCCGTGGTGAGCAGCAGTCGTTCGGCATCATCCCGCTGCTGGCGTCGACCCTCTACATCTCGGTCGTCGCGATGATCGTCGCGATCCCGGTCGGGTTGCTCTCGGCGATCTACCTGGCCGAGTACGCGCCGCCGCACGTCCGCAAGGTCGTCAAGCCGGTCCTCGAAGTGCTGGCTGGCGTTCCGACCGTCGTCTTCGGCTTCTTCGCCCTGGCGTTCTTCACGCCGGAGATCCTCCAGCCACTGCTGGGCGTCGGGAACATCAACATCTTCAACCAGCTCGCCGCAGGGCTGATCGTGGGCATGCTCGTCATGCCGACGGTGGCATCGGTCGCCGAGGACGCGATGTCCGCGGTGCCCCAGTCGCTGCGCGAGGGTGCCTTCGGGCTGGGCGCCAACCGGCTCCAGGTCTCGATCAGGGTCGTCTTCCCGGCTGCGCTGTCGGGCATCGTCGCCGGCATCGTCCTGGGTGCCTCGCGCGCCGTCGGCGAGACCGTCGTCATCCTTCTGGCGGCGGGCAACGGACAGAACCTGCCCAACGGCATCGTCTGGGATCCGGGCGAGTCCGCGGGATCGATGGCCGCGTTCATCGCCGGCACCGCCGGCGGCGACATCCCGCTCGGCTCGATCTCCTATAAGACGGTCTTCGCCGTCGGCACCACCCTGTTCGTCATCACGTTGCTCCTCAACATGCTGTCGATCCGTCTCGTCCGAAAGTTCCGGCAGGTCTACGAATGAGCACCGGCTCCCAGATCGCGCGTGCCGCGATCAAGCAGCAGACCGTCATCCCGCAGCGGACGGCGAAGGAGAAGGCGTCCGAGCGGGCGTTCGCGCTGGCGATGTACGCCGCACTGGCGCTCGCGTTCATCACCCTCGGCGCGCTCTTCTACGACTTCATCAGCGACGGGGCCGGCGAGATCACCGGTGACTTCTTCGCCAACCAGCCGTCGAAGGTCAACCCGGAGAGCTCGGGCCTGCAGTCCGCGCTCGTCGGCACCCTGTGGCTGATGGCGATCTGCGCGGTGATCGTCGTGCCGCTCGGCGTCGCGACGGCCGTGTACCTCGAGGAGTACGCCGACAACTCGCGCTGGTGGAACCGGATGATCGAGGTCAACATCCAGAACCTCGCGTCTGTCCCGTCGGTTGTCTACGGCATCCTCGGCCTGGCCTTCATCGTCCGCGGGCCGCTGGCGATGGGGCCGATCGTCATCGCCGGGTCGATCACGCTCGCCCTGCTCGTGTTGCCGGTCGTGATCATTGTGGCTCGCGAGGCGATCCGCGCGGTGCCGCCCTCGATCCGCGAGGGCTCGCTGGCCCTCGGCGCGACGAAGTGGCAGACGATCTGGAAGCAGGTCCTGCCCGGATCGGTCGCCGGTATCGCGACCGGCGTGATCCTGGCCCTGTCCCGCGCGGTGGG
>JBFWKS010000089.1:0-13613 GCA_050252545.1 Solirubrobacteraceae bacterium
GCCCGGGTGGGGCGGGCGTCGATCGACCGCAGCAGGTGGCCGATCCGCCGGTCGGCGAGGACGATCGCCTCGCGGTACGCGGGGCCGGTCGAGCCGACCACGTGCCCGGTCTCGTCGACGAGACCGAGGTAGACGAAGCCCGCGTCGGGATCGCCGGTGCGCAGGTAGTCGCCGGCGATCCGGACGCTCTCGGCGTCGGCGGCCTCGTAGGCGGGGATCGAGTCCTCGGCGCTGACGGCGTGCTTGACGTCGATGTCGTCACCGAAGATCGGGCCACCGTCGTGGTGCAGACCCAGGTTGCCCCAGTCGGTGACGGAGAACGTGCTGAACGCCGGGTTCACCCGCTCCAGCCGGGTGAGGAAGTCGGCGTAGCCGTTCTTGCCGGCCTGGGCGGCGTCGTCGTTGAACAGGCCGACGACCCCGTGCTTGGCCGGCCAGACGCCGCTGGAGATCGTCGACCAGCCGACGGCGCTCATCGTGAAGGCCTGTGGCGGGGCGTACTGGAGCATCGACGGGATCGCGAACCCGTCCCCGGCCATCCGCCGGAGGTTCGGCAGGCGGCCCTCGTCCGTCAACCGGCGGACGAGGTCCCAGCGCGTGCCGTCGACACCGACCACGAGCACCTTGCTCCGGCTGATCCCGGGCGGCCCCTGCAACGCCCCGGACCGGACCTCTCCGGCGGCGGCGGACGGCAGGAGCAGGCCGGCGAGCGCGGCGGCGGCGATGGCGAACGACCGCCGACGGCCTGATCGACGGGAGACGGCAGGTGACGGCACCGCCCGAATCTAGTGCCGCGATGCGGCGTCGGGGGGCGCGTCGCCGCTCCCGCCGTTGTGTCGCGACCGGTCCTGGCCGTCCCGGGGCACGCATCCGGCCGAGCGCTCGGGTCGGGTACTCGACGCTCCCGACCCGGATCGGCCCATCGGCGGCAGCTCAGACGACCTGCGCCGCCGCGTGCCCCGACGCCCAAGCCCACTGGAAGTTGAACCCGCCCAGGTGGCCGGTGACGTCGAGCACCTCACCGACGAAGTACAGGCCGGGGCTCTTGCGCGACTCCATGGTCTTGGACGACACCTCGCGGGTGTCGACGCCTCCCAGGGTGACCTCGGCGGTGCGGTAGCCCTCCGTGCCGGCCGGGACCACCCGCCAGGCCCCGAGCGTGTCGGCGATGGCGCGCAGCTCGGGCGCGGTGTACTGCCTCATCGGCTTGGAGGCGAACCAGCGATCGGTCACCAGCGCCGCCATCCGCTTGGTGAAGACCTCGCCCAGCACGGTCTTCAGCTCGCTGTCGGGACGCGCGGTCCGACGCTCCTGCAGCCACTCCATCGCGTCGTGGTCGGGCAGCAGGTCGATCTCCACCGTGTCTCCGGGGCGCCAGAACGACGAGATCTGCAGGATCGCCGGGCCGCTGAGGCCGCGGTGGGTGAAGAGCAGGTTCTCGCGGAAGCTCTCGCCGTTGCAGCGGGCCACGCAGTCCACCGACGTGCCCGACAGCTCGGCGCACAGGTCCTTGAGCCTGCCGGCGGCGGTGAACGGCACCAGGCCGGCACGGGTCTCCAGCACGGTGTGGCCGAACTGCCGGGCGATGTCGTACCCGAACCCGGTGGCGCCCAGCGTCGGGATCGACAGGCCACCGGTCGCGATGACCACCGACGAGCAGGCGACCTCCCCCATCGCCGTGCTCAGGTGGTAGCCGGCATCGGTTCGCTCGATCGCGTGCACCGGGGTGTCCAGGCGCAGCTCGACGCCGGCGCGCCGGCACTCGTCGAGGAGCATGTCGCGGATCGCCTTGGACTTCTCGTCGCAGAACAGCTGGCCGAGCTTCTTCTCGTGGTACGGGATGCCGTGCCCGTCGACCATCGCGATGAAGTCCCACGGCGTGTAACGGGCCAGCGCCGACTTGCAGAAGTGCGGGTTCCGTGACGCGAAGTTCGCCGGCTCCGCGTACATGTTCGTGAAGTTGCAGCGACCCCCGCCGGACATGAGGATCTTCTTGCCGGCCTTGTTGGCGTGCTCGAGCAGGAGCACCCGGCGCCCGCGTGCGGCGGCGGTGAGGGCGCACATCATCCCGGCGGCACCCGCGCCGATGATCATCACGTCGGTAGAGCGCACGGCAGGTCCTCGGGTACGAAGCAGGATCGGGAACGTCGAAGGCGGGCCCTGCTCGCCGAGAGCTCCCGCCGGAAGACGGTACCCGTCGCCTCTCCGCCCCGCCGTGCCCGGCACCTGACCCCGATCGTCGACTGCCGCCGTGAGCCCCCGAATCCGAAGCAGGTCCTAAGGTGCCGTGCTCGATGACCAGGACGGTGCTGCATGTCGGTTGACAACCTCCAGGAGGGCGAGGAGGCCGTCGCTCAGCTGCAGGCCGAGCGCGCCGAGAGGGAGCGCGGCCGCCGGGCCACGGAGCTCGCGGCCGAGCCCGAGTACGACACCGCCACCAAGGACCGGATACGCCAGGTCGTGCGGGTCGACCGGATCGCGGCGGACCGGAACATCCGGCCCGACCTGCCCGAGATCCACGACCTGGCGCTGTCGATCCGGCAGCGCGGGCTGCTGACGCCACCGCTCGTGCGACGCAAGCCCGACGGCGACGGAGAGTTCCTGCTCGTGGCCGGCCACCGTCGGCACGCGGCGATCGTCGCGCTGGGCTGGGAGACCACGCCGGTCGACGAGATCGTCGACCTCGACGAGGACGAGGCGTTCGAGATCCAGCTGCTCGAGAACGTCCAGCGGGTGCAGCTCGAGCCGATGCAGGCGGCGCGCGGCCTGCGCCTCTTGATGAAGCGGCGCGAGGGTGCCACCGCCGCCGAGGTCGCGCGCTCGATCGGGCTCTCCCCCGCCTGGGTCCGCCGTCACCTCAGGCTGCTCGAGCTGCCGGACGAGGTGCAGCGGCGCGTCGCCGACGGTGACCTGTCGCTGACGATCGCCGACCTGCTGCGCCGGCAGACGGACAAGGGCGCGATCACCGGCCGGCAGGCGATCGACCTGGCGGGCAAGGTCGCACAGGGGGACATGACGCCCGCCGAGATCCGCGCGACGTTCGGCGAGACCCCGGGCCCGAAGGCGCCCGCGCCGGTCAAGGGTGCCTTCCGGGCCGGCGACGGCCCGGAGCCTCGCGGAGGCAGCGACCTCGACGACGTCGGTTCGACCACCGATCCGGCCTCGCGCGAGTACGTGGTGCCGGACTACCGTCCGGTGAGCAGCGGCGACGGTCAGCCCACCGGTGACGGTTCGCGGGCCGGCGACGACGGGACCCCCGCGGAGTGGGACGTGTCGCGACCACGCGTCGACCTCCCGGGCGACGCCTCGCTGGGCCAGATCCACGCGCAGCTCGACCGATACCTCGTCCGGTGGCTGACGGAGCACGACCGGACCGTCGGCGACGCGATCGAGCTGCCCGCGAGCCTGGACGACCTCGGCCCCGCCGACCTGACGACCTACGTCCGCCGCTGCGCCCAGGCGCTACTGCGGGCCGACCGGGTCGCGGCGGCGTCGCACCCGGACGCGGTCAACCGGGTGCTCTGAGCGACGTAGCCGCCGCACTTCCGATCGAGGCTGTCCGGCTGGTCACCCGTCGGCCTCCACCGAAAGCACTTCGACGTAGTCGATCGCCGCACCGAGCGCGGCTTCGAGTGCGCGTGCGTCTCGATGCGCCTGCGTGAGGAGATACCCGCCCTGCGCCGCGGCGAGGACCACGCATCAGATGTCACCCCTCCGTGCAGCAGACCCCGAAGCTGAGGTACTGCGACCCGTTGTCGTGGTGATGAATCAGGCCCGGCTGAACGGCGAGGCCGTCGCGGTCGCGGACCCAGAGCGCCATCTCCAGCGTGTCGAGGACCAGCGCCGTCTTCATCGAGGTGTCGGCCTTCCACCCCACGATCCGGCGGGAGAACACATCGATGATGAACGCGACGTAGACGACGCCGGAGAACGTCATGACGTACGTGAAGTCCGCCACCCACAACCGGTTCGGTGTCGCCGCGACGAACTTCCGGTCGACGAGATCAACGGGCCGATCGGCGTCGTCCCCGGCGATCGCCGAGGATCCCCGCCATCCCAGGCACCAGTGCCGGCGAAACCGTTCGCCAAACGCCCCGCATAGCCGCCCCAACAACGACGAAACCCCCGCGAATCGCGGGGGTTTCGACAGGAGCGGATGATGGGACTCGAACCCACGACCTTCTGCATGGCAAGCAGACGCTCTAGCCAACTGAGCTACATCCGCGCGGGGCGCCGAATATACCGGTTCGCCCTGGCGGGTGTCGCTCCGCCGCGTGGGAAGAGCCCCACCGGCCGACCGGCCCCGTAGGATCGCCCCACCCGGCTCCGGCCGACCGACCGTTCCGACGCCTGCCGCCCTCCGCCCCGGACCCCCGCTTGAGGCTCGTCGCCACCCCCCGCTGGTCGTTCCCCGCATGACCGACGAGTCCGCCGGCCTCCCGCCCAGCGTCACCGACCTGTGGGACGTGGACGACCCGCTGGGCGCCGCCGGATGGGACGACGAGATCGCCGAGCGGCTGGAGCCGCTGCTGACCGGCGACCGCCTGCCGGCCCGGGTGGCGCGGATCGAGTACGGCGGCTGCCACCTCGTCACTCCTGCGGGCCGTCGTCCCGGGGTGGCCCGCCTGCCGCGGGCGTCGGCGCTGCCCGACGACGACCGTCGCGACACGCCGCTGGCGGTCGGTGACTGGGTCGCCACCGAGCGGGACTCCAGCGACGATCGCCTGCTGGTGATGGCCGTCGCCCCGCGCCGCCGGCGGGTCGGGCGCCGCGACCCGTCCCGGGAGCTGCTGGAGCAGGTGCTGGCGTCGGATGTCGCCGCCGTGCTGATCGTGCACGCCCTGGACCGGCCGCTGCGGCCCGGGCGGATCGAGCGGGCGCTCGTGCTCGCCCACGAGGGTGGCGTGCAGCCGATCGTCGTGGCGACGAAGGCCGACCTGGACCTGCCCGATGCGTGGCGGTCGGTCCGCGAGTCGGCCCCGCCCGGCACGCCCGTCGTGGCCGTGTCGAAGCGCGACCTGCGCGGATTCGAAACGCTCGCATCGCTCCTCCCCCGTGGCGTCACCACCGGACTGATCGGCGAGTCCGGGGCCGGCAAGTCCTCGATCGTCAACGTGCTGCTGGGCAGCGAGGTCCTCGCGATCGGCGACGTCCGGGGCACCGACGCCAAGGGCCGGCACACCACGACCGCCCGCGAGCTCGTGCCGCTCGGCGGTGGGACCTGCCTGCTCGACACGCCCGGCACCCGCGAGCTCGGCCTGGTGCGCGACACCGGCGGGCTCGACGCCGCGTTCACCGACGTGGTCGGTCTGGCCGGCCGGTGCCGGTTCGCGGACTGCCGCCACGACCGCGAGGCCGGATGCGCGGTGCTCGCCGCGATCGAGGCCGGGGACCTGCCCGACGCGCGCCGACGGTCGTTCCTCGAGCTGCGCGCCGAGGTCGAGGAGCTCGACACCAAGCGCGAGGCGCGCGAGCGGCGGATCGGCGAGGGCCGCCGCCCGCGCCCCTGACGGCGCTGGCCTGCCCCCTGACGGCGCCCGGTCGCCGTGACGGCGCGGCCGCCGCACGGAGGCTCACCTCGAGGCGAGCCGGGACCCGCCGGGACGGCCTACTCGGTGTCGTCGGCGTCGTACAGGTACAGGTAGCCGTGCTCGTCGGCGACCGCGTTGGGCTCGACGTCGCCGGGCAGCAGGTCGCCGAGCGCGCTGCCGTTGCCCGTGGCGTTGACGCCGTTGGACTCGCGGGCCAGGTCGACCTCGAACCGATACCACGTCAGCTCCCACGCGATCACGATCCGCATGAGCGATCCTTCGATCGTCCGGATCGTGACCCACGGCGGGCCGAGCGACCGGGCGACGCCGGCCACCGTGCGCGGATGCTCCGAGTGGTTGTAGAGGTCGACCGCGCGGGCGGCCATCCGCGTCCCGGCCGAGATGACCTGCGCGCGGCCGCCGCCGGCGGTCGTGCCCTGCTCGGCGAGCGACACCGCCTCGTAGGCCTCGTCGGTGGCCATGTCGAGCTCGTCCTCGATCCGGTGCGGCCGGCGGGTCGGCGCCATCCGCTGCACCGACGCCAGGTCGCCCTCCGACGGGTCGGAGGGCCGCTTCTGCTCCCCCGGGGACCCCGGGCGACGCCCGGCCGGGCGCGCCGGCCGCTCCCGGCGGCCGGCGGTCGGGGTCGGCGGGCCGCCACGCTTGGGGCCCCGACGTCGGAACCACTCCCGCAGCGACCCGCGGCGACCGCGGTCGGGCTCCAGCGTCGGCGCCCCGTCGACGCCGACGCGGATCCAGCCCGCATGCAGCGCGCGCGGCACGCAGAGCGCGCACACCTCGTGCCGGGTTCCGTCGTCGAGGAACACCTCCGGCGTCTCCCCGCGCAGGAGGTGCCGTCCGCAGGACGTGCAGACCACGAAGGCGGAAGTGCTCACCCGACCGAGGCTAGCACCGGAACCCCGACCGTCAGGCGGTCCCCGCGACCGTCCGAGGCCGCGGCGCGACGGCCCCGCGCCGGGTCCGGGTCAACCGATCTCGAGGTCCTCGGCGTTGAGCCGCGAGCGCAGCCGCAGTACGGCCTTGGTGTGCAGCTGCGACGCCCGCGACTCGGTGACGCCGAGCACCTCGCCGATCTCGCGGAGGGTCAGGTTCTCGTAGTAGTAGAGCGCGACGACGACCTTCTCGCGCTCGGGTAGCGCCTCGATCGCCTCGCCGATCTGGTCACGCAGTCCCTGCTCGGCGACGATCGCCTCGGGGTCCGGGGCGTGCTCGTCCTCGAGGGTGTCCAGCAGCGACACCTGGTCGCCGCTGCCGTCGCCCACCGACCACATCTCGTCGAGGGCGTGCACGGTGGCCTGGGAGACCCGGGCGAGCGAGTCCTGGAACTCGCGCGGGGTGACCCCGAGCGCACCGGCCATCTCGTCGTCGGTCGGTGCACGGTGCAGCTTGTGCTCCAGCGCGGTGTGGGCCCGCTCGATCTCGCGAGCGCGCTGCCGCACCGAGCGTGGCACCCAGTCCTGGGAGCGCAGCTCGTCGATGATCGCCCCGCGGATCCGGGTGACGGCGTAGGTCTCGAACCGGACCTCGCGGTCGGGGTCGAACCGGTCGACGGCGGACGTCAGGCCGATCAGCCCGTAGGAGATGAGGTCGCCCTCCTCCACGTGCGACGGCAGCGTCGAGGCGACGCGCCCGGCCACCCACTTCACCAGTGGCGCGTGCGCGAGGACGAGTTGCTCTCGGGCGCGGGCGTCACCGTCGGCTCGCAGGCGCCGCCAAAGCTCGTTGAGGTCGCTCGGACGGGGCTGGACGTGCACTGATCGTTCCATGGGCTCGGGGCGACGGCCGGGCGCCCCTAGGCACGCGGGTGGCTGCGACGATACGCCGCCAGGAGTCGAGCCGACTCTACCCGAGTGTAGACCTGGGTCGTCGAGAGTCGTGCGTGTCCGAGCAGCTCCTGGATCGCGCGCAGGTCGGCGCCCCCGTCCAGCAGGTGGGTGGCGAACGAATGGCGCAGCGCGTGGGGGTGGATGTCGCCGGGCAGACCGGCCTCGCGCAAGCGATGTTGCAGGCGACGGCGGACGTCGCTCGTCGAGAGCCGCGAGCCGCGACGCGACAGCAGCAGCGCCGACGGCGGGTCACCGTCGGGATGCGCGCCGGCGAGACCGGGCCGGGCGCGTGCCAGGTACCGCTCGACCGCGTCGGCGGCGGGATCGCCGAGCGGCAGGGTGCGGGTCCGCTCGCCCTTGCCCGTCACGCGGAGCTCCCGTCCGACGGGGTCGATGTCGGTCACGTCGAGCCGCACGAGCTCGGCGGCGCGGAGGCCGGCGCCGTAGGCGAGCTCGAGCATCGCGCGGTCGCGGATCGCCAGCGGGTCCTCGTCGGCCGGGATCCGGTCCAGGAGGCGCGCCGCCTCGTCGACCTTGACGACGCGCGGCAGGTGCTGGGGCCGACGCGGTGCCGGTGCCAGCTCGGCCGGGTTGCCCGCGACGACGCCCTCGCGCACGAGTGCCCGGAACGTCGCCCGCAACGCCGCCAGGGCGCGCGTGACCGTCGTTGCCGCACGACCGGACTCGGTCAGCGACTGGACGTAGCGGCGGACGGTCCGTACGTCTACGTCCTGTGGATCGGCGGTGCCGCGAGCGGCGCACCAGACGGCGAACCGCTCGACGTCGCCGACGTACGCCCGGCGCGTCGAGTCCGCGGCCCGCCGGCGCCGGAGGTCGGTGAGCAGCACCTCGACGGCGTGCGTCCAGGCGGGCGGAAGATCCGGCTCCGCGGCGGCGCGCGTATCGTGGGGTTCCGTGGGCTCGTTCTTCATCGACACCGACACCGGCCGCGTCGCCACCGGCCCCCAGCTCCGGGTGGCCGGGGTCCTCGTGGGCACCGACCCGCCTCCGCGCCCGTGGCACCCGGTGCGTGGCGACATCGACGCGACGACGCTCTGGCACGCGGTGCTCCGCAAGCAGATCCGGGGGGTGTGGCTGGGCACCCTGACCATTCGTCACGGGGACCACCATTCCCTGCTGCTCCGTCAGGGTTGGACCGAGGTCGCGGTCGAGGAGATCGCGGCGTTCGGCCCCGACCACCGGGCCACGCGGGAGCCCTCGCCGAGCCCGTGGAGTGGCGAGGACCACCCGGTGACCGAGCCCACGCGCGGCTGAGGGCGAGCAGCGCGCGACGTCGCTCTGGTCGAGGTCGATGCGCGGGGTACCGGGGGTCGGGGTCGGCACGCCGTCCCCGGTCCGGGCACGTCGCGGCGGTCAGAGGATCCAGATCGGTGTGCCGACCGGGACCCGGTCGTACAGCTCGATGACGTCGGGCACGTGCATCCGCAGGCAGCCGTGCGACGCGTTGGTGCCGATCGACGCGTCGTCGGAGGTGCCGTGGATCCCGACCCCGTCGTAGATCCCCATCCAGCGGGCCTTGAGCGGGTTGCTCGGTCCGGGCGGCACGACCGTCCCCGCAAGCGATCCCGCCCACGGCGAGTTCGGCACGTTCCAGGTCGGGTTGACCGCCTTGTTCTGGATCGTGTACTGCCCGGCCGGGGTGTCGTGCCCGGCGGCGCCGACCGAGATGCCGTACGACTCGACCGGCTTGAGGTTCTTGTAGAGCGTGAGCTTGAAGCTCGAGCGGTTGGCCACGAGGACGGTGCCGTACTTCTTGCGGACGTCGCTCGTGCGGACCTCGGGCTGCTTCTTGTGGGTGTGGGCCGAGATCTGGGGCGAGAGCGTCGGATCGACGATCGCCTTGCGGACGGCCACCGACACGTCGCCGCGCTTGAGCCGCAGGCCCTGGCGGCCCTTCTTGACGCGCAGCTTGCCGCCCTCGAACGTCACCGACGCGTTCTGGGGCTCGCGCTTGAGGTCGTCGGCCACGCGGTCCATCAGGCGCGACACCGCGGGCTTGGAGAACGACGTCGTCGTCTCGAGGTGCTTGTCGACCGACCCGCCGGTGACCTTGCGGAAGACCCGGGTGAACGCATTGCCGTCGTCCGCCAGGTCCATCGCCCGGTCGACGACCGCCTCGACGTCGACCTCGACCTTGGCTTGCTTCGGCGTCAGCTTCCACTCCTTGTCGGAGTGGACGACGCGGATCGTGCGGGCGTGGTGCTCGTCGACGTGGCGCTGCACGGCGGCGATCGCCTCGTCGCGATCCATGCCCCCCACGTCGAGTGATCCGATGGTCACGCCGGATGGGATCCGCTCCTTGCTGCTCGCATCGGCCACCATCACGCCGCCGACGACGAGCAGGAGCGTCACGAGGGTACCCGCGCTGAGGATGAACGCCCTGGAACGCATGAGGAACCGATCATGGTAGCGAGCTATCGGGCGGAACCATCCGGTCCACCGACCTGCAGGGAACGTTGCGTGCGACGCCGGGCGGCGCCGTCCGGTCAGCGCCCGTCGAGCAGCAGGTCGATCTCGTCGAGGATCCTGCGGCGGCCCGGGCCGGTGTCCTCGTGCGCGCGCAGCGCCCGCAGGGCCTCCGGGTCGAGCGACGGCAACAGCTCCAGCAGCCGCTCCACCTCGAGCGCACCGATCCCGCCGGCGTCGTCGCGCTCGCCGTCGGCGCCGGTCGTCCGCGCCGACGGGCTGTAGCGCAGGAACGCCTCGACCTCGGGCTCGTACGCATCCACCGCCCCGGACGACAGCGATCGACGTCTCCGGCGCACACCGGATGCGGCGCGCAGCGCCTCGCGGGTGGTCGCCCGGTACGAGAAGCCGGTCGCCTTGAGCCGCCGGTTGTCGATCCCCCGTCCGTGACGGAGCTGACCGGCCAGGTCGTGCGCGGTCCGCAGGCCGCTGCGCTCCAGCACGTGGGCCAGCAGACCCGTCCCCCACGGCGGCAGCAGCGGCGCGAACGCCCGATCGAGCTCTCGCAGCGCCTCGGTCAGCGAGAGCGTTCCGTCCCCCGCCACGAGGTAGGGACCGACGAGGCCCTCCCCCACGACGTGGGCGACGGCCCGAGCCGCATCGTCCTCGTGGACGACCTGGACGGGCGGGTCGAAGCCCAGGACGGTCGGCATCAACGGCAGCCGGTCGGCGGCTTGGAGCAGACCGGACCCGGCCGGCCCGACCGGGTCGGCGAGCCGCACCAGGGCGAGCTCCATCCCGCCCTGGCGGTCGGTCGCCCCGACGGCGGCGGCCTCGATCTCCGCCAGCGCCGTCTGCAGCCGGCCGCGCGGTGCACCGGATGCCTCGGTCTCCTCGGTGACGAACGTCGGCAGGTCACGGGCCCAACCGAACCGGTGGACCGACCCGACGCTCACGAGCCGACGGACCGGTGACGATGCGGCGATGCACGCCTCGACGACCCGATCGGTGACGGGGCCGTGCGCCGAGAGCGTGCCGTCGTCGAGCGGGCTGAGCGACGCGGCGGCACGCAGATCGAGCAGGACCTCGACGGCGGCGCCACGCACGACCCGTGGGAGCTGGGTGTACGCCTCGCCCAGGCGGACGAACTCCGCAAGCTGGAACGGGGCCGCCGGCGGCCGGTGGTCGACCGCGATGACGGTCGCCACGCCCGGATGCTCCTCGAGCTGGGTCACGACCAGGCCTCCGAGCCGGGACGCGGCCGCGGTGACGAGCACCCGCAGGCCACCGGGGCTCAGCCCAACCATCGCGAGCTCCTGTCCCGGGCCATGTCCTCGGCCTCGTGACGCAGTCGCCGGGCCACGGCCACGGCGAGCCGAACGGCCTGGTGACGCTCGTCCCCGCTACCCGACGGATGCACGGGCGGAAGCGCGCGAAGGCGGAGCTTCGCCGGCAGATAGGCGAAGAGCGCCAGCGGCCCCAGGTGCGGGAACCCGAGCGTGAGCGGGAGCCGCCGGCCGCCGGGCAGCGGCACGCGACCGAGGACCGGTTGCGCATCGTCGGCGCCGACCGCGGCGACCGGCACCACCGGTCGTCCCGAGCGGACCGCGGCGATCAGCGCGGGGTGCCGAGCGAGCCCACCCGCGGCATCGTCGTCCGACAGACGGTCGGAGCGGTGGGCGAGCCCGACGAGGCCACCCTCGTCACCCATCAACCGCCGCAGATCGGACTCGTGGGCCCGGACGGCGCCGCTGCGGGGCAGCAGGACCGACAGCCCCGGCTGGTCCATCACGGCGGGATCGAGGCAGATGCGGACCTCTCGGCGTCGCGGATGGTCCTCGCGGATCGCCTTGGCGAGCATCGGACCGATCGGCGAGAGGACCCCGCCACCGTTGACGAGCAGCAGTGCGCCGCCGGTGCCCGGAACACGCGAGGCGTGCTCGAGCTCGACGCGGAACCAGACCTTGTGCGCCGCGTCCAGGACCGTCCGGTCCAGAGCGTCCACGACCCGGGACGATCGGCCCCAGTCGTCGAGGTCTCGATCGGGCTCGACGACCGGTAGGTGCTCGGATCCCGGTGGTCCGGGCGGATCCGGGCCGCGCTCGGGCAACCCGTCTCCGGAGGCAGGAACGCTCACGCGGGAATCCTCGCAGACGGCGAGGGCCTCGCGCCGACGGTCCTGGTGCCGCGGCGGTGGCTCACCTGCCGGTCCGTGGGCCGCGGCCGTGCCTCGGCGACTCGCCAGGCGGGGTGGTGGCGGAGCCGCGCCTCGCGGGAGCCTCAGGCCCCGGTGGTGACGGCGCCCTCGCTGGCGGAGCCGACGAGCCTGGCGTACTTGGCCAGCACCCCCGTCGCGTCCGGGCTCACGATCGGCTCGTACGCGGCGGCCCGCGTCGCGATCTCCTCGTCGGTCAGGTCGATCGACAGGCGGCGCTCGTCGACGTCGATCGTGATCGCGTCGCCCTCCCGCACCGCCGCGATCGGCCCACGGTGGAACGCCTCCGGCGCGACGTGGCCGACGGAGAACCCGTGCGTGGCGCCGGAGAACCGCCCGTCGGTGATCAGCGCGACCTCGCCGCTGATCCCGATGCCCGACAGCGCCGAGGACACCGCGAGCATCTCCCGCATCCCCGGGCCACCGGTCGGCCCCTCGTTGCGGATGACCACGACGTCTCCCGGCCGGATGTCCCCGGACGTCACGGCGTCCATCGCCGCCGCCTCCTGCTCGAACACCCTCGCCGGCCCGACGTGCCGCCGACGCTCGTGACCCGACAGCTTCACCACGCACCCCTCGGGCGCGAGGTTCCCGCGCAGGATCGCCAGCCCACCGGAGTCCCGCAACGGATCCGCCAGCGTCCGGATCACCCGCTGCCCGTCGGCCTCGACCCCCTGATCGGCCAGCTCACCGATCGTCGGCCCGGTCACCGTCGGCTGATCCTCGTGCAGCAGCCCGGCCTCCTTCAACCGGCCGAGGAACACCGGCGTCCCCCCGGCGTGCCACAGGTCGACCGCGTTGTACCGGCCCCCGGGAAGCAGGTCGCAGAGCAGCGGCGTCGCGCGGCTGATGCGGTCGAAGTCGTCGATGTCGAACGCGACGCCCATCTCCTTCGCGACCGCCAGCAGGTGCAGCACCGCATTGGTCGATCCACCCGACCCCGACACCGCCGCCACCGCGTTCTGCAGCGACTCCCGCGTGATCAGGTCCGACGGACGCAGATCACGCCGCAGGACGTCCATCGCCAGCTCACCGGTGCGGAATGCGACCTCGAGCTTCGACGGCGCCTGGGCGTGGACCATCGCCGCCCCCGCCGGCGAGACGCCCATCGCCTCGAACGCCATCGCCATCGTGTTGGCCGTGAACTGCCCGCCGCACGCGCCGGCCCCCGGCGACGCCACCGACTCGAGCTCGTCCAGATCGGCGTCGGTCATCGAGCCGGCCGCGTGCCGACCGACCGCCTCGAACACGGACTGGATCGTCACCTCCTCGCCGTGCAGGTGCCCCGGCGGGATCGACCCGCCGTAGAGCATCAGACCCGGGATGTTCAACCGCGCCAGCGCCATCACGCCCGCCGGGATCGTCTTGTCGCAGCCCGTGATCACGACCAGTCCGTCGAAGAGGTGCCCCCGCGCGACGAGCTCGATCGAGTCGGCGATCACCTCGCGCGACACCAGCGACGTCTTCATCCCCGACGTGCCCATCGTGATGCCGTCCGAGATCGCGATGTGGTTGAGCTCCATCGGCGTTCCACCCGCGGCCCGGATCCCCTCCTTCACCTTCGCGGCCAGCACGCGGTGGTTGAAGTTGCAC
>JBFWKS010000090.1:0-13543 GCA_050252545.1 Solirubrobacteraceae bacterium
CCGCTGCTGCTCGCGCGGGGATGGCAGATCACGCTGACCGGTCCCGCCGGGCGTCGTCCGGTGGCGGCGCCCGCCGACGTCCGGTGGCGCAGCCAGCCCGTCGGCGGGCTCGGTCGGGGCCGCGGCGCCGCGGCGCTCCGGAGCTTCTCGGCGTTCCGGCGCCTGGCCGAGCCGTTCGACGTCGTCTACCTCAACGGCACCGTCCCCGGCCGGCTGCTGCCGGCGTTGCGCCCGCCCGCGGTCCACGCGCCTCCCGCCCTCGCCCGCCCGTGGACGGCCCGTCGTCCCGGCGCCGACGGCGGCCCCACCGCCCGACCGCTCGGCCCGGCGGTCGCCGACCGGGTGATCCTCCACGTGCACGACATGGTCGCGCGGGTCCCGCGGTTCTGGGGATCCGCCGATGCGCTGCTCGCCGACTCGAGCGCGTGCGGAGCGCCACTCGCGCGACGCCTGGGCCGCCGGGTGTCGGTCACCGGCTGCCCGGTCGACCTGGACCCGCCCACCGTCGACGCGCCGTGGCCGAAGGACGGGCGTCCCGTCGTCGCGTTCGTCGGCCGGATCGAGCCGCGCAAGAGCCCGCACGACCTGATCACCGCGACCCCCGCGATCCGGTCGATCGTCCCCGACGTGCGCATCGTCCTCGTCGGCGACGACGTCTACGGGGCCGACCGTGCCTACCAGCGGCTCGTCGACCGGCGCGCGCTGGACGCCGGTGTCGAGCGGTGGCCGTGGCAGAGCGGCGGTCCCGGGCTGCTGCGGCACGTCGACGTGCTCGTCGTCCCGTCGCTGCGCGAACCGGGCGGCACGGTCATCTCCGAGGCGCACGCTGTCGGTGTTCCGGTGGTGGCGACCGCGGTCGACGGGCTCGTCGAGGTCGTCGACGACGGGCGCACCGGACGACTGATCCCACCGCACGACCCGGCCGCGCTCGCCCACGGCGTGATCTGGGCGCTGCGCGAACGGTCGCTGGCCGCCGACGCGTGCCGGCAGGCCGCCGAACGGTGGTCGCTGGAGCGGGTGACCGACCGGATCGAGGCGGCGCTGCTGGGCCGCGACGCACCGGCGGGCACGCCATCGGTCGGTCCGCCGGCCACGGTCGCCGCGGGCGGGGCGGGCGGGGCGGGCGGGGCGGGCGGGGCGGGCGGCGCGGGCGGGACCGGCATCCCGTCGGGCGACGCCTGATGCGGGTCGCGCTCGATGTTCGCGGGGCCGGCGACGTCCGCGGGATCGGCAGGTACGTCCGCTGCCTCCGGGACGGGCTGGAGGCGACCGCGCCGGATGGTTCATCGGTCGTCGGCCGGCGCCGCCCGATCGGCTGCGACGTCTTCCACAGCCCGTGGATCGACGGCGCCCTGCTCCGGCCCGGCCGACCGCAGGTCGTCACGCTGCACGACCTGGTGCCGCTCAAGCGGCGCGCCGAGTACCTGCGCACCGGCATGCGCTTTCGCCTGCGCTACGCCGCGGTCGCGCGCGCCGAGCGGATCATCGTGCCGACGGCCACCGTCGCGGCGGACGTCCTCGATCACCTCGGCGTCGACGGCAGCCGCGTACGGACGATCCACGAGGCGCCCGCACCGATCTTCCGTCCCGCCTCCGACGACGACGTCGCCCGTGTCCGCCAGGAGCTCGACCTGCCCGAGCAGTTCCTGCTGTGGGTCGGCGGGCTGCGCCACCGCGACCCGCGCAAGCGCGTGACCGAGCTCGTCGCCGCGCCGCGGACGATGCCGCTCGTCCTCGCGGGCCCGACCGGACCGTGGACGGGGGAGCTGCGGGAGCTGCCCGACGTGCACCTGACCGGGGAGGTCACCGACGAGCAGCTCGTGGCGCTGTACACCACCGCCCACGCGCTCGTGCTGGCGTCCGACGACGAGGGATTCGGCCTGACCCCGCTCGAGGCGCTCGCCTGCGGCTGCCCCGTCGCCAGCACCGACGTCCCGGCCGTGCGGGAGGTCCTCGACGGCCGCGCGACGTTCGTGGACCGCGACGACGTCGCCGGCGTGGTGACCGCGGCCGAGGGGCTGGCGCGTCCGGCCCCCGCCGCTCCGGCGTGGACCTGGGACGACGCCGGCCGCGCGACGTGGGGCGTGTACCGCGAGTTGATGCGGGGCTGACGGCAGTCGGAGGCGGGCGTGGCGTGGCGGGGCGGTCCGGGGCGGGGAGAGGCGGTCCAAGGCGGGCGGCGGTCCCAGGCGGGACCGGTCCAGGGGCGTTATGCCACCCCCCCGAACGACGGGGTGCACGAACGACCACGTTATTCGTGGACAACCCTGCACCCCGTCGGGCGTCGGGCCGTCATGGCCTGGCCTGGCCCGTGACGGAACCGCCATCCGGCCGCAACAGCGGCCTCGACCGGGCCGTACGCCCAACCGCTACCGGCCGACCGCGGCCGTGCCGGCGCCGGTGGGCGTCGGGGGCCGGTCCTCGGGCGGCGGTGGACCGCCGGGCGGCGGGCCCTCGGGCGGGCGCAGGCCGAACGGTGGGCGGCCGGGCCCGCGACCCTGGGCGGCGAGCTCGTGCCGGCGCCGTTGCACCCAGCGGCGCCGCTGACGGGTCGGCGGCAGGAGCCGCAGGGCATCCAGGTATCCGGCCAGCAGGAACGGCTCGCGCAGGAGGACCCAGCCGAACGCCGCGATCTCGTAGCCGAGCAGCCGCGGGAGCCCGCGCAGGAACCCGCCGCAGGTCTCGTTCTTGTAGACCATGAGCAGCCGGTTGCGGAACTGCAGCCGCCGGTGCGCCCGGTGGACGTTGCGCCGGTTGGACGGGCTGTAGAACCGCTTGTGCCAGCCGATCGCGGCCGGTTCGTAGCGGGCCGTCCAGCCGAAGAGCTGCGCCCGCCAGGCCAGGTCGGCGTCGGTCGCCCACAGGCCCATGTCCTCGTCGAGGACCTCCAGGCCCATCGCGCAGGTCTCCAGGCACGCCCGGCGGTACAGCACGCACGCGCCGTCGCCGCCGAAGACCGGACCGGTGCGGGCGTAGGTGGGCGCCGGCTCGCCGTGGCCGACGAGCCCGTTCTTGCGACGGCCGTCGATCGTCATCCCCGCGGCGTCGATGACGTCGAGCCGGTCCTCCGGCTCCATCCCGGTGGCGCGCAGCAGCCGTGGGACGACCGCCCCGACCGTCGGGTGGTGCAGGTGGGGGCGCAGCGCGTCGAGGAACCCGTCGCCCAGGACGCAGTCGGCGTTGCACCACAGGATCCAGTCGCCGCCACACGCCGCGACCCCGACGTTCATCGCCGCCGCGTAGCCACGACGGCGGGTCAGCCGTAGTCGCCGGGCGCCGTAGCGCTCGCACAGCTCGGGGGTCGCGTCGGTGCAGGCGTTGTCGATGACCACGACCTCGTCGGCGCCCTGCGCGCAGGCGGCGGGCAGCGAGCGCCGCAGCAGCGGGGCCTCGTTGACCGACAACATGAGGATCGTGATCCGGGTCACAGGCGCACCAGACGGTAGACGTCCGCCGTACGCGCAGCCGTCTGGTCCCAGTCGAACCGGGCCGCGTGGGCGCGTCCGGCGGCGGCCAGGGCGGCCCGTCGACCGAGTGCGTCGTGCAGCGCGCGGGCGATGTCGTCGGCGTCCCGCGGGTCGAACAGCTCGGCGGCCCCACCAGCGGTCTCGCGCAGGGACGGGATGTCGCTGCACGCCACGGGCACGCCGCGGACCATCGCCTCCAGCAGCACCAGGCCGAACCCCTCGAACCGCGACGGATGGACGAGCAGATCGGCTCCGCGCAGCAATCGGTCCAGATCCTCCTCGGCCATCCACCCGGGCAGCTCCGCCCCGGCCGCCCGCAACCGCGCGACGAGCGCCGCTCCCTCCGGATCGCGGGTGTCCGGCCCGGTCCCCGCGAGCACGAGCCGGTGCGGCAGGCCGCTCATCCGCCACGCGTCGGTCAGCAGCTCCAGGTTCTTCTTGCCGCGCAGGTCCCCGATCGCCAGCAGGTAGGGGCGGTCGTCGGCCCCATCCCCACCGCGGGGGCGTCCGGATCCGATCGACGGCGCTCCGGTCGGCCTGCCCTCGCCAGGCCCGCGCCCGCCGACCGTGTCGCCCGTCCGCGGACGGGCGACCCCCGGCGCGCCGATCGCGTCTCCCACCGCCAGCGACGGTGCGAGCGGGACGACGTGGATCCGGTCGGGGTCGGCGCCGTAGCGCTCGCAGAGGTCGTCGGCGGTGGCCCGGGTGTCGACGACGACGGCCTCGGCCGAGAGCGCCGCACGGCGCGTGAACGTCCGGTACTTCCACCCGGTCCGTGGGGCGAAGTCCTCGGGATGGGCCTCGAACGCCAGGTCGTGGATCGTCACCACGCCCGGGCAGGGACGCCACAACGGCAGGAAGCAGTTGGGCGCGTGCAGCACATCCGGGGCGTCGGTCCGCAGCCGCGCGGGCCAGCCGACCTGCTCCCACGCGATCTCGGGGAGCCGTCCACCCCCGACGTAGGCGCCGACGGCCACGTCGTCACGGCGACGCAGCGCCGCGAGCAGCTCCGCCGCGTACCGGCCCCAGCCACGGCGCCGCTCCGCGACGGCGTCACGGGCGTCGAAGGCCACACGCACGGTCACGCGGCGGGATCGTACGGACCCCGCCGGCACCGAGGCGTTCACCCGGGTGATCCACCGCACCGCGGTCCCGTTGCACCCCGGTCGCGCGGACGATGGCGCGATGCGCTCCGCGGACGGTCCGATCGACGCCCCCTGTCCGGCCGTCGACCTGCGCCGGGTGTCCGCGTTCGTCGCCGCCGCCGAGGAGCTGCACTTCGGTCGCGCGGCACGGCGGATCCGCGTGTCGCAGCCGACGCTCAGCCAGCACGTCAAGACGCTCGAGACCGAGTGGGGCGTATCGCTCTTCGTCCGGGCGTCGCGCGGGGTACGGCTGTCGGAGCCAGGCCAACGGATCCTGCCGGCGGCGAGGCGTCTGATCCGGACCGCGACCGCGATGCGACAGGAGGTGGCCGCGGTCGCCGCCGGCAGCGGCGGAACGGTGAGGATCGGCTACGTCGACGAGGCGTTCTCCACGGTCATGCCGACGCTGCTGGGAGCGGTCCGTGACGGTACGCCGGATCTGCGGTGCTCCACGTCCCGGTTGCGAGGGCCGCTCCACGCCGGGCAGGCGCTGAGCGAGGGCGCCTGCGACATGGTCGTCACCGATCCGCGCCACCTCGGCCTGGGGGTGACGCGCCTGCCGCTGGCCGACGTGCCGTACGTCGCCGCACTGCCCGCCGGGCACGCGCTCGCCGTCGGCGACCGGCTCACCCTCGCGTCGGTCCACCGGGACCCCGACCTGCTCCACAGCGCGGTCGAGCCGCGGGCCACCGCCGACGAGCGCCGACGGGCCCCGGAGCCGGCCGACGGCCCGCACGAGGTCATCCTGGCGGTCGCGACGGGGCGCGGGCCCGCCGTCGTCACCGAGACGGCGCGGTCGACCATGCCGGTGGACGGCGTGATCTACCGCGACCTCGACGACGCCCCGGCGATGCCGCTCGTGCTCGCCTGGAGCGGGACGAACCCGAACCCGGCGCTCGACGCGGTCGCGCGGACCGTGCGCTCGGTCACCGGGCGGCGCTCCCCCGCCTGAGGCCGCTCGGCGGACGGGCGACTCTCCCCCACCCGGGGCGACCTGCGATCCTCGGACGTCGCGGGCGGCGCCACCGCGCCGCCGTCGATCCGCTCCCCGAGGTCCCCGATGTCGCAGCCGTCGCCGTCCCCCGTCGCCCCCAGCACGCCGCCGTCGCCGACGGTCGACGAGGGCACCAAGCGCGGCACGGTCACGACGCACGAGCCGTCCAGGACCCAGACGGGGATCGCCCGCCGCATGGCCGAGGTCCGCGCCACCGTCCCGCAGTGGACGGCGAGCGTCGAGGTCGACGTCGAGGTGCTCGTCACCGCGCTCGGATCGGACGACGACGCGCCCCGGCCGATCGACGCGATCGCCCGCGCGGTCGGGATCGGCCTGGTCGAGCATCCCCGCGTCAACGGCGCGTGGCGCGACGGTCGGCTGGAGTCGTGGTCGCGCGCGACGATCGCCTTGGCGGTCGACCCCGACGGGCAGGCGATCGCGCTGCCGACGTTGCCCGACGTCGACCGCACGTCGCTGGCCGACATCGCCGCCCGGCGGCGCCACGTCACCGAGCTCGTCGAGGCCGGGAGCCTGCGCGCCCCCGACAGCGCCGGTCCGACCTTCGCGTTGATCGACGGCGGTGCCGATGGCCCCGACCGGTTCGACGCGATCACGCCGCCCGGGCTCGGTGCGAGCCTCGCCGTCGGCCGCATCGCCCGCCGTCCGCGGGTCGTCGGCGACGCGATCGTGCCGCGCCACACCGTGACCCTGACCCTGACCGCCGACCATCGCGCGATCTACCCCAGCCACGCCGCGGCGTTCCTGCGCCGCGTCGAGGAGCTGCTCTCGGCCGCCGGGCCGGAGCTGCTCGGCAACGCCTGAGCCTGGCGACGGCCGTCGCCCTCCCCGACCGGTGGCGGCCACGCTCCCGCCCCGCCGTCCCGCCCCGCGGCGGGTTGGACGACCCGGCCCTACGGCACCGACTCGGGCCGGTCGCCGCCGGCCCCGACGGCCGAGTTGGGACGCACGTCGCTGTCCTCCCGGGCGCGGACGCCGGTCCCGTCGGATCGCACGACGGCGCACCACGCCCGGTCGGGACGGCCGACCGGCACGCAGGCACGGAAGACCCCGGCCGACCACCGGCGCACGTCGACCGCGTCCGTCCGGCGGTCCGCCGTGCTCGGTGCGCGCCGCTCGGCGAGCTCGAGCGTCGCGTCGACGACCCGCGCGATCTCGGCCCGGTGGGCCTGGACCGCCGGGCGGTGGACGATGCCACCCGCGCAGAGCGCCACCGCACCGGCGACGAGCCCTGCGGTCGCAGCCCGGTCCCGCGCCACGGGCCGCGGAAGCGACGGATCCCGCCGGCGCAGCACCGTCGACCCGATGCCACCGATCACGACGACGATCGCGAGCGAGAGCCCGAGCGCGATGACGAGCGCCCCCGCCCAGCCGCCCCGCACACCGCCATCGCCGGTGGCCGGCAGGAGCTTGAGCAGGACCGTGTCGACGACGACGGCGACGACGAACACGACCGGTGCCGCATCACCACGGAGACGCCACCGCAACCGTCGGAGCCACAGCGGCGGATCGCCGGGACGGCGTCGCTGGCGGACCCCCATCCCGCCAGGGTACCGGCGACCCGTCACCGCTCCGTCGGCGGCGCCCGCCGGGCCCCGCGGGGACGGGAACACCCGGCCGGGACGTTGGCTACCGTGAGGGACCGTGCGCCCCTCCGACGACCCGCCCTCGCGGCGGCCCCGTCCGTCCCCGGACGACGACTGGGGCTACGGAGACTGGGACGAGCCGGTGCGGCGCGGCGACGGGGACGCCCCGCGCGACGACGCCCGGGGCGTCCCCGGGCGCCACGCGTCGACCGGATCGGCCGGGCGCGACAGCGGACCCACGGATTCCGGACCGGACGACGCAGCGGGATCGGGGCCGACGCCCGGCGACCCGTCGGCGACGGACGGGGACCCGTCGGAGCACGACGACGAGGTCCGCCCCTCAGGGCCCGGCGGGGCACGCACGACGCGGGCCGGCGGCTTCCGCCTGTCGATGTTGCGGTCGGGGTCGACGCCCGCTCCCGGCGGACCGGCGGGAGCGTCGCGCACGCCTCCGCCATCGGTGGCCCTCCGGCGTCGGGCGACCGCGATCGCGGTCGCCGCCCTGCTCGTGCTCGCGATACCGGTCGGCCTGGCGGTCGGCGGCGGGACGACGGCCCCGGAGGACGGCCCCCCGTTCCTGGAGGGCCCGCTGACCTCGGCCGGCACGTTCGCCGTCGACCGGGTCGCCCGCACGACGGCGATCACGCGGTTCGCGCGACTCGGCCTGCCGGTGTACTGCGGGGCCGGCAACCGCCCGTGGGTGGCGCTGACCTTCGACGACGGTCCCGGCGCGCTGTCGGACCGGTTCCGCGAGCTGCTCGTGAAGGAGCGCGCGGCGGTGACGCTCTTCCGGCAGGGAACGAACATCGCCGGACACGAGGACGCCGTTCGCGCGCAGCGCGACCTCGGCTGGGACTCGGGATCCCACACCCAGCGCCACGCGGCGCTCGCGTCGCTGCCCGCCAAGGAGCAGCGGGCCGAGATCGAGGCCGGCAACCGCACGAGCCGCAGCGTGCTCGGCCGTCCCGTCCGGCTGTTCCGCCCACCGTACGAGTCGCACAACGCCGACACCGACCGGATCGTCGAGGACCTCGGCATGGTCCAGGTGCTGTGGAACGTCGACACGCAGGACGCGCTCGGCGTCGGCGTCGACAAGATCGTCTCCCAGGCCAAGGCGGGGATGCGTGCCGGGTCGATCATCCTCATGCACGAGACGAAGGCGACGACCCTCAAGGCGCTGCCGCAGATCTTCGCCGAGATGCGCCGGCGTGGACTGCAGCCGGTGACGGTGTCGCAGATGCTCGCCCACGACCCGCCGTCCGAGGCGCAGCTCCGCAAGGGCTTCGCCGGTTGCCCGGTCGACGTGACGCCCGGCAAGGCCGCTTCGTGACCGCCGCCACCGAGGCGAGCGCCACCAGGGCCCGTCGCGACCCGGGGCGATCGTCTCGTCCCGGCAGCGCCGGTCCCGCCCGCGGACCGCGCTCACGACCGGAGTAGCGTTGCGGTCGTGAACGCCTCGCCGCTCACCGACCCCGACGGCCCACTCGGGGTCGCGTGGCTCGGCCGCGTCCCCTATGCGCCGACGCTCGACCTGCAGCACGCGCTACGGGATGCCCGGGCCGCCGGGCGGATCGGTGACACCGTGCTGCTGCTCGAGCACGACCCGGTGTACACCCGCGGCCGTCGCGCCACCGCCGCCGAGCTGCCGTTCGGGACCGACTGGTACGCGCAGCGCGGGATCGACGTCGTCGACGTGCGCCGCGGCGGCAAGGTCACCTACCACGGGCCCGGCCAGCTCGTCGGGTACGTCATCGCCGCCACGCACGACGTGATCCGGCTGGTGCGGCTGCTGGAGCGGGCGATGATCCGCGTCGCGGCCGCGTCGGGCGTCGCCGCCCACGGCCGCTCCGACGAGGGGATCGAGTACACCGGGGTGTGGACCGAGGGCCGCAAGCTCGGCTCGATCGGCCTGCACGTCTCGCGGGGGGTGACCGCTCACGGCGTGGGGCTCAACGTCGTGACCGATCTGGAGCCGTTCGGCTGGATCGTCCCCTGCGGCCTGAGCACCCCGATGACGTCGATCGCGCGGGAGACCGGCACCCCCGATCTGGGAAGCGACCCGTCGCTCGATCCGCTCCCCCCCGTGCGCGAGGCCGGCGAGCGGTTCGCCGCCGCGCTGGCCGCCGAGCTCGGCGTCGAAACGACGACGGCCGACCCGGACGCGTTGCGTCGGATCGCCGCCGAGGTCGCACCCGCCGGCGCCTGATCGCGTGGCCGGTCGATCGACCCAGCCCGCCAGTGGCACGGGGCGCGGTCGGCCCGGTCAGTCGATGTCGGCCCGGCGCACGCGCCACAGGCCGACGATCAGCGGCACGGCGACCCAGATCACCGCGGTCACCGCCACGCGAGCCCAGGCCGTCCCGGTCAGGTCGGTGCCCTCGGCGAGGGTGCCCCAGCTCTGGTTCGGATCGACCCAGCGGCCCAGGCCGTCGAGCGACGAGACGAGCTCCGTGATGAGGCTCAGGACCGTCGGGATGCCGAAGTACAGGACGATCGCCGGGGCGGGCCGGCGCACGAGCAGGCCGAACGCCAGGCCCAGCCCGCCGATCATGCCGGCGTAGAGGAGCGCACGACCGAGGTCACCGGCAGGGTCGTCGATCGCGGCACCCGCGCCGCCGGTGGCGTCCCGAAGGCCGGTGCCGACGATCGCCATGAGCCACGCGCCGACAGCTGTCGCGCCGGCCAGGACGAGCATCGATCCGACCTTGCCGGCCAGCACGCGGTCGCGGTCGGGGACGAGGGTGAACGTCGCCAGCGCGGTGCGCTGGGACCACTCGCCGGCGACGGCGAGGATCGTGAGGACCGGCAGCAGCAGACCGGCGGTCATCAGCGAGAACATCATCAGCTCCGCCGAGTCGCGGACCTCGTTGGGCGTGGTCACGCCGCCGATCGTGGCGGGCAGTGCCAGCGCCAGGGCGAACGCGCCCAGCAGCCAGCGGCCGGCGCGGGTGTCGACGGTCTTGCGCAGCTCGACGGCGACCAGGCGCCGCAGGGTCGGACGGTGGTCGGGGTCGGGTGCGGCGGCCAGCCGTGGCAGGGCGATGGTGGTGGTGCTCATGGGGCTCTCCGGTACAGGGGTTCGGATGTCGGGCCGCTCACGCCGCCAGGGCGACGGGCCGGTCGGACGTGTCGGGATCGAGGTCGTCGCCCCGCTCGTCGCGCGCGACGTCGGTGAGGCTGAGGAAGAGCTCCTCCAGGCCACCGTCGGCGGTGCGCAACTCGGTCAGCGGCAGGCCCGCGGCGGCGGTGGCCCGGCCGACGCGGGCGGCGTCGGCCTCGACGCGCACCGCCCCGTCGGGGCGCGGTGCGGCGGCGAGACCCGCGCCGGCGAGGACGCGCAGCAGCCGATCGGGGTCCTCCGCCCGGACGGTCGTGCCGGCGTCACCGAGCAGCTCGGCCTTGGTGCCCTGCGCGACGATCCGCCCGCCGTTGATGAGGATGAGCCGGTCGGCGACCGCCTCGACCTCGCTGAGCAGGTGCGACGAGAGCAGCACCGTGCCGCCGCCATCGGCGAACGTGCGCAGCAGGCCGCGCATCCAACGGATCCCGGCCGGGTCCAGGCCGTTGGCGGGCTCGTCGAGGATGAGGACCTGCGGGTCGCCGAGCAACGCGTGCGCGAGGCCGAGTCGCTGGCGCATGCCGAGCGAGTACTGGCCGGTGCGCTTGCGCGCGGCCCGCTCGTCCAGGCCGACGAGGTCCAGCATCTCGGTGACGCGGCGCGGGCCCAGGCCCATCGTGTGCGCGGCGATCGACAGGACCTCGCGGCCGGTCCGGCCGGCGTGCTGGGCCGACGCGTCGAGCAACACGCCGACGCGGCGTCCGGGGACGGGCAGGTCGCGGTAGGGCGCACCGGCCACGGTCGCGTGGCCGGATGTCGGCGTCGCCAGCCCGCAGATCATCCGCATCGTCGTGGACTTGCCCGCGCCGTTGGGGCCGAGGAACCCGGTGACGGTGCCCGGTGCGCAGCGAAAGGTCACGTCTGCGACGGCGCGCTGCGGGCCGAAGCGCTTGGTGAGGTGGTCGACGTCGATCATGCCGTCCAGGCTCGCGATTCGCAGCCGATCCGCCTACCGGGGATGCCCCCGGGATGCGGGTGGGGTTGTCCCCCCGATCGAGTCGGGGGACCCCCGGCTGGTTCGGGGCCCGGCCCGGGGCTTACCGTGGCGACATGGCCACTGCGCCCTCCCCGCTCTCCTCGTTCCTCCCCCCGTCGTCCCGACCGTCCGGGGCCGGCGTCGCCCGCGTCCTCCACGACCTGCTCCGGTTGACCGAGGGCTGGATCCTCGGCCTCGGGTGGGTGATCGCGCTCGCCGTCGCGGTGCCGGTGAGCATCGGGACGACCCCGGTCCTCGTCGGGTTCGTCGGGCTGCTGCTGACGTTCGGCGCCGTCCGTGCGGGCACCGCGCTGGAGCGCCGTCGGGCCGCTGCCGTCCTCGGCCGACCGGTCACCGGTCGGTCCTGGAGCATCGGCACGGGCGGCCTGCCCTCCCGTGCCGGCCGCCTGTTGCGCAACGGCGACGCCTGGCGCGACCTCGGCGCGCTGGCCGCGATCAGCATGATCGGCCTCGCGGCGGGCACCGTAGCGCTCGCGGCGTGGACCGCCACGGTCGCGATGCTCGCCACGCCGGTCGCGACGTGGTTCGCGCCCGACGGATCGGTGCTGCACGACTCCCATCCGCTCGGTGCGGCGGGGTTCCTCGTCGCCGGGCTCATCGCCACCGTCCTCTCCGGCGCGCTCACGCGGGCGCTCGCCACCGCCACGGCGAGCGCCACCGCCCGGATGCTGGAGCCCGACGAGCGCGCGGTCCTCGCCGCCCGGGTGTCGCACCTGGAGGAGAGCCGCGCCGGGGCGGTGGAGTCCGCCGACGACCGGCTGCGGCGCCTGGAGCGTGACCTCCACGACGGCGCCCAGCACCGGTTGGCCTACATCGCCCTGGAGCTCGCCCGCGCCCGCGAGAAGCTCGCCGCCGACCCCGACGGCGCCGCGACGCTCGTGGCCAAGGCCCACGAGGAGTCGCGCCTGGCGATGGGCGAGCTGCGCGACCTCGTCCGCGGCATCCACCCGTCGGTGTTGGAGGACCGGGGCCTGGAGGCCGCCATCCCCGGCCTGGCCGCCCGCAACCCCGTCCCCGTCGACGTGCGGGTGGCCCTGCCCGACCGCCCGCCGCGGGCGGTGGAGTCCGCGGCGTACTTCGTCGTCGCCGAGGCGTTGACGAACGTCGGGCGCCACAGCGGCGCGACGATCGCCACCGTGCGCGTGGCGATGGAGGCCGACGCCGCCGTGAGGCGACGGGCCGGGACGGAGGCAGGATCACCCGCTGACTGGACCCTGCGCGCCGACCGGACCCCACCCACCGACCGGCGGGACGCCGACCTGCCGCACGCGCCCGGCACGACCGGAGCTCCCGGCCGATCCATCGGCGACCGGGGCCAGTGGCTGGTCGTCGAGGTCACCGACGACGGGACCGGCGGGGCGTCACCCGCACCCGGGTCGGGCCTGTCCGGCCTCGCGCAGCGCGTCGACGCGCTCGACGGGCGCCTGACCGTCACGAGCCCCGCCGGGGGCCCCACCGTCGTCCGGGCGGAGCTGCCGTGCGGATCGTGATCGCCGAGGACCTCGTCCTCCTCCGCGAGGGTCTCGTCGCCCTCCTCACCGATGCCGATCACGACGTGATCGCGGCCGTCGGTGACGGCGACGCGCTGCTGCAGACCGTGGCTGCCGCCCCGCCGGATCTGGCGATCGTCGACGTGCGGATGCCCCCGACCCAGACCGACGAGGGCCTGCGTGCCGCGCTGGAGATCCGGCGGCGCCACCCCGACGTGCGGGTCCTGATCCTCAGCCAGTACGTCGAGGAGCGCTACGCCAGCGACCTGCTCGGTGGCGGCAACCAGGGCGTCGGCTACCTGCTCAAGGAGCGGGTGTCAGACCTGGCCGAGTTCCTCGGTGCCGTCCGTCGGGTTGGCGCGGGCGGCACCGCGATCGACGCCGAGGTCGTCTCCCAGCTGCTCACCCGGCGGCGCCGCGACGACCTGCTCGACGACCTCACCCCGCGGGAGCGCGAGGCCCTGGCCCTGATGGCCGAGGGACACACCAACGCGGCGATCGCCGAGCGGATGGTCGTCAGCGGCGGCGCCGTCGAGAAGCACGTCCGCAACGTCTTCCTGAAGCTCGGCCTGCCCCAGACCGACGCCCACCACCGACGGGTCCTGGCCGTCCTGACCTACCTCGGAGCCTGACGTGTCCCCCACCCTCCCTCCCACGCCGACGTCCTCCCCCGATGCGACCGGGTCCGCCCCGGCCGCCGCACCCGTGCCGGCCGGCCCCCCGAGTCG
>JBFWKS010000091.1:0-13491 GCA_050252545.1 Solirubrobacteraceae bacterium
GCGCCCCGCCGCACGTGCGGCGGCTGCGAGCCCGTGAACCGTCCCGCGCCCTCACCGTGACGACCCAGACCGCCGACACCCGCGTGCCCCGTCGTCCTCGACGACCACGGTCCCCTGGTGGGTGGGCCGCGCTGGCGGTGGCGCTCCTCGCGCTCCTGCTGATCCTCGTCGTGCCGTTCGTGGGCGCAGCGACGGATCGGGTCGAGGGGCTGCTCAGCAGCAACACCCAGGTGCGGGTGAGCTCGAGCGCCACCGTCCTGCAGCGGGGGGAGCGGGCCTGCGTGCGTGGGCTCTACCTGCCGGAGGGGGGCCGGGTCGTCCGGGTCTATCCCGGGTTCGTGTCGCGACGGTCGCCGACGCTCGAGTTCGCGGTACGCGGCGACCGCGGTGAGCCGACGGTCCGGGGCCGCGCCGAGGACTTCCCCACCGAGCAGCCGCTGCTCGTCGACCTCGGACCACTACCGGTGTCCGCCGCCGGCACCGTCTGCGTGCGGAATCGTGGGCCCGAGGGCGTGTCGCTCGCCGACGCGCGCGGCCACTTCGGTGAGGCGGCCGCACGGCCCCCGATCCGGATCGGGATCCTGTCGGGTACCCGGCCGCGGGCCGTCGCGCTGATCGACGATGCGCTCGAGCGCGCTCGGCTCTTCAAGTCGGGGGTCGTGTCCCCGGCGCTCATCGTCATCCTCGGACTGCTCGTGCTCGTCGCGGTGGGGGTGACGTTGCGCCTCGTCCTGCGCGACGACGGCGACGCGGGGCCGGCGGAAGCCCCCGACCGACGCGACGACGTGGCGGACGTCGACACCGCCGATGCGCCGGCGCCCACCGACGAGGAGGGTTCGTCGTGAGGTCGTTGATGCGTCGACTGCCGCTCGCCGCCTGGGCGATCGTGCTGGTCGCGTTCCTCCACGGCGGGGCCTGGTCGGTCCTCACCCCGTCGTTCCAGGGCGCCGACGAGATCGCGCACTGGGGCTACGTCCAGTACGTCGGCGAGACGGCGAAGACCCCCGACCGCTCGTCGCGGTTCGCGGAGCCCGCCGCCGACTCGCTCGCCGTGCTCGACGGCATGCCGTGGTCGATCGACGGGCAGCCATCGTGGTCCGAGGAGGCCGATCGCCGTACGGACCGCACGGTCGATCGACTCGACGACGACCGCGACAACCGCGTCGACAAGGACGGGGCGGCCTACCAGGCATCCAACCCACCGCTCTACGCCTACGCGATGGCGGTGCCCTACCGGGCGGCGGGATGGCTCGGCGGCGACGTGCTCGACCGGTTGCTCGCCGTCCGTCTGGCGTCGTCGGCACTGGGCGCGCTGGCGGTCCTCTTCGTCCTGCTCTTCCTGCGCGAGCTCTTCCCGCGACATCGCCTGGCCTGGTACGCGGGCGGGTTGGCCGTCGCGCTGCAACCGGTGTTCGGATGGCTCATCGGGTCGGTGAACAACGACATCCCGGTGCTCGTCGCCGGTGCTGCGCTGCTGTGGCTCGTGACGCGGACCTATCGTCGGGGTCTGTCGCCGGGACTGGCGGTCGGGCTCGGGGCCGCCGTCTCGGTCGGCCTGCTCTCCAAGGTCTCCGCCTACGGCCTGGTCGCGGTGCTCGCGTGGTCGCTGGTGTTCATCGTCGGCCGCGAACGGCACCGGTGGCGGACCGTGGTCCCGCTGGCCGGTCTGGCCCTGGCGGTCGCGGTCGTCCCCCTGCTGCTCGTCGACCTCGTTCGCGAGGTCGGTGTCGCGACGCCGACGCCCGACGCGGGAGGCGCGGTCCGCGAAGGCGCGACGGCCACGGTCGCCGACCCCGCGGCGGCCGAGCTCAGCCGCTCCCCGCGGGACTTCCTGTCGTACCTGTGGCAGTTCTGGTTGCCGCGGTTGCCGTTCATGGACGACCAGTTCTCGACCTACCCGACGTATCCGGTGTGGGAGACGTACATCCAGGCGTTCGCCGGACGGTTCGGCTGGTTCTCCTACGGGTTCTCCCCCGAGGCGTCGCGCGGCATGCTCGTGGTCCTGGCCGCGCTGCTGGCGGGCACCGGGGTGGCGCTCTGGCGGCGGCGCGAGCTCGTCCGGGCGCGGTTCGGCCTGGTCGTCGCGCTCGTCGGCGGGTTCGTGGGCTACGCGGTGATGGTCAACCTGCGCGGCTGGCAGTACCGCCTCGACACGCGCGGCGAGAACTTCGAGCAGGTCCGCTACCTCTTCCCGATGATCGGGCTGTACGGAGCGCTCGTCGCCGCGGCGCTGCTGGCGCTCCCGGCTCGGTGGCGGCGCACCGCGGCCGTGCTCGCCGTACTGGCCGCCGTGCTCCACGTGCTCGCGTCGTGGGGCGTGACGCTCGAGCGCTACTACATGTAGCCGCTGGGGGTCGGGGCGCGCCGGGCGCCGCAGGGACCGTGGCCGACGTGATCCGGTATCGGGGTGCCATACGACGCCAGACCGGAACGCGTCCCGTCCGCCGACCCGACGCCCGACCCGCCCGAGGGCGGTGGCACGCTCCACCGGCGGCGCTGCGGCTCAGCCGCGCAGTCGTCGGCCGGCCCGCAGGCCCTTCGTCACCCGCCAGCTCAGCGACTGCTCCATCTGGGCGCGGACCTGCTCGGCGGCGGCCATCCGCTGTGGGGACCGCGGATCGCTCGCCGGCGGAGGGCTCCACGGCAGCGCCGAGAACATGAGCTCCACGTCGATCGTGTGGATCTCCTGGTGCGTCAGGTGCGTGCACGACCAGGCGAGCAGCGCCTCGCCGTGGTGCGACGCGAACACGCCGTTGCCCATCGACACCGCATGCACGAGCTCGAGCTGTCCGGCGAACGCCTGCTCCTCCAGCCGGACCTCGATCGACTCCTCGGTGTCGCGCAGATGCAGCGTCACCGCGATCCGGTCGAACCGCACGATCGCCGGACGCTCACCGAACCGGATCTGGATCCGGTCGACGTGGCGCCCCCGCAGCGTCGTGCTCGCGTAGGACCGGCCGTGGACGTTGCGGCGCGGCACGTCGCGGTACGCGGCGGCCTGCTCCACCGCGACGCCGCCCGCCGGCTCGATGCACAGCCGTCCGGTCTCCAACGGGGTGCTCAGCAGGCCGTCCGGGACCTCGCCGCTCGCGTGCAGCGTGGCGCCGAACGCCAGCGCCGGGTCGACCGTGCGCGCCACCCCGTGAGGCCAGTAGATCCGCTCCATCGGGATCGTCTCGAGCTGGTCGGGCGACAGGTAGCCCATCGCCGTCTTCGCGTGCTCGTCGAGCAGCGGGTCGACGTGCGGCGAGCCCTGGTTCTCGTCGTGGTGCCAGGCGCCGAACCGCGTGGCCTCCTCGGCCGTCGGGGCCGCGATGGCGCGGGCGATCTGCGGCGCGATCGCCCCGCCGTGGGCGGCGAGCGACGCCGACTGCCCCTCCAGGCGCACGTAGCGCAGGTACTCGCGTTGGAACGCGCGGATGCCGCGACGGACCGCCTCGGCCTGCACGCCCTGGCCGGCGGGGAGCGGCTGGTCCTCGTAGATCGGCTCCAGGTCGGCGGTCAGGTCGATCTGGGTGCCGTGGTCGGGCATGCAGACCTGCTCCAGCACCTCCGGCGAGCGGACGATCGTCCGGCAGGCACGGTCGGGCGCCCCCATGTTGGCCAGGTAGCCGTACACCTCGCCGCCGGCGGCGACCGTCGTGGCGGCCCCCTCGTGGGTGACGAGGTAGAAGCCGGCGACGTGCCGCGGCGACCCGGACTGCTGCAGGAGCGCGATGAGCTTGCGCTGGATCGACGCGCCCCAGCCCAGGTCGGCGATCAGGACCGGCCCGTCCGGCGACTCGCGGTCGATCGTCGCGACGACCCGCTCACGCAGCACCCGGGCCCGTTCGGCGATCTCGGCCTGCAGGACCGGGTCGTCGCCGACCACCCGGACGAACGCGTCGCGGGCGGTGGCGTCGCTCGACGGGAACCCCAGGTGCTCGCGCAGCCCCGGCACGCGCACCGGGTCGACGTCGAGCATCCGCAGCAGCCGGCCGATCGTGGCGGCCGAGCGCCGCTCGGTCAGCCCCAGCAGGTCGCTGCGGCTCGCGTCGCCGATCGCGGCGATCGTCGACAGCTGACGGTTGAGGTGCAGGCGGTGCGTCGTCAGCGGCAGGCCGAGGGTCCGGGCAGCGTCACCGATGAGCTCCTCCAGGAACGCGCCCTCGCGCATCAGGCAGAACAGGTGCCCCGTGCCGTACCCGGCGGCCAGGCGAGCCGCCCACTCGGCGTACCCCGCGAACGCCGGCCCGAGGATCTGGGCGCCGTAGCGCCAGTACGGCTGCAGCGACGTGGGGACCGCGTGCAACTCGGCGTTGTGGGCCATCTTGGCCCGCATCTGGGTGAGGCCGCTCTCGCCGAGCTGTGCGACGCGACCGGCACGGCGGTCGGCGTCGGCGATCTCGAACGGCTCGGCCTCGGCGAACCGGTGCTCCTGCTCGACGATCGCGTGGAACTCCGGATGGCGCCGCTCGAAGAGGAACGCGTGCATGTCGCGCTTCTGCGCCGGTGCGATGTCGGCACCCGGGTTGTCGCCCAGGTGGACCACGCGGCCGGGCGCCACGCCGATCCGCTCGAGGGCCCGGTCGAACAGCGTCCCCGCCTTGTTCACGCGGTGGTCGGACGAGGTGACGATCGCCCGCCACGTCACCGCGTCCAGGCCCGATCGCTCCAGCAGCGTCCGCAGCTGGTCCGACGAGAAGTACGTGTCGGAGACGGCCACGACCGGCAGTCCCCGGTGCGTCGCCAGCGTGAGGAGCGCGGCGATGTCCAGGTCGGGAACGGTGATCTCGCGCTCCAGCGCGATCTCGCGCGTGATCGCGTCGGCCCGGCTGAGGCCCGGGTGGGCCCACTCGGGGATCCGCAGCCAGATCTCGTTCAGGCGGATCTCGGGCGATCCCGTGGCGTGGGCCAGCGTGCCCCTGGCCTCGATCTCGGCACGCCGACGCAGGTGGCCGAACCCGCGGGGCGACAGCGATCCGTGCAGGTGGCCGTCGGCGAGCAGCCGCTCGCCGAGGCTCGCGAAGAGGTCCTCGGGCTCGGTGACGCGGCGCCAGAGCACGGTGTCGAAGACATCGGTGAAGACCGCGTCGACGGCACCGCTCTCGATCAGGTCGTACGCGCCGGACAGGGCGGCGGGGTGCGCGGCGGGACGACGGTCCGCCGGGGTGGGGGCCGAGTCGGTGGGCGCCCCGTCGGGGCGCTGGTCGAGGGTGCTCACGCGGGACCTCCGGCGGTCGGTGCGGGGGCGGGCGCAGTGGATCGCCCGGCGTCCTTCAGGGCGGCGAGCTCCTCGCGCAGGCGCAGGTTCTCGCCGCTCACCTCGGCGTAGCGGTCCTCGAACCGGGCGCGGTCCTCGTCGTAGGCGCGGGCGAGCGCGTGGCCGTGATCCTGCAGCTCCAGGAGCTTCATGTACAGCGCCAGGCGGTTGCGCTCCAGGCGGGCGAGCAGCGGCGAGCGGTCCAGCGGCTCCAGCAGCGCGTCGACCGCCGGCGCCCACGGGGCGTCCTTCGGGTACAGGAATCCCAGGCCGAACACCGCGGGGACGATCCGCAGCACGAGGTCGTCGCGATCGGCGATCGCGTCCTCGATCGCGGTCCGCACGCCGTTGCGCTCGCCTCCGGCCCGCTCCGCGATCGCGTAGTTGCCGCGCGATCGCATGCCGCCGCCGGGGATCGGATCGTGGCTGAAGACCGACACGCCGGTGTCGAAGCGATGCTCGTGCACACCGGCGGGATCGACTGCCGACGGGTCGTAGTACAGGTCGCGTCGCGCCCACGGGAAGCAGACGTCGTGGTAGGCGACGAACGGCGGAAAGCCCGCCGCGTCCCCCCGCGCGAGCAGCTTGCGGGTCTCCTCGACGACGACCGCGTAGTTGTGGTCGCCGTCGACGACGACGAACTCGGCCCGCTCGGGCAGCTCGTCGATCGCCGCCGGCGAGAATGCCCGGACGAGCTCCAGGCGCGTCGTGTCGGCCAGCTCGATGAGGGCGGCACTGGGCGCGGAGTCGACGCACAGGACCCGTGCGTCCAGCGCCTCGGCGTGGGCGAGCAGCTCGCGGGTCAGCAGGCCGCCCTCGCCGCCGATCTCGACGACGGACGTCGGACGGACCGCGGCGACCAGATCGCCGAACAGCTCACGGAGGACGCCCATCGAGTGCAGGAGCAGCGGCAGCTCGGCCGCCTCGTCCTGTTCGACGTACGGGTCGTCCCGCGTGCTGTGCCGTGCGAGGCGCGAGTCGTCGTCGGTCGTGTCGGTAGACATGCGCGGGACAGCGTAACGGCGGCCCCGCCGTGCGGACGCGCCCGCCGGTCAGAGCCGCTCGGCGATCCGCGGCGCCTCGCGGTTGAAGTACCAGAACCCGAGCACCAGCAGGCCGATCGTGATGGCGACCGGGACGATCAGCACCCACCACGCGCCGGCGGAGTCCAGCGCCGTCGGGTGGCTCGGGGCGATCATCGCGTGGCGGGCCTGCTGCAGGATCGTCGAGAACGGGAACATCATCATGATCCGCTCGATCCGGTCGCCGAACTCGGCCTGGATCGCCTGGACGGGCACGAGGACGCCGGACGCGTAGAACATCGCCTGCAGGAACACGTCCCAGATCGGCCGTACGTCGCGGAACCGCACGTAGGCGGCCGACAGGATCATCGCCACGGCGATCGCCAGGACCGCCAGTGCCGCGATCAGAGGGATGATCTCCAGCCACGTCCAGCGGACGTCGGCACCCATGATGAACAGCGTCACGACGACGGGGACCATGTTCAGCGCCAGGTTGAACAGCGCCGTGATGACGACCGCCAACGGCACCGCCATCCGCGGGAAGTCGATCTTGCGGACGAGGTTCTCGCGGTCGAGCATCGCCGACACCGCCCCGCCGGTCGCCTCGCCGAAGAACGTGAAGAGCACGATGCCGAGCAGCAGCGTCGGGGCGTACAGCTCGATGTCGTTGCCCAGTCGGACGACGACGGTGAAGACGAGCAGGAGCACGCCGAAGAGCAGCATCGGCCGCGCGAGCTGCCAGAAGTAGCCCAGCGCCGAGCCGTAGAACTTGAGCTTGAAGTCGCTCGTGGCCATCGTCCAGGCCAGGCCGAGCATCCGGCGTGGGTCGGTGCCCATCGCCGACGGCCCCTTGATCGGGGCGCCGAGCCCGTCGCGGTCGATCGCGTCGAAGTCACGGGCCACCGGCCGCTCGGGAACGGACTCGACGGTGCTCATGCGACGGTCTCCGTCCCGCTCGGCGCCTCGACCGTCAGCGTGAACGGCGGGTGCATCGTGCCCAGCGTCTTCACCGTGCCGGTGATCAGCAGGGTGTTCATCTTGGGCCGACGATCGAACCACTCCAGCGCCGACTCGTCGCGGCAGATCGCCGGCGTCAGCTGGTAGCGGCCGGGGGACAGGTACGACTCGAACGCGATCCGCACGTCGCGGGTCTCGCCCGCGGCGAACCGACCCATCGGCGGCAGCTCCAGGTTGTTCGGCTCGAACACCGTGACGCCCTGGTCGGTCAGGACGCTGATGCCGAAGAGCGGATCCTCGATCGTCTCGTGGAACGTGACCCGCATCGCGAGCGTGCAGGGCGACCCGAACGGCAGGTGCGCGATGCGCCGACCGGAAGCGTCCTCGACCCACGAGTCGACGATCTCGGCCCGACCGCTGCCGTGTCGGTCGGTGTCGTCGATGATCGTCCCCGGGGCCGGTCCGCCGATCGCCGGGGCGTCCTCGGCGTCGTCGGTGTCGGCGGCGATCTCGGCGGCGACCTCCTCGCGTGCGTCGGCCGAGAAGTTCATGTCCAGGTAGCGGTCGCCGATCTCCTCCGGGTCGCCGATCGCCACGACGGTCCCGCGCTCCAGCAGCAGCGCCCGGTCGCAGAATCGCTTGACCGCGGTCATGTCGTGCGTGACGAGGATGACCGTGGCACCGCTCTCGCGGATCCGCTCGAACTCGTCGAAGCACTTCTGCTGGAAGGCGGCATCGCCGACAGCCAGGACCTCGTCGATGAGGAGGATCTCGGCGTCGACCTGGATCATCACCGCGAACGCCAGCCGGACGAGCATGCCCGAGCTGTAGTTCTTGATCTTCAGGTCGGCGAAGTCCTGCAGCTCGGCGAACTCGAGGATCGCGTCGAATCGCCGTCGTGCCTCGGCCCGGCCCAGGCCGAGCATCTGGGCGTTGAGCATGACGTTGTCGAACGCCGCCAGGTCCGGGTTGAACCCGACGCCGAGCTCGATGAACGTCGACATCCGCCCGTTGACGAAGATCCGGCCGTCGTCGACCCCGTAGATGCCCGCCAGCGTCTTGAGCATCGTCGACTTGCCCGACCCGTTGCGCCCGACGACGCCGAAGAACTCACCCGGCTCGACGTGGAAGGCGACATTGCGCAGCGACCGCATCTGGCGCACCTTCGACCGCCGGAACGGGTGCAGCGCCCGCTCCTTCAGCGTGTGCGCCTGCTCGGTCGGAATCCGGAACGTCTTGGAGATCCCGTCGACGAGGATCGCCGGCGGGGGAGCATCACCGACGGCGGAGGAGGCCGGGGCGGGGTGGTCGGTCGGGACAGGGTCGATCATCCGCGACCCGACAGGGTAGACCTTGCGGCCTGCGGCGCCGCGGGCCCCACGGTCAGCCGGGGATCGGCGCCCGTGCGGGGCCTCCGTCGCGGGACGCGACGCCCCGCATCCGCACGACGAGCGTCGCCGACGGGACGACCGTGCCGTTGACGTAGGTCGACAGACGTGAGGCCGAGGTGCCGATCGCCGATGCGAACGCGGCCTGGGTCAGGCCAGTTTCACGGATGAGCGTGCGGATCTCTTCGGCGACCTGCGCGCGCTCGATCCGCTCCGCCCGGTCACGGGCGTGGGCGAGCGCGGACTCCATGAGCTCCGCGGCTCCGTACGGACGGGAGTGCGTGAGCACCTCTTCGACCCGGCGGGCCGTGCGTCCCCAGGGGCGCTCGCGGATCTCGAGCGCCAGCCGGCGCCATTCGGTCAGGCCGCCGCGCTCCAGCGCCGCCTGCACGGCCTCGGTGGGCCACGTGGCGACGGGGTCGCTCGACGAGACGTCGACGTTGCGGAAGGCCACGCTCATGGCGCGTCCTCGTAGCTCGGCATGGTCCGTGATTATCAGAACTGATAATGCGCTGCGTGGTCTCGCTGGTCGGGACGCTGCTGGTCCGAACACGCCGCGCGTTCGAGGTTCCGGCCGCGGCGCGCCAAGGCCCCGGACGCGCGAGGGGCCCCGGACGGATGCCCGGGGCCCCTCGGCGCTACCGACGCGGTGCGGCGTCCCCTACGCGACCTGCGCCACCTCGGCCACCCGCTCCTCGAGCGCGATGTCGAGCACCTCGCTGAGGTTCATCGTCGGGTGGAACGTCACCGCGTCGCGGACCTCGTCCGGGACGTCATCGACGTCGCCGCGGTTGCGCTCGGAGATGACGATGTCGGTCAGGCCCGCGGCGTGCGCCGCCAGGCTCTTCTGCTTGAGTCCGCCGATCGGCAGCACCCGACCCTGCAGGGTGACCTCGCCGGTCATCCCGACGGTGTGCTTGACGGGCCGGCCGGTCAGCAGCGACACGAGCGCCGTGACCATCGTGATGCCCGCCGACGGACCGTCCTTGGGGATCGCGCCCGCCGGCACGTGGACGTGGAACTCGGCGTCCTCGAACCTGGCAGGGTCGATGCCCAGCCGCTCCTGGTTGGCGCGCACCCAGCTCAGGGCGATCCGGGCGGACTCCTTCATGACGTCGCCGAGCTGGCCGGTCAGCTGCAGCTTGCCCTTGCTCCCCGGGACCGGCACCCGCGTGGCCTCGACGAAGAGCACGTCGCCACCGGCACCGGTCACGGCCAGGCCGGTCGCCACGCCCGGCACCGCCGTGCGCGCCGCCGACTCGTGGAAGACCTTCTGGCGGCCCAGTGCGTCACGGACGCGGTCCAGGTCGATCGTGACCGGTGCGGTCGCCTTGCCCGATGCGATCTCGGTGGCGGTCTTGCGCAGCAGTGTCCCGATCTGGCGCTCCAGCTGACGCACGCCGGCCTCCCGCGTGTACTCGTCCACGACCGTGCGCAGGATCCCGTCGTTCACCTGCAGCTCGTCGGGGCGCAGGCCGTTGGCGTCGCGCTGGCGCGGCACCAGGTGGTCGCGGGCGATCGCGGTCTTCTCCAGCACGGTGTAGCCGTCGAAGGGGATGACCTCCATCCGGTCCAGCAGCGGCGCGGGGATCGTCTCCAGGCTGTTGGCGGTGGCGAGGAACAGCACCTGCGACAGGTCGAGCTCGACGTCCAGGTAGTGGTCGCGGAAGCTGTGGTTCTGCGCCGGGTCCAGGACCTCCAGCAGCGCCGCCGAGGGGTCGCCCCGCCAGTCGGCGCCGACCTTGTCGACCTCGTCGAGCAGGACGACGGGGTTCATCGTCCCGGCGTCGCGCAGGGCGCGGACCAGCCGACCGGGCAGCGCCCCGATGTACGTGCGGCGGTGGCCGCGGATCTCGGACTCGTCGCGCACGCCGCCCAGGGCGATCCGCACGAACTCGCGGCCGGTGGCGCGGGCCACCGACTCGCCGATCGACGTCTTGCCGGTGCCGGGAGGCCCGACGAGCGTCAGGATCGTGCCGCCGGTGCGGCGCGGGTCCACGGGGCGACGCGGCGTGGCGGGCTCGTCGTCGGTCGCGGGCGCGTCGTCGGCCGGCACCGACGGGCCGTCGGTGCCGTCGGTCCGGTCGGTGGGGGTGGCGGCCCCGGTCGGGGAGGCGTCCGGGCCGTCGGCGACCGCGGTCGCGTCGGCGATCGCCGCGTCCTCGGGCGCCCCGACGGGATCGAGCCCGCGGTCGCGGCGCAGCTTCTTCACGGCGAGGAACTCGACGATCCGGTCCTTGACGTCCTCCAGGCCGAAGTGGTCGGCGTCGAGGACCTCGCGGGCGTGGGTGGGATCGAGGTTCTCCTCCGACCGCTCGCCCCACGGGACGGCCAGCAGCCAGTCCAGGTAGTTGCGGATCATCTGGGCCTCGCCGGCACCCTCGCCGCCCATCCGCTCGAACCGCGCGAGCTCCTTGTCGGCCTGCTCGCGGACCTTGGCCGGCATGCCGGCGTCCGCGATCTTCGTGCGGTACTCGTCGACGACCGAGCCCTCGTCCTCGCCGAGCTCCTGACGGATCGAATCCATCTGCTTGCGCAGCAGGTACTCGCGCTGCTGCTTCTGGGCGCCGGAGTCCACGTCGTCGCGGATCTTGCGCCGCAGCTGCAGGTCGCTCAGGCGCTCGCCGATGAGCTCGGTGGCCCGCTCCAGCCGCTCGGTGACGTCGAGCGTCGAGAGGATCTCGACCTTCTGCTCGGTCGTCAGCTCGGGGTCGTAGCCCAGCGCGTCGGCGAGCGCGCCCGGATCCTTGATCGCGCGGAGGATCGTGGCCACCGAGCCGTCGTCGCCGCGCAGCTGGAGGATCTCCTCGATGGTCGCGCGGAGCGTGCGGGTGAGCTCGCGGGTGTGGCCGTCGACGGGCACGTCGTCGGGGTGCTCCTCGACGGTCACGCGCAGCTCGCCGCCGTCGTCGGTCTGTGCGGCGCCGGCGACGCCGCGCGCCTCGCCTTCGAAGAGCGCGCCGTGGGCGCCGCCGGGCAGGCGCACGCGGCGCTTGACCCGGGCGATCGTGCCGACGGACGCGAACTCCCCGTCGATCCGGGGGACGAGCAGCACGCGCTCCTCCTCGCCGGGGTCCACGGGCAGCGTGACGTCCATCGTGGGGAAGACGACGACGTCGTCCAGGGGGATGAGCAGGAGCGTCTGGGTCATGGTCTCGCCTGTCGGAGCGGGAGTGTCTGGGGAGGGCGTCACGCAGCACTTCGGCAGTGCTCGCGATGCAATGACATGAGTGTAGCGGACTCAGATCCTGTGACTCAAGGGTGGGAGATCGAAGGGCGGAGGACGAGGGGCGAGAGCGACGCACGCCATCCGGGCACCCGAGGCGGCCGAGGGCCGCGCAGGACCGGCCGCGAGCCCCGTCGCCGGGGCGCGTCGCCCGGATCCGCGACCATCTCCCGATGAGCGCGGGTCGACGTCGTCCCTGGGACCGCGAGGTCGCCTCCGCACTGGTCGAGGCGGCCCGGCGAGAGCTGGGGCTCGGGCACGCCCCGGCGCGGCTCCTGCGCCTGGGCACGAACGCGAGCTTCCGCGTCGGCGATGTCGTTGCCCGCGTCGCTCCGTCCGGCCACCCCGTGGAGGCCGCCGCCCGCGAGCTGGAGATCGCCCGATGGCTCGAG
The DNA here is from genome assembly GCA_050252545.1 of Solirubrobacteraceae bacterium. GTDB lineage: Bacteria > Actinomycetota > Thermoleophilia > Solirubrobacterales > Solirubrobacteraceae > Patulibacter. The sequence goes on from JBFWKS010000091.1 coordinate 12,228, forward strand.
GACCGTGGTGTGTCCGCCGTCCGCCCGGCCGCGGACGCGCCCGCGGTCGTGGACGATCGCGTCGTCACGCTCTGGCACTGGGTCGACCACGATCCGCGCGTCGTCGTCGACGGCCGGGCGTTCGGGGAGCTCCTGCGCGCGTTCCACCGGGCGACCGACGACTACGACCGGTCGCTGCCGCCGTGGCCGCAGTGGGACCTGATCGGGGCGCGCATCGCCGGTCTGCGCGGCAACCCGGCGTTCCGCCCGGCCGAGGCCGATCGCCTCGAGCGGGTCCTGGGCGACCTCCACGTGCGCATCGCCGCCGCGCCGGCCGACCACCGCGTCATCCACGGCGACGCGCACCCCGGCAACGTCATCGTCGGGGCCGACGGACCGGTCCTGCTGGACTTCGATCTGCTCTGCCGGGGCCCCCGCCCGTGGGACCTCGCACCGGCCGCCCTGCACGTGCGCCGCTACGGCGGCGACCCGGCCTGGCTCGAGGCCGCCCGCGCGGGTTACGGCCCGCCGGATGACCCGACCGAGTCGCTGTACGTCGACCTGCGCGAGCTCGCATCGGCGGCGTGGCGGTTCGCGGCCGAGGACGCACCGGATCCCGAGTCGCGCGCGCCCGAGGTCGACGCCCGCCTGGCCGCATTCACCGGGGAGCCAGATCCGCCCGTCTGGCAGGCCGGCTGACCGGTCAGGACGCCGACGATCGGAGTGGGAGCGGGTCGCCCGACCGTCGTGGGGCGACGGTGGAACGACCCGCTATGGCACCGACGACCGATCGCCCTCCCGCGACGGACAGCGGGTCGCCCGACCGTCGTCGGGCGACGGCGAAATGACCCGCTCTCCGGCCAGCCTCACGATCACGGGTGGGACGGCCGGCTTCTGTCGTCCCGCCACAACCCTGGCGTGCGAATCCTTGGGCTCGTCCCTTTCCGTGGGCTGGTGCCAGGTGGGAGGATGGGGCGCATGGCCAGCCTCACCACCAATGCGAACCTCGCCACCCTCCTCACCGCGACCGCGGCCGAGCACCCCGACAAGATCGCGATCCGCCTCGACGACCTGGCCCTGCCCTACGGAGGAATCGAGGCCGCGAGCCAGCGCGTCGCCGGCCTGCTCAAGGGCCTCGGCGTCGGGCCCGGCGACCGCGTCGCGATCCTCCTGCCCAACGTGCCGCACTTCCCGCTCGCGTACTACGGTGCGCTGCGGCTCGGCGCGGTCGTGGTGCCGATGAACCCGCTGCTCTCCCGACGCGAGGTCTAGTACTACCTCGAGG